>NZ_CP064655.1:0-314583 GCF_018141525.1 Miltoncostaea marina
CCGCCGACCCCGGAGACCGGAATGCCGTCCAACACCGCCCCGGCCCACGAACGCGACGCCGTCTGGAAGGAGGTGCGCGAGCGGCTCCGCTCGACCCTCAACGGCCAGGTGTACAAGTTCGCGTTCGGCGGGGCGCGGCCGGTGGTGCTGGCCGACGACCGGATCGTGCTCGCGGTCGAGACCGAGCTCCTGCGCCAGTGGATCCGCCAACGCTACCTGCCGCTGCTGCGCGACGCGCTCTTCGAGGTGCGCGGCACCGACCTCGAGGTGGAGATCACCGTCGAGGACCGGCCGGCCGACGAGGTCGCGCCCGGGGACGGCGCCGCGCCCGGGGGCGGGCGCTCGTCGTCGCCGGGCCCGCCGCCGGCGCCCCGGCCGGCGACCGCCGACGCGCCGCCGCCGCCGGCGCGGGTGGTGCCGCGCCGGCCGACCGGCCTGCAGCCGCGCTTCACGTTCGAGGCCTTCGTCCAGGGGCCGTCGAACCGCTTCGCGGCCGCGGCCGCCCTCACGGTGGCCGAGCAGCCGGCGCGCGCCTACAACCCGTTCTTCATCTACGGCGGCGTCGGCCTCGGCAAGACGCACCTGCTGCACGCCATCGGCCACTTCGTCGCCGCCAACCACCCCGAGCTGGCGGTGACCTACGTCTCGGTCGAGACGTTCACCAACGAGTTCATCAACGCGCTGCGCGACGGGGGCATCCGCTCCTTCAAGGACCGCTACCGCAGCACGGACATCCTCCTGATCGACGACATCCAGTCGCTCCAGGGCCGCGAGCAGACGCAGGAGGAGTTCTTCCACACCTTCAACGCGCTGCACGACAGCGGCAAGCAGATCGTCATCTCGTCGGACCGGCCGCCGAAGGCGATCGCCACCCTCGAGGACCGGCTGCGCAGCCGGTTCGAGATGGGCCTCATCACCGACGTGCAGCCGCCCGACATCGAGACCCGCATCGCGATCCTGCAGAAGCGGGTGCGGGCAGACGGATACGAGATCCACGACCCCGAGGTGCTCCAGTTCATCGCCGGCCGGGTCGCGACCAACGTGCGCGCGCTCGAGGGCGCGCTCACCCGGGTGGTGGCCCACGCCTCCATCTCCGGCCGGCGCATCAACGTGGAGCTCGCCCACGAGATCCTCGAGGACCTCTTCCCGGCCGACGAGGGGGTGCTGTCGATCGAGGTCATCCAGAGCGAGGTCTGCCGCTACTACGGGGTGACGCTCCAGGAGCTGACCGGCGACAAGCGCACCCGCCGCATCGTGGGCCCCCGCCAGGTGGCGATGTACCTCTCGCGCGAGCTCACCGACGCGTCGCTGCCCGCCATCGGGCGCGCGTTCGGCGGTCGCGACCACACCACGGTGATGTACGCGGTCCAGAAGGTGGGCGACCAGATGACCGGCGAGGGCGAGGTGCTCACCGCGGTGCAGACCCTGACCTCCCGGCTGACCGGGAAGCGCCCCGAGGCCTGACGGTGGAGGGGACCGGGGACGGGCGGCGCCGCGCCTCCCCACGCTCCACCGCCGCGCCCGTCCCCGCCCGACGGCCTGGGGACGGCTGGGGAGGCAGGGGGCCCCGGCGCGCGGTCCGCCCACGGGCGGGCGCACAGGGCGTTCGCCCCCGTATGCAGGCACGACGTAGACCATCCACCCAGTCGACAGGGCCTATGACCACTACGACCGAGAAGCGCTCTTTCCTTGTGTACCCATGGGAGCCGCGCCCCACGCGGTGGATGACGGGCGGCGGGGCGGCTGCGGGCGTCCCCGCCAGCCGGTAGGGTCGCCCGGTGCGCCTCGTCTCGCCGAAGGAGGAGCTCGCGGGCAAGCTGGCGGTCGCCGGCCGCGCCGCCTCCGCCAAGAGCACCATCCAGATCCTCTCCCACGTGCTGCTGCGCGCCGAGGACGGCCGCTGCGAGCTGGCGGCGACCGACATGGAGTTGTCGCTGCGGGTGCCGCTGGAGGCCTCGCTCGAGTCGCCCGGCGCCGTGGTGCTGCCGCGCCTGACCGGCGACATCGTGCGGACCATGGCCGACGGGCCGGTGACGCTCGAGCACCGCACCGGGGAGGGGATCGTCTCCCTGACCGGTGGCGGCTCGTCGTTCACGCTCAACTGCCTCCAGGCGAGCGACTTCCCGGAGCTGCCCGCCGACGAGGGCGCCGGCCTGTCGATGCCGGCCGCCGTGCTGGTGGAGGCGATCGACCGGGTGGCGCGCGCCGCCTCGCGCGACGAGACGCGCCCGGTGCTGACCGGCGTGCTCGTGCGGCTCGGCCCCGACGGCCTCACGATGGTCGCCACCGACTCGTACCGCCTCGCGGTGCGGCAGGCCCCGCTCGAGTCGCCGCCCGCCGACACGCGCGAGGCGATCGTGCCGGCGCGCGCGCTCAGCGAGGTGTCCCGCCTGGTCGGGGTGGCGAAGGCCGACGCCGTCGAGGTCGTGCTGGGCGAGAGCCAGGCCCTCTTCCGCATCGGCGACGTGCGCCTGACCAGCCGCATCATCGAGGGCCAGTTCCCGGACCACCGCCAGCTCGTGCCGGACACCTTCGAGCACGACGTCGCCTTCGACCGCGGCGAGCTGCTCGGCGTGCTGACGCGCATCGGCGTGCTGGCTCAGCGCAACACGCCGGTCAGGCTGGCGTTCGAGGACGGCTCGGTCACGATCTCGGCCACGAGCGACCAGGTCGGCGAGGGCCGCGAGTCGCTGCCGGCGGCGTTCTCCGGCGACCCCCTCGAGATCGGCTTCAACGTGGAGTTCCTGCGCGCGGGCGTGGAGAGCGTGGACGGCGACGAGGTGCGGCTCGGCCTCATCAGCCCGCTGCGGCCGGGCCTGCTGCGCGGGGCGGAGGATGACTACCGCTACCTCCTCATGCCGATCCGGCTCAACGCCTGAGGCCACGGCCGGCCGCCCCGCCTGGGCGGCGCGGCGCCTGGAGGTCGCCGACCTCCGCCCCTGGCGCCGGGCGGCGCTCGACCTCCCCGCCGGGCTGGTGCTGCTGACCGGCCCGAACGGCGCCGGCAAGACGTCGCTCGTGGAGGCGATCGTGCTCGGCTGCCTGGGCGTCTCGCCGCGCACGGCGCGCGAGGCCGAGGCCGTGCGACGCGGCGCGCCGGCGCTGCACGTGGCCCTGGAGCTCGACGGCCCGGCCGGGCTGCACCGGCGCGAGATCGGCTTCGCGGCCGGCCGCGGCCGGCGGCTGCGCCTGGACGGCGAGCCCGTCCGCCGGCTGGCGGACTGGCGGGCCCGCGCGGTGCTGGTCTTCCTGCCCGACGAGCTGCGCGCGGTGAAGGGGCCGCCCGCCGCCCGCCGGCGCGCGCTGGACCGGGTGCTCGAGGCCGCCAGCCCGGGGTTCGCCGACGACCTGGCCGGCTACCAGCACGCGCTCGCGCAGCGCAACGCCCTGCTGCGCCGGGTGCGGGCCGGCGAGGCCTCGCGCGCCTCGCTGCCCGCCTGGGAGGCCCCGATGGCCCGGCTCGGTGCCCGGGTGGCGGCGGCCCGCCGCGCCGGGTGGCGGCGCTCGCCGGCCCGTTCGCCGGCTGGCTGGAGCGGCTCGGCGGCGGCGACGCCGGGCTCCTGCGCCTCGAGGCCTCGCCCGCCGAGCTGGCCGAGGTGCCCGACGACGACCTCGAGGCGGCCCTGGCCGGGTCGCTGGCCGCGCGCCGCGAGCGCGAGGTCGCCGCCGCGGGCACCTTCGCCGGCCCGCACCGCGACGACCTGCTGATCGGGGCGGGACCCGCGGACCTGCGCCGCGAGGGCAGCCAGGGCGAGCAGCGCACGGCGGCGCTGGCCCTGCTGCTGGCGGCCCGCGACCACCTGCGCGAGCGCGCCGCCCGGCCGATCCTGCTGCTGGACGACGTGCTGAGCGAGCTCGACCCGGTGCGCCGGCGGCTGCTGCTGGAGGCGGTGCGGGACGGCGGCCAGACGATCGTGACCACCGCCGACCCGGCGGCGGCCGACGCGCTCGACCAGCCCCCGGACGCCCTGGTGCGCATCGAGGCGGGGACCGTCCGTGGCTGAGCGGCCGCGCCGTCGCCGTCGCCGCAAGGATCCGCTCAGCGCCGCCGACGTCGTGCGCCGGTACCGGCGCGGGCCGGCCGCCGGCGCGGGACCGGGCCCGGCGGGCGCGGCAGCCGCCGCCTGGGCCGAAGTGGTGGGCGCCGCCGCCGCGGCCCACAGCGCCCCCGTGCGCCGCAGCCGGGCCGGCGTGCTGACGGTGGCCTGCTCGAGCGCGGCCTGGGCCCACGAGCTCACCGCGCGCCGCGAGGAGCTGACCGCGCGGCTGGCGGCGACGTGCCCGGAGGCCGGGGTCGCGGGGCTGCGGTTCGCCGTCGCCGACCACGTGCCGGGGGCCGCCCCGCCCCCGCCCGCGCCGCCCACGCCGCCGCCCCCGCCGACCGCCGGCGACCGCGCCCACGGGACCGTGGCGGCGGCGGGCGTGGAGGACCCCCGGCTGCGCGAGCTCGTGGCCCGCGCGGCGGCCGCCGCCGCCCGGCGCAGAAGGGCCGCCGAACACGACTGATTTCCCTGCAAAGCGCGCAGATCGGAGGGCGTTCCGGCCTCTGGGGGTGCTAGACTTCCTCGAATCCCCGTAGAGGAGGCAGCACATCCAGCCCACGCCCGACGCGCCGTCGGTCACGCACTACGACGCCGGGGACATCACCGTCCTCGAGGGCCTGGAGGCGGTCCGCCGCCGGCCCGGCATGTACATCGGCTCCACGGGTCCCCGGGGCCTCCACCACCTCGTCTACGAGGCCGTCGACAACTCGGTCGACGAGGCCCTCGCGGGGTACGCCGACCGGGTTGAGATCATCCTCAACCAGGACGGCTCCTGCACCGTGTCCGACAACGGGCGCGGCATCCCCGTCGCGGCGATGGCCGACCAGGGCGGCAGGAGCGCGCTCGAGGTCGTGATGACCGTGCTGCACGCCGGCGGCAAGTTCGGCGGCGAGGGCTACAAGGTCTCCGGCGGCCTGCACGGCGTCGGCATCAGCGTGGTCAACGCGCTCTCGGAGAGCCTGGTCACGCAGGTCCGGCGCGACGGCGGCGTCTGGGAGCAGCGCTACGAGATCGGCGTGCCGCTCGGCCCGGTCGAGCGCGTGGGCGACGCCGACGACACCGGCACCACGCACACGTTCCTGCCCGACCCGAACATCTTCGAGGAGCCCGACTTCGACTGGGAGACGCTGGCCACGCGCTTCCGCGAGACGGCGTTCCTCACCCGCGGGCTCACCGTGCGGCTGGTCGACCGGCGCGGCGAGGAGCGGGAGGTCGAGTACCACTTCGAGGGCGGCATCCGCGACTTCGTCGCCCACCTCAACGGCACGCGCGACCCCGTGCACCGCGACATCGTCTACCTCGAGGCGGAGGCCCCGGAGGGCTCGCTCGAGGTGGCCATGCAGTGGACCGGGGCCTACAGCGAGTCGGTCTACAGCTTCGCCAACAACATCAACACCCACGAGGGCGGGACCCACCTCACCGGCTTCCGCACGGCCCTCACCCGCACGCTCAACGACTACGCGCGCGCGAAGGGCATGCTCAAGGAGAAGGACGACAACCTCGAGGGCCCGGACACCCGCGAGGGGCTGACGGCGATCATCTCGGTCAAGCTCGGCGAGCCGCAGTTCGAGGGCCAGACGAAGACGAAGCTCGGCAACTCCGAGATCACGGGCTTCGTCAACCACGCCGTCACCCAGCGGCTGGCGGAGTACCTCGAGGAGCACCCGGCCGAGGCGCGCGCGATCTGCGGCAAGGCGATCAGCGCCTCCCAGGCCCGGCTCGCCGCCCGCAAGGCGCGCGACCTGGCGCGCCGCAAGGGCGCGATGGACTCCACGAGCCTGCCCGGCAAGCTCGCCGACTGCTCGGACCGCGACCCGGCCTCCACCGAGCTGTTCCTCGTGGAGGGCGACTCGGCCGGCGGCTCGGCGATCATGGCGCGCCAGTCGAGCTTCCAGGCGATCCTGCCGCTGCGCGGGAAGATCATCAACGTCGAGAAGGCCCGCATCGACAAGGTCCTCTCGAACACCGAGATCCAGGCGATCATCACGGCGATGGGCACCGGCATCGACGAGGACTTCGACCTCGCGAAGGCCCGCTACCACAAGCTCATCATCATGACCGACGCCGACGTGGACGGCGCCCACATCCGCACGCTGATCCTGACCTTCCTCTACCGGCACATGCGGCCGCTCATCGAGGAGGGCTACGTCTACATCGCGTGTCCGCCGCTCTACAAGGTGAAGCAGGGCAACCAGGAGCAGTACATCGAGAAGGAGGCCGAGCTCGAGGAGTGGCTCCTCGACCGCAACCTCGGCGACCTGGCGCTCGAGGAGGCCGGGGGCCGCTCGGTGAGCCTCACGAAGGCCCGCTACCAGCGCTTCCAGCGCGCCCTCAAGGAGCACGAGGCCTGGTCGGGAAACCTGCGCGCCACCTACGGGTCCGCCCTCGTGGACTTCCTGCGCGACCACCACCTGGCCGACGTCGACCCGGGCGAGGACCTCGACGCCCTCGTCGCCGCGGTCGAGGGCGGCTCCGACGACCACGCCACGCTCACCGTGGAGGGCGTCGACCCGGCGGCGGGCGAGGTGCTCGCCCGCTCGGTCCAGCGCGCGACCGGCGAGGCGCGCACCGTCACCATCCCGCTCGGCATCTACGCCTCGCGGGAGCTCGCCGGCCTGCGGAACTCGCGAGCCAAGCTGCGCGACCAGGTGGGCACGCCGCCCTTCCGGCTCGCGCGCGGCTCGCGCACCCGCACGCCGGCCACGTACGACGCCCTGCGCGTCGCCGTCATGGAGCTGTGCCGCGAGGGCGTGCAGCTCAGCCGCTTCAAGGGCCTCGGCGAGATGAACAGCGAGCAGCTCTGGGAGACGACGATGGACCCGGAGCGGCGCGTCCTCCAGCGGGTGACGATGGAGGACGAGTTCACGCTCGGCGAGCTCTTCGCGAAGCTGATGGGCGACAAGGTGGAGCCGCGCCGCGCCTTCATCGAGGACAACGCCCGCAGCGTCAGCAACCTCGACGTCTAGGAGCCGCGACTAGTGGCAATCGACCGCCACGGGCGCATCGAGCCTCGCGAGCTCGAGCGCGAGATGAGCACGTCCTACCTCGACTACGCGATGAGCGTGATCGTGGGCCGCGCCCTGCCGGACGTGCGCGACGGGCTCAAGCCGGTGCACCGGCGCGTGCTCTACGCCATGCACGACATGGGCCTGCAGCCCGACCGGCCCTACGTGAAGAGCGCGAACATCGTCGGCCGCGTGATGGGCGAGTTCCACCCCCACGGCGACTCGGCGATCTACGACACGCTCGTGCGGCTGGCCCAGGACTTCGCCTCGCGCTACCCGTTGGTCGACGGCCAGGGCAACTTCGGCTCGTCCGAGTTCGCGGCCGCCGCGATGCGCTACACGGAGGCGCGCCTGTCGCGCATGGCCGTGGAGATGCTGCGCGACATCGACGAGGACACGGTCGACGACGCGCCGACCTACGACGACCGGCGCACCGAGCCGGTGGTGCTGCCCTCGCGGGTGCCGAACCTGCTGATCAACGGCAGCTCGGGCATCGCGGTGGGCATGGCCACCAACATCCCGCCGCACAACGTGGGCGAGACGATCGACGCCGTGGTCGCCACCATCGACGACCCGGACATCGAGGTCGAGGGCCTCATGCGCCACATCAAGGCCCCCGACTTCCCGACCGGCGGCATCATCGTCGGCCGCGCCGGCGTGGTCGACGCCTACCGCACCGGCCGCGGCCGCGTGGTCGTGCGCGGGCGGGCCCACAACGAGCCGCTCAAGCACGGCCGCAACGCGATCGTCTTCACCGAGCTGCCCTACCAGGTCAACAAGGCCGAGCTCATCCGCAAGATGGCCGACCTCGCCAACGACAAGGTCATCCCCGAGATCGCGGACCTGCGCGACGAGAGCGGCCGCGACGGCGTGCGCGTGGTGATCGAGCTGCGGCGCGACGCCGTGCCGATGGTCGTGCTCAACAAGCTCTACAAGCACACCGCCGTGCAGACGACGTTCGGCGTCAACGCGATCGCCCTGGTCGACGGCGTGCCGCGCACGCTGGGCCTGAAGGAGATCATCCGGCACTACCTCGACCACCAGAAGGAGGTGGTCACCCGCCGCTCGCGCTACCGGCTGGCGCGCGCCGAGGCACGGGCCCACATCCTGGAGGGCCTGCTCAAGGCGCTCGGATACCTCGACGAGGTCATCGCCCTCATCCGCGCGGCGGCCGACCCCGAGACCGCCCGCACCGGCCTCATGACCCGCTTCGACCTCACCGAGATCCAGGCGCGGGCGATCCTCGACCTGCGCCTGCAGCGCCTCACCCAGCTGGAGGCCGGCAAGATCCAGGCCGAGTACGACGAGCTGCAGAAGCGCATCGCGGAGCTGCGCGCGATCCTCGGCGACGAGCGCCGGGTGTACGCCCTCATCCGCGAGGAGCTGCTCGAGATCCGGGGCCGCTTCGCCGACGAGCGCCGCACGGAGATCGTCCCGGGCGAGGGCGACATCGACCTCGAGGACCTCATCGCCGAGGAGGAGATGGTCATCTCCATCTCCAACGCCGGCTACCTCAAGCGGCTGCCGGTCACGACCTACCGGGCGCAGGGCCGCGGCGGCAAGGGGCTGCGCGGGGCGAAGCTGAAGGACGACGACTACATCGAGCACCTCTTCATCGCCTCGACCCACCACTACCTGCTGTTCTTCACCAGCACCGGCAAGGTGTACCGGCAGAAGGTGCACGAGCTGCCGCAGGGCTCGCGCGACTCGCGCGGGCGGCACATCGCCAACGTCCTGGCCCTGCAGCCGGGCGAGGAGGTGCGGGCCGTCTTCGCCACCCGCGACTACGGCGAGGGCCGCTACCTCGTGCTGGCCACCCGCGACGGCATGGTCAAGAAGACCGAGCTGCGCCAGTACGACACGGTGCTGCGCGAGCGCGGCCTGACCGCGATCCAGCTCCAGGGCGACGACGAGCTGGTCGGCGTGCAGCTCACCGACGGCGACGAGGACCTCCTGGTCGTGTCGGCGCGCGGCCAGGCGGCCCGCTTCCACGAGTCGCAGGTGCGCCCGATGGGCCGCGACACGCGCGGCGTGCGCGCGATGAACCTCGACGGCGACGACCGCGTGCTGGCGATCTGCGTGGCGCGCGACGACGAGGACCTGCTGGTCGTGACCGGCTACGGCTACGGCAAGCGCACGCCGATGCCCGAGTACCCGACGAAGGGCCGCCCCACGAAGGGCGTGCGCACGATCAAGGTCAGCGACCGCAAGGGCGAGCTCGTCACCGCCCGCCCGGTGCGCGAGGGCCACGAGCTGCTGCTCATCTCCCAGAACGGCCAGGTGATCCGCATCCAGGCCGGCACCGTGCGGCGCACCGGCCGCTCCACGGAGGGCGTGCGGCTGATGAACCTGCCCGAGGACGACCGGGTGAGCGGCGTGGCCTCGGTGGTCGAGCCCAACGGCGAGGACGCCGGCGGCGGCGGCCCCGACGGCAGCGGCCCGCCGCTGGTCGACGAGGCCGCGCTGGGCCCGCTCGGCGACGTGCTGCCCGACGGCCCGGACGGCGGCGCCGGCGGCTGACGTGGCCGAGGCCGCCCCGCCCGCCCCGCGCCGCGGCGCCTCCCCGGGGGAGCGCCGCGGGCCGCAGTGGCGGGTGGAGGGGGCCGACCCGCCGGAGCCGCCGGCGCGCGCGGGGCCGATGGGCCGCATGCCCGGCGGGATGCGCTTCTGGTGGATCCTGCTCGCGCTCTTCGCGCTCAACTGGTTCATCGTCTCGCAGTTCCCGGGCGAGCCGGAGCGGCTCGACGTGCCGTACACGCTCTTCCGGGAGCAGGTGACCGCCGGCAACGTCGCCGAGGTCACCTCGCGCGGCGACACCATCCAGGGCGTCTTCAAGCGCGAGGTGACGTACCCGCAGGGCTCCGACTCCTCGGACACCGAGTTCGCGACCGAGCGGCCGGCGTTCGCCGACGACGAGCTGATGCAGCTGCTCATCGACCGCGACGTCGAGGTCAACGCGCGGCCGGTCGAGGAGGGCCGCTCGCTGCTGTGGACCCTGCTGCTGTCGTTCGGCCCGGTCATCCTGATCGTGGCGCTGTTCGTGTGGCTCATGCGCCGCGCGGCCGGCGGGGCGGGCGGCGCGCTGTCCGGGCTCGGCCGCTCCCGGGCCAAGCGCTACGACGCCACGGCCCAGCGGGTCACCTTCGAGGACGTCGCGGGCATCGACGAGGCCGAGGACGAGCTCGTCGAGATCGTCGACTTCCTGAAGAACCCCGACCGCTACCGGCGCCTCGGGGCCGGCATCCCCCGCGGCGTGCTGCTCTCGGGCCCGCCCGGCACCGGCAAGACGCTGCTCGCCCGCGCGGTCGCCGGCGAGGCCGACGTGCCGTTCTTCTCGCTGTCGGCCTCCGAGTTCGTCGAGATGATCGTGGGCGTCGGCGCCAGCCGGGTGCGCGACCTGTTCGCCCAGGCGAAGGCGGCCGCCCCGGCGATCATCTTCATCGACGAGCTCGACGCGATCGGCAGGGCGCGCGGCGGGTCGGCGTCGATCGGCGGCAACGACGAGCGCGAGCAGACGCTCAACCAGATCCTCACCGAGATGGACGGCTTCAGCGGCTCGGAGGGCGTCATCGTGCTCGCCGCCACCAACCGCGCCGAGATCCTCGACCAGGCCCTGCTGCGGCCGGGCCGCTTCGACCGCCGGGTGGTGGTCAACCCGCCCGACCGCGACGGCCGGGCCGCCATCCTGCGCGTGCACCTGCGCGGCGTGCCGCTGGCCGACGACGTCAGCGTGGAGCAGCTGGCCCAGTCGACGCCGGGGATGGTCGGCGCCGACCTGCGCAACCTGATCAACGAGGCGGCGCTCACCGCGGCCCGGCGCGAGCACGAGCGGGTGCGGGCCGGCGACTTCACCGACGCCCTCGAGCGCATCGTGCTGGGCGCCGAGCGGCGGATCATGATCTCCCCCGCCGAGCGCGAGCGCACGGCCTACCACGAGAGCGGCCACGCGCTGCTCGGCATGCTGCAGCCCGGCGCCGACCCGGTGCGCAAGATCTCGATCGTGCCCCGGGGCCGGGCGCTCGGCGTGACCTTCCAGGCGCCCGACGCCGACCGCTACGGCTACGGCGCCGAGTACCTGCGGGGGCGCATCATCGGCGCCCTCGGGGGGCGCGCCGCTGAGCGCGTCGTGTTCGGCGACATCACCACCGGGGCCGAGTCCGACCTCGAGCAGGTCACCAACATCGCCCGCCGCATGGTGGGCCGCTGGGGCATGTCGGAGGCGGTCGGGCCGGTGTCGGTGCTGCCGGGCCCCGACGACCAGCCCATGCTGTTCCCGGGCTCGCCCGGCACGGTGTCGCCCCGCACCCAGGAGCTGATCGACGCGGAGGTGCGCCGCATCGTGGAGGAGTGCGAGGACGAGGCCGTGCGCCAGCTCGTGGAGCACCGCGACCGCCTGGAGGCGCTGGCCCGGGCGCTGCTCGAGCGCGAGACGCTCGACGAGGCCGACGCCTACGCGGTGGCCGGGATCACCCGGCCGGTCGCCCCGGGCTGACCCCGGCGGGCGTCAGGAGGCCTTGCGGGCCTCCTCGGCGCCCTCGGCCGCCTCGCCGGGGTCGCCGTCGCCCTCCCCGGCCGCGTCGCCGCCGCCCGCCGACGCGCCGCTCGCCTCGAGGCTGGCCTTGAGGGCGGCCATCAGGTCGATCACCGGCGCGGGCTGCTCCGCCTGCTCGGGCGCCGCCAGCTCCTGGCCGGCCGCCTTGGCCTGCAGGTAGTCGAGCAGCGCCGCGCGCGTCTCGTTGGGGTACTCCTCGGGCGCGAACGGCTTCGTGAGCCCGGCGACGAGCTGCTGGGCCATGCCGAGCTCCTCGTCGGAGACGTCCACGCCCTGCAGGCGGTCGCGGATCTCGCGCTGCTCGCGCACGCGCACGTCCTCGGGGTAGTAGAGCGTCTGCAGCGCGAGCATGCCGTCGGCCGCGCGCAGCAGCACCAGGTGCTCCTTCGTGGAGAGCACGAAGCGCCCGACCGCCGCGCGGCCCGACTCCTCCATCGCCCGGGTCAGCAGCGCGTACGGGCGCTCGGCGCGCTCCTGGGGCTCGAGCCAGTAGGCCTTCTCGAAGTAGACCGGGTCGACCTCGGCGATGTCGACGAACTGGAGGATGCGGATCGTCTTCTCCTGCTGGGCGGCGAAGCGCTCGAGCTCCTCGTCCTCCACCGGCAGGTACTGGCCCTTCGACACCTCCCAGCCCTTGACCGTGTCGTCGGGGCCCACCTCGGCGTCGCGGGCGGGGTCCCAGCGCTTCTGCTTGACCGGCTGGTTGGTCGCGCGCGACAGCGTCCGGAAGCTGACGTCGTTGCGCTGCTGGGCGAGCCCGACCGACACCGGGATCGTGACCAGCCCGAACGAGATGAAGCCGTTCCAGATCGCGCGCATCGGTTCCCCCCGTTCCCCGTCCGCCGGCGGCCTAGACCCCCGCCGAGCCGGCGCCGTTGCCGGAGCCGCTCCGACCCGCGGCCCCCGAGAACATGTCCAGCATCTCCATCGGGAACGGCAGGATCAACGTGGTGGTGCGCTCGTTGGTGCCGATCTCGTTCATCGTCTGCAGGTAGCGCAGCTGCAGGGCGCCGGCGCTGCTGCTGATCACGGCGGCGGCCTGGGAGAGCTTCTCCGAGGCCTCGAACTCGCCGTCGGCGGCGATGATCTTGGCGCGCCGCTCGCGCTCGGCCTCGGCCTGGCGGGCGAGCGCCCGCTGCATCTGCTGGGGCAGCTCGACGTCCTTCACCTCGACCACCGACACCTTCACGCCCCAGGGGTGGGTCTGCTCGTCGATGATCGTCTGCAGGCGGTCGTTGATCTGGTCGCGCTCGGAGAGGAGCTGGTCGAGGTCGACCTGGCCCAGCACGCTGCGCAGCGTGGTCTGGGCGATCTGGGAGGTGGCGACGAGGTAGTTCTCCACCTGCACGATCGCCTTCGACGCGTCCACCACGCGGAAGTAGGCCACCGCGTTGACCTTCACGGTGACGTTGTCCTTCGTGATCACCTCCTGCGGCGGCACGTTGAGCGTGATCGTGCGCAGGTCGACCTTCACGGCCTTGTCGATGAACGGGATCAGGATGAAGAGTCCCGGGCCTTTGATCCCGATCAGCCGGCCCAGGCGGAAGACCACGCCGCGCTCGTACTCGCGCGCGACCTTCACGGCCGAGAACAGGAACAGCAGGCCGATGATCAGGATCACGATCACTGCATAGGCAGCGGCCACGCGATCACCCCTCTCCGGGTTCGACGGTCACGGTCAGGTCGTCCGGCTGGATGCTAACGACCCGCACGGGCGCGCCCGCCGGCAGCCGTGAGCCGTCGGCCGTCCGCGCGCTCCAGATCTCGCCGTTCACGCTCACGCGGCCCCCGTCCGGGCCGATCGCACCACGCGCCACGCCCATCTCGCCCACCAGCTCCGCCCCGCCCGTGGCGGCCGGCCGGCGCCGGGCCCGCAGCACCAGCCGGGCCGCGCCGAGGAAGCCCGCCCCCACCACGGCCGCCATCAGGCCGACGATCCACGGCGACGAGACGAGCGCCGGGTCGTCGGAGTCGAACAGGAACGCCCCGCCCAGGCCCAGGGCCACGACCCCGCCGGCGGCGAGCGCGCCGAACCCGCCGACCTGGGTCTCGGCCACGAACAGGCCGACGCCGAGCGCGATGAGGGCGATGCCGACCCAGTCGACCGGCAGCACGGTCAGGCCGGCCAGCGCCAGCAGCAGGCTGATCGCGCCCACCACGCCGGGCACGATCGCGCCCGGGTTGTAGAGCTCGAAGCCGATCCCGGCCAGGCCCAGCAGCAGCAGCAGGAACACCAGGTTGGGGTCGATCAGCGCCTCGAGCAGGCGCAGGTGCCACGGCATCGACTCGGCCTCCACGGGCGCGCCCGCCGTGCGGATCGGCCCGTCCGGTCCCGGCCGGCCGTCGAGCCAGGCGACGAACGAGCCGAGGTCCGGCTGCACGGTCTCGGCCACCTCGCGCTCGAGCGCCTCGCGCGCGGTCAGGTTGAGTGCGTCCACCACCATCGCGCGGAACGGCGCCGGGTCGCGCCCGCGGGCCTCGGCGAGCGCCGCGATGGAGGCCGCCGCGTCGTTGCGCACCTTCGCGTCGAGGTCCTCCCCGCCGCTGCCGATCGGCGTGGCGGAGCCGATGTTGGTGCCCGGCGCCATGCCCAGGTGGGCGGCGGCGGCGCTGATGAAGGCGCCCGCCGAGCCCGCGCGCGACCCCGCCGGACCCACCCAGACGGCCACCGGCAGCGGCGAGCGCTCCATCGCCGCCACGATGTCGCGCATCGACGACACCAGGCCGCCCGGGGTGTCCATGCGGATCACCACGGCGGCGGCGCCGTCGTCGCGCGCCGCGTCCAGGCGGTCTTCCACCCAGCGCGCCGAGACGGGGTCGATGCCCCCGTCCAGCTCGATCACCCGCACGGGCGCCGGCGTGTCCTGCGCCACGGCCCCGTGCGCGGCCGCGAGGAGGGCGACGAGCGCGGCGAGGAGGGCGAGGGCGGGGCGCATGCCGGTGCGGCGACGATAGCAGCGGCCCGGCCGCCCGCCGGGATCCGCGCGGGCGGCGATGGGCTACGATCCCGCCGACCGTGGACGCGCGCCTTCCGGCACCGACGGATCTCCTTCCGCACCGCCCGCCCTTCCTCTTCGTCGACGAGATCCTCGATCTGGCGCCGGGGGAGTCCGCGCGGGCGCGCTGGCGCGTGGACCCGGAGGCCGCCTTCTTCGCCGGCCACTTCCCGGGCAACCCGATCCTGCCCGGCGTGCTGATCGTCGAGGCGCTGGCCCAGACCGGGGCCCTGGCGGCGCTGGCCGAGCCCGGCACGGCGGGCAAGCTCGCCCTCTTCGCCGGCATCGGCAAGGCCCGCTTCCGCCGGGTCGTGCGGCCCGGCGAGGACCTCGTGCTGGAGACCCGGCTCACCCGCCGCCGCGGCATGCTCGGCTCCGGCGAGGGCACGGCGTCCGTCGAGGGCGTGACCGCCTGTCAGACCGAGCTCTCGTTCGCGCTGGTCGACGCCGAGGGCGCCGGGGCGTGACGCCCGACCGCAGCGCCCCCCGCCGACGCGCCCGCCTGGCGGCGCTCGGCGGCTACGCGCCCGCGCGGGTGGTGACCAACGCCGAGATCGAGCGGCGTGTCGACACCACCGACGAGTGGATCCGCACGCGCACCGGCATCCGCGAGCGGCGCTACGCGGCGCCCGACGAGACCACGGCCGACATGGCGGCGGTCGCCGCCGAGCGGGTGCTTGCGAGCGCGGGCCTGCCGTCCGCCGAGGTCGACATGGTGATCGTGCCGACGGCGACCCCCGACGCCCTCTTCCCGGCCACGGCGGCGATCGTCGCCGACCGGATCGGCGCGCGGCGGGCGGCCGCCTACGACCTGTCGGCCGCCTGCTCGGGCTTCGTCTACGCCCTGGCCCAGGCCACGGCGCTCGTTGAGGCGGGCATGGCGGGCAACGTGCTCGTCGTGGGCTCGGAGGTGCTCTCGCGGGTCACCGACCACGACGACCGCGCCACCTGCATCCTGTTCGCCGACGGCGCGGGCGGGGCGCTCGTCACGGCGGGCGACGCGGAGACGACCACGGGCTTCCTCGCCTTCGACCTGGGGGCGGACGGCTCAGGGGCCGACCAGCTCGTGCTGCCCGTGGGCGGCGACCGGCGCCTGGCGGCGGCCGGCGGCGCGCCGGCCGACGCGTGCATCCGCATGGACGGACCCGCGGTCTTCCGCTTCGCCACCCGCGTGATGGTCGAGTCGGCGCAGCGGCTGCTGGACGGCCTGTCGATGGGCATCGCCGACATCGACCTGGTGGTGGCCCACCAGGCCAACTCGCGCATCATGGACCACGCCGCCGAGCGCCTCGGCATCCCTCCCGAGCGGCTCTTCAACAACCTGGAGCTGTTCGGCAACACGTCGTCGGCGTCCATCCCCATGGCGCTGGCGCAGGCGCGCGACGCCGGCCGCCTGTCGCCGGGCGACATGCTGCTGCTGGTCGGGTTCGGGGGCGGGCTCACGTGGGCATCGTCCGTGGTCCGTTACGAGCCGCTCGGAGAGGAGCACCAGTGGGCGTGACCGTCGCCATGTTCCCGGGCCAGGGCGCCCAGGCGGTCGGCATGGGCAAGGCGCTCGCCGAGGCCCACGAGGTCGCCCGGCGCACGTTCGAGGAGGCCGACGACACGCTCGGCTACGCCATCTCGGAGGTCTGCTTCGCCGGCCCCATCGAGCGACTGACGGCGACCGACGTCTGCCAGCCCGCGCTCGTGGCCGCGTCGGTGGCCGCCTTCCGGGTGGCGCAGGAGGCCGGGCTGCGGCCGGGGCTGGTGATGGGCCACTCGCTGGGCGAGTACTCGGCGCTCGTCGCCTGCGGCGCGATGGGCTACGCGGAGGCCCTGCGGACGGTCGCCGAGCGCGGCGCCGCCATGCGGGCCGCCGCCCAGGAGTCGCCCGGCGCGATGGCCGCGCTGCTCGGGCCCGCCGACGACGAGGCCGAGGCGCTCGCCGCCGAGGCCGGCGAGGCCTGGCCGGCCAACTACAACTGCCCCGGGCAGGTCGTGGTCTCGGGCACGAGCGCGGGCATCGACCGCCTGGTGGAGCTCGCCGAGGCGCGCGGCGTGCGCGCCACGCGGCTCGTGGTGGACGGGGCCTTCCACTCGCCGCTCATCGCGCCCGCCGCCGAGCGGCTGCGCCCCGCCCTCGAGGCCTGGGCCCCGGCGCCGGCCGACCCGCCCTTCCTCTCGACGACGACCTGCCTCGTCGAGCCCCCCGAGCGCATGCGCGGGGTGCTGCTCGACCAGCTCACCTCGCCGGTGCGGTTCGGCCACGCGGTCGAGGCCGCGCTCGAGCTGGGCGCGGACCGCTTCGTGGAGCTGGGCCCCGGCCGGGTGCTCTCCGGCCTCGTGCGCCGCGTGCGCCGTGACCTGCCGACCGCCCAGGTGGGCGAGCCGGCCGACCTCGACAAGCTGACGGTGGTGTAGATGCCCGTTGCCCTGGTGACCGGCGCGAGCCGTGGGATCGGCGCCGCGTGCGCCCGCGCGCTGGCGGAGGCCGGCTACGACGTGGCGGTGGGGTACGCCCGCGACGCCGACGGCGCCGCGGCGACCGCCGCCGCCGTCGAGGCGGCCGGCCGGCGGGCCTCGACCCACGCCGCCGACGTCGCCGACGAGGCCCAGGCGGGGGCGATGGTCGAGGCCGCCGAGGAGGCCCTCGGGCCGCTCGACGCCCTCGTGCTGAACGCCGGCATCACCCGCGACGGCCTCGCCGTGCGGATGAGCGCCGAGGACTGGAACGCGGTCATCGACACCAACCTGAGCGGCGCCTTCTTCACGGCGCGCCCCGCGCTGCGCGGCATGCTGCGCCGCCGGGCCGGCAGCATCGTGGCGGTCTCGTCGGTGGTGGGCCTGACGGGCAACCCCGGCCAGGCCAACTACGCCGCGGCGAAGGCGGGCCTGATCGGCATGGTGCGGGCCCTCGCGCGCGAGGCCGGCGGGCGCGGCGTGCGGGTCAACGCGGTCGCGCCGGGCTACATCGCCACCGACATGACGGCCGAGCTCTCCGACGAGCAGCGCGCCGGCCTGCTCGCATCGACGCCGCTCGGCCGCCTCGGCACGCCCGAGGACGTCGCCGGCGCGGTCGCCTTCCTCTGCTCCCCGGCCGCCGCCTTCGTGACCGGGGCCGTCCTGTCGGTCGACGGCGGGCTGGCGATGGCATGAGCGACCGCCCGCGCGTGGTGGTCACCGGCCTGGGGATGGTCACCTCCCTCGGCATCGGCTGGCGCGAGAACTGGGAGGCCGCGATCGCCGGGCGCAGCGGCGCCGGCCCGATCACGTGCTACGACCCGGTCGACACGCCCACGAAGATCGCCTGCGAGGTGACCGGCTTCGACCCGGTCGACTTCATGGACCGCAAGGTGGCCCGCCGCATGGACCGCTTCGCCCACCTGGCGGTGGCCGCGGGGCGGCTCGCCCTGGAGGACGCGGGGCTCGCCATCTCGTCCACAGCGGCCCCGCGCGCGGGTGCGGTGGTGGGCAGCGGCATCGGCGGCCTGCACACGTTCGTGCAGCAGACGCTGCTCGCCGAGGAGCGCGGCGCCGACCGGGTGTCGCCGTTCTTCATCCCGGCCGTGATCGCCAACATGGCCGCCGCGCAGGTGTCGATGGAGCTCGGCCTGCAGGGGCCGCTGTCGTGCGTCACCACCGCGTGCGCCTCGGGCAACCACGCGCTCGGCGATGCCACCGACGCCATCCGCGCCGGGCGCGCCGACGTGATGCTCGCGGGCGGCACCGAGGCCAGCGTCACCCGGGTGGGCATCGCCGCCTTCAACGCCATGCGGGCGCTCTCCACGCGCAACGACGACCCCGAGGGGGCCAGCCGGCCGTTCGACCGCGCCCGCGACGGCTTCGTGATGGGCGAGGCCGGCGCGATCGTCGTGCTCGAGCGACTCGAGCACGCGCTGGAGCGCGGCGCCGAGCCGATCTGCGAGGTGCTCGGCTACGGCCTCACCGGCGACGCCCACCACCTCACCGAGCCGGACCCCACCGGCAGGGCGCCCGCCGCGGCGGTCGCGATGGCGCTCGCCGACGCCGGCGTCGAGCCGTCGCAGGTCGACTACGTCAACGCGCACGCCACCTCGACGCCGGTGGGCGACACCAGCGAGATCCGGGCGCTGAAGCTCGCCCTGGGCGAGGACGTCGCCCGGCGGGTGATGGTCTCCTCGACGAAGTCGATGCACGGCCACTGCCTGGGCGCGGCCGGCGGGGTCGAGGGCGCGCTGACCGCCCTCGTGCTGCGCGAGGGGATCATCCCGCCGACGATCAACCTCGAGGACCTCGACCCCGACTGCGCGGGCGTCGACCACGTCGCCAACGAGGCCCGCCGCGCCGACGTGCGCGTCGCCGTGTCGAGCGCGTTCGGCTTCGGCGGCCACAACGCGATCATGGTGCTCGGCCGCGTGGAGGACCGGTAGGCGCAGCGCCCCCAGGGCGGCTGCCCGGCTGGCGGGCGGTCCTCAACCGCGCGAGCACGCGCGTCTACGGGCCGCGCCGCGGCCTGGAGGGCTTCTCGTGGATCCCCGGCGAGCGGATCGCGATCGGCGCGGTCCCGGTGGGCGGCGCGGTCGCCCGGCTGCCCGAGCTCGGCGTGACCCACGTGGTCAACTGCCGCGCCCAGCTGCAGACCCGCATCTCGCAGGACCTCTGGGCCGAGCGGCGCGTGTTCGGCGCCGACCGGGTGGTGCACGCGCCCATGTGGGACCACGGGCGCCCCCAGCCGCCGGCGCTCTGGGCGCCCGCCGCCCGCTTCGCCGCCGCCGTGCTCGACGAGGAGCCCACCTCCGGCGTCCTCATCCACTGCCAGCAGGGCCGGCGCCGGTCGGCGATGGTCACCTACGCCGTGCTGCGGCTGCGCGGCCGCGACCCCGACGAGGCCGAGCGGATGATCCTCGAGGGCCGCACGCCGGCCAGCATCGTCCCGGCCTACCGTGAGAGCGTCGAGCGGTGGCTCGTCGCCGACGCCGGCCCCCTGACATAATCGCGGGCCACGTGACCAGGCGTCCCATCACGGTGTCGGTCGACAAGCTGCGCCGCCGCCGCCCCGAGGAGCGGCCGCGCAAGCTGCCCGCCGACGAGCGCTCGTGCCCCCGCTGCCAGAGCCACTGGCGCGCGGAGGAGATGCAGCGCAACCTGCGCGTCTGCGCGACGTGCGGGCACCACTTCCCCGTCGGCGCCCGCGAGCGGCTCGACCAGCTCGCCGAGGGGCGGCCGTGGCTCGAGCTGTGGCCGGAGATGCGCGCGAGCGACCCGCTCCAGTTCGTCGACCTCGAGCCCTACCCCGACCGGGTCGACAAGGCCGAGCGGGCGGGCGCCACCGAGGCCCTGGTGGTCGGCGAGCTCGCCGTCCGCGACCACCCCTGCGTGGTGGCCGTCATGGACTTCGGCTACCTCGGCGGCAGCATGGGCTCGGTGGTGGGCGAGAAGCTCGCCCGGGCCTGCGACCGCTGCGTGGAGCGCGGCCTGCCGCTCGTGTGCGTGACCGCCTCCGGCGGCGCCCGCATGCAGGAGGGCGTGATCGCCCTGATGCAGATGGCCAAGACGATCGTCGGCTTCGAGCTGCTGCGCGACGCCGAGCTGCCCACGATCGTGGTGCTGGCACACCCGACCACGGGCGGCGTGTGGGCCTCGTTCGCCTCGGTCGGCGACGTCACCTACGCCGAGCCGGGGGCGCTCATCGCCTTCTCGGGCCCGCGCGTCATCGAGCAGACCACCCGCGAGAAGCTGCCGCCCGAGTTCGGCCGGGCCGAGACCCAGCTCGCCAACGGGCAGGTCGACGCGGTCGTCGACCGGCGCGAGCTGGCCGGGCGCATCGGCAAGGTGCTCGGCATCCTCGAGCGCCCGAGCGGCGTGGCGCCCGCGCCGGCGGTGACCTGGGCGCAGGAGAAGGCGGAGCGCGCCGCGACGGTCGCGCGCAACCTGCCGGAGCTGTCGCGCCGCTTCGTGTCGCGCGTACGGCGCCCCGACGAGGAGGACGACCGATGAGCGTGGCCGCCCGGCGCGGCGGGCGCTTCGTGCGCCGCCTCGCGCACCGCCTCGGCGGGGCGCCCGAGACCGGCTCGGCGATCTGGGACACCATCCAGCTCGCCCGCCACCAGGACCGGCCGTACCCGCTCGACTACATCACCCGCCTGTTCCCCGACTTCGAGGAGCTCCACGGCGACCGCCTCTACGGCGACGACCCGGCCATCGTGGCCGGCATCGGGCGCGGCGAGATGGGCCCCGTGGCCGTGATCGGGCACCAGAAGGGCCGCGACACCACCGAGCGGACCTACCGCAACTTCGGCATGCCGGGGCCCGAGGGCTACCGCAAGGCGATGCGGGTGATGGACGTGGCCGACAAGCTCAACCTGCCGGTGATCACGCTCATCGACACCCCGGGCGCGTTCCCCGGCTCGGGGGCGGAGGAGCGCGGCCAGGGCGGCGCGATCGCGCGCAGCATGCAGACGATGCTGCGCCTGCGCGTGCCGTCGATCGCGGTGGTGATCGGCGAGGGCTCCTCGGGCGGCGCGCTCGCCCTGGGCGTGACCGACCGCGTGATGATGCTCGAGAACGCCACCTACTCGGTGATCTCGCCCGAGGGCGGGGCGGCGATCCTGTGGCGCGACGCGGCGCGGGCGCGCGACGCCGCCGCCGCCTTCCAGCCGACCGCGGCCAACTGCTACCGCTGGGGCATCGCCGACGTCGTGGTCCCCGAGCCCGCCGGCGGCGCGCACCGCGACCACGACGAGGCCGCCCGGCTGCTCGGCGGGTACGTCGCGCGGTCGTTGCGCGAGCTCCACGCCCTCGCGCCCGCCGATCGCAAGCGCCAGCGCCGCGACCGCTATCGCCGCATCGGCGCGTACCGCGAGGTCGCCGCCGCCGTGGAGGGCGTCCCCCAGGGCTGAGCGATCGGCGCCGCGCCGCGGCGCCGGCGCGGTGTGGTGGTCAAGGGCCGTCCTCGGAGGGTCGGCGACGGACGGGGTCGCCCGGGGCCGATCCTGTGCGCGGGCGCGCGTCCGTCGGCGAGGTCGTCCGGGGACGGGGTCGGCGGGGGACGATCCACTGCGCGGGCGGGACCCGGCCCGTCCCGTGACGAGGGCGGCGACGCACCGGGCCGGCTGGGGCCGATCCATGGCGCGGGCGGGACCCGGCCCCCGCGTGACGAGGTCGTCGACGGACCGGGTCGGCTGGGGCCGATCCATGGCGCGGGCGGGACCCGGCCCTGCGGGCCGGCTCGCGCTGGGCACGGTGTCGACCGCCGTGCCCCTCACGCGGGGACCCGGCCTCTTTCGGGCCGGGTCACGCGGCAAATCGCCCCTGGCCGGGGCGATTTGCGGACCGGCGCACCGCCTTCGGCGGGGCGGGCGCCGGAAAGGGCACGCACGTGAGCGTCCGTGGTGCGCGTGGGGTGTGCCCGGCGCCGTCGTGGCCGGTGATCCCTCCCGCCTTCGGCGGTCGTGTCTCCCACCACGTCGGAGCTCGATCGCGTCGTCCGGGGCGGAGCCCCGTAGCGAGCAAACGCCGTCCTTCGACGCCGGCAACGTCCAGGCGGAGCCCTACACGGCCGTCAGGGCGCGTTCCGTGCGGTCGATGGCGCGCTTCAGGCGGAGGGCGCCGTCGAGCAGCTCCTGGTTGGTCGCGGGCCGGCCCGGGGCGACGCCGACGGCGCCCGCGAGGTCGCGGTGCCAGCGGAGCATCTCTGCGGTGGGCCGGCGGTCCGGGTCGACCCGCACCATGTCCAGCACCAGCGCCATGAACCCCCGGAATGCGGCGGCGGGGGCGGGTCCCTGCGTCATCGGCGAGCCTCCTTGCCCGATCGTTCCACGCGGGACGGTCCCGTCCCGCCCCGATCAGGTCGGCCGCGGCGGGTCCGACTTGAGGCGCGCGCCGCCGCGCGGGTCAACCACCCGCAGGGAGGGCCCGGGCGTGACGCGCAGCTCCGCGTGGCGCCCCAGGGGCTCGCCGTCGGCCTGCACGGCGACGGGCCCGTCGGCGCGCACGACGACCTCCGCGTGGGCGGCGCCGCCGCGCAGCGCGGGGCCCCCGAGGGGCAGGTCGCGCCCCCGCACGGCGCGCCCCATCACGGCGGCCAGGTCGGCGGGCCGGGCCCGCGTCAGCGCCACCCAGCCCAGGTGGCCGTCGAAGGCCGCGCCGGGCGCCAGGTCGAGCGGCCGCCGGCCCAGGTAGGTGTACGGCGTGCCGCAGGCGACGAGCACGGCGAGCGCGTCGTCGACCGGCGGGCCGCCGTCGGCCGCGACGCGCAGGCGCGGCTCGTGGCGGGCGCGCGCCGCGGCCACCAGCGCCCCGGCCGCGAAGCCCGCCTGGCGCAGCCGCCGCTTCGCCCGCGGGCGGGCCTCGATCCACTCCACGGTTGCGGCGTCGATGCCCATCCCCGCGTTGATCGTGAACACCACGTCCCGGTCGTCGGCGCGCAGGCGCCCCAGCGCCGCCGCGCGCACCCGACCCGCATCGAGCGCGGCGACGAGCAGCGGCACGGCGTCCGCCGGCCGCGCGGGCCAGCCGATCGCCCGGGCGAAGACGTTGGCGTTGCCGCCCGGCATCGGCGCGAGGGCGGTCGTGCCCCCCGCCAGGGCGCCGGCCGCGTCCGCGGCCGTGCCGTCACCGCCCAGGGTGACCACCGTCCGCGCCCCCTCGTCGGCGACCCGCCGCGCCAGGCGCCCGGCGTCGCCGGGCCCGCGCGTGGTGAGCGCCCACTCGAGGCCGGCCGGTCCCAGCGCCCGCGCGAGCTGCCCGCGCAGGCCGCGACCGGCGCGGGTGGCCACCGGGTTGACGATCAGCGCCACCGGCGCAAGGTCGCTCACGCGCCGGTCAGGGTCAGCTCCAGCCGCGCCAGGAACGCCGCGACGAGCATCGCGAGCGTCGCGTCGAACTCGCCCATGGGCGTGTGACGCGCCCCGGGGATGAGCATCGTGCGCGCCATCGGCAGGGCGCGGCCGAGCTCCTCCGCGTACCGCGGCGGGGTGAACGGGTCGTCGTCGCCCACGATCACGAGGGCCGGGACGCCGATCGACGGCAGGGCGGCCGCGAGGTCCACGCTGCGGCACGCCCGGTAGTCGGCGAGCAGCGTGGCGGGGCCGCAGGCGTCGAGCGCCGCCCGGGCGGCCGCGGCGCCGGGCCCCGCCGGGTCGGCGAACGAGCCGGCGATCAGGCGCTCGCGCTCGGCGGCGAAGTCGGCCGCGGCCCGCTCCATCGCGCTGTCGGGCACCGGCAGGCGCGCCCCGGTGGCGATCAGCACGAGGCCGTCCACCAGCTCCGGCCGCGTGCGTGCGACCTCCATGGCGACGGCCCCGCCCAGCGAGTGGCCGACCAGCGCGCGGGGGCCAGGGACGGAGGCGATCGCCCCGCCCACGACCGCGCCCAGCTCGGCGAGCGAGGCGCGCGGGGCGCCGTCGGGGTGCCCTGGCAGGTCGAGCCCCACCGAGCCGCCGACGCGCGCGCTGAGGCCCGCCCAGAGGCGGTGGTCGCCGCCGGAGCCGTGGATGAGGATCGGCCGGGGCGCGGACACGTCGCGATCGTAGTGCAGGGCGGGGGCCGGCCCGGGGCCCTCTGGTACCCTCGGCCCGGTGGAGATGCTGCTCATCGCGTGCGATTTCGACGGGACGATCACCCGTCACGACACGCTCCACCTCATCGTCGAGACCTTCGGCGAGCGCGGCCTGTGGCAGGCCATCGAGCCGCGCCTGCGCGCGGGCGAGGTGACCCTCGAGCAGGCGATGCAGGAGGAGTTCGACACCGTCCGGGCCACGCCCGAGCAGGTGCGCGACCTCGTGCTGCGCGAGGCCGGCCTGCGCGACGGCTTCCCCGAGCTCGTGGCCTGGGCCCACGAGCGCGGCCACCGGCTGATCGTGTTCTCGTCCGGCTTCCGGTCGGTCATCGAGGCGGCCCTGGAGCACTGGGGCCTCGGCCACCTGCACGTCGAGAGCCACGAGGCGGTCTTCACCCCCGAGGGCTGCCGGCTGGTGTGGTCGGACCGCGGCGACCGCTGCGACGAGTGCGGCCGCCACTGCAAGCGCCACGACCTGCGCGCGCACGCGCGGCGCGGCGAGCGCCTGGTCTACATCGGCGACGGCGTCTCGGACCGCTGCGGCGCCGCCATGGCCGACGTCGTGTTCGCCCGCGCCCACCTCGCCCGCGACCTGGCCGAGGACGGCGTCCCCTTCCTGCCCTTCGAGGACTTCGTCGAGGTCCGCGAGCGCCTGGAGCGCGTCTCCACCCTGGCGGCATGAGCGGCGGCCGCTGGCGCGAGGTGCCCCCGGCGTCGGCCTGGGGCGAGATGGAGGGGCGCGTGCTCGCCTTCTGGCGCGAGCGCAACGTGTTCGAGCGCAGCCTCGAGAACCGCCGCGGCGCCCAGCCGTGGCGCTTCTTCGAGGGCCCGCCCACCGCCAACGGCCGCCCGGGCTCGCACCACGTGCTCGCCCGCGTCTTCAAGGACATCTTCCCGCGCTTCCAGACGATGCGCGGCCGCTTCGTCGACCGTCGCGGCGGCTGGGACTGCCACGGCCTGCCGGTCGAGCTGGAGGTGGAGAAGCGGCTCGGCATCTCCGGCAAGCCGCAGATCGAGGCCTACGGCATCGCGGAGTTCAACGCCCTGTGCCGCGAGTCGGTGGTGGCGTACGTCGACGAGTGGGAGCGGCTCACCGAGCGCATCGGCTTCTGGGTGGACACGGGACGCGCCTACCGCACGATGGACACCGACTACATCGAGAGCGTCTGGTGGAGCCTCGCGCGGCTCTTCCGCGAGAACCGGCTCTACCGCAGCGGCAAGGTGGTGCCCTACTGCCCGCGCTGCGGCACCGCGCTGTCCAGCCACGAGGTGGCCCTCGGCTACATGGACGTGGAGGACCCGTCGGTCTTCGTGCGGCTGCCGCTGGCGGGGTCCGACGAGTCGCTGCTCGTCTGGACCACGACCCCCTGGACGCTGCCGGCCAACCAGGCGGCCGCGGTCAACCCCGACGTCGTCTACGCCGCGGTCGAGCACGACGGCGAGACGCTCGTGCTGGCCGAGGCCCGCGTGGAGGCGGTGCTCGGCGAGGGCGCCCGGGTGATGCGGACCTTCCCGGCGTCCGAGCTGGTGGGGCGCGAGTACGCGCCGCCCTTCCCGTTCGTGCCGGGGGCCCACCGCGTGGTGCCGGCCGGCTTCGTCACCACGGACGACGGCACGGGGATCGTCCACATCGCCCCCGCCTTCGGCGAGGACGACATGGCGACCGGCCGCGAGCACGGGCTCGACGCGCCCAATCCCGTCGGCCCCGACGGCCGCTATCTCGACGTGGTGGGGCCGTGGGCGGGCCGGGGCGTGAAGGAGGCCGACCCCGAGCTGGTCGCCGACCTCGACGCGCGCGGCCTGCTGCTGCGCGCCGAGTCGTTCACCCACGCCTACCCGCACTGCTGGCGCTGCGGCACGCCGCTCATCTACTACGCCAAGCCCTCCTGGTACGTCCGCACCACCGAGGTGCGCGACCGCATGCTCGAGCTCAACGCGGGCATCGGGTGGCACCCCGAGCGGGTGCGCGACGGCCGCTTCGGCAAGTGGCTGGAGGGCAACGTCGACTGGGCGATCTCGCGCGACCGCTACTGGGGCACCCCGCTGCCGCTGTGGCGCTGCGGCGGCTGCGACGAGGTCGAGGCGATCGGCTCCTTCGCCGAGCTGCGCGAGCGGGCGGCCGCGCCGCTGCCCGAGCCGTTCGACCCGCACCGCCCGTTCGTCGACGACGTGGTGCTCGGCTGCGGCTCGTGCGGCGGCGAGATGCGCCGCGAGCCCGAGGTGATCGACGTCTGGTACGACAGCGGCGCGATGCCCTACGCCCAGGACCACCACCCGTTCGCGACGGGGGGCGAGATCGGCGAGCGCGTCCCGGCCGACTACATCTGCGAGGCGCTCGACCAGACGCGCGGCTGGTTCTACTCGCTGCTCGCCGAGGCCGCGCTGCTGTTCGACGACACGGCCTACCGCAACGTCGTCTGCCTGGGCCTGATGCTCGACGCCGACGGCCAGAAGATGAGCAAGAGCCGGGGCAACGTGATCGACCCCTGGACCGTGCTCGACCGCCAGGGGGCCGACGCCTTCCGCTGGTACCTGCTCACGGCGCAGAGCCCGTGGGAGTCGTTCCGCTTCAGCCTCGAGGCGGTCGACGAGGCGATGCGGCGCTTCCTGCTGACGCTCTGGAACACGCACTCGTTCCTCGTCACCTACGCGAGCCTGCCCGACGGCTGGGCCCCCGGCGGGCCGCCGCCCGCCCCCGGCGACCTGCGGCCGGTGGACCGCTGGATCCTGTCCCGCCTGGACGCGACCGTCGCGACCGTCACGGAGCGCCTCGACGGCTTCGACGCCACCGGCGCCGGCCGCGCGATCGAGGGCTTCCTCGACGACCTCTCCAACTGGTACGTGCGCACCCAGCGGCGCCGCTTCTGGGGCGGCCGCGGCGGCGGCGCGGGCGCGGGCGCGCGCGCCGACGGCGACGCGGCGTTCGCCACCCTCCACGAGTGCCTGGCCACCCTGGCGCTGCTGGTGGCGCCGTTCTGCCCCTTCGTGGCGGAGGAGCTCCACGGCACCCTCGTGGCCGCGCACGACCCGGACGCGCCGGAGAGCGTGCACCTGGCCGACTGGCCGTCGCCGCGCGGCCGGCGCGACGAGGCGCTCGAGGCGGCGATGGCCGCCGCCCGCGAGGCGGTGGCGGTGGGCCGTGGCGCCCGGGCGGAGGCGAAGCTCAAGGTGCGCCAGCCGCTCGCCGAGGCCGTCGTCGCCTGCGCCCCGGCGCTCGCCGAGCGCATCGGCGGGCTCGTGGACCTGGTGGCCGAGGAGCTCAACGTGCGCGCCGTGCGGTTCGTGACCGACCCCGGCGAGCTCGTCGAGGTGAGCCTCAAGCCCAACTACCGGCGCCTCGGGCCGCGCTTCGGCAAGCGCATGCCGGCCGTCGCGGAGGCGGTGGCCGCGCTCGAGCCGGCCGCGGCCGCGCGGGCGCTCGACGCCGGCCAGCCGGTCGAGATCACGCTCGACGGCGTCGCCGAGCGGCTCGACGCCGACGACCTGCTGCGCGAGGCGCGCCCCAGCGAGGGCTACGCGGTGGGCCAGGACGCGGCGCTGGCCGTGGGCCTCGCCACCGCGATCACCGACGACCTGCGCCTGGAGGCGCTGGCCCGCGAGGTGGTGCACGCCGTGCAGGGCGCCCGCCGCGCGGCCGGCCTGCGCGTGGAGGAGCGCATCGCGCTGCACCTCGACGGCTCGGGGCTCGTGCGCGAGGCCATCGACCGCCACCGCGACGAGATCGCCGCCGAGACGCTCGCCACGAGCCTGTCGGTGTCCCACGGCGCGCCCTTCGCCGGGCTGCGCCACGAGGAGCTGATGGTCGACGGCGAGCCGCTCGCCCTGCGCCTGGAGCGCGCGGGCGAGGCGGCGCCGGCCGTCTAGCGCCCCCGGCTCAGGCCCCGCCGCCGCCCCAGGTCGCGGCCCGCGCGCCGAGCATCACGTCGTCGTCGGCGCGCAGGCGCGACCAGACCCGCTCCTCGTCGAGCCCCAGCCGCTCGATGATGCCCGGCAGGTCGAGCACCCTGCGGGGCTCGTCGAGACGCAGGCCGACGACCTTGCCGTCGCCCTTGACGAGGGTGACGCCGTCCTCGACCCGCTCGGCCGACATGTCGGCGAAGGGCTGGACGTTCCCGAGGCGGAAGTAGATCGCGGGCATGGATCCTCAGTCGGTCGGTGGCAGGTGTGCGGCGATGGCCCCCTGCAGCTTGCCAGGCTTCACCGCGCCGCTCAGGCGCGCGACCGGCTCGCCGGCGACGAACAGCAGGATGGTCGGCAGCGACAGGACGTCGTAGCGCGCCGCCACCCCCGGCTCCTCGTCGACGTTGCAGGCGACCACGTCCAGGCGCCCCGCGTGGCGCTCGGCCAGCTCGCGGACGGCGGGCTCGAGCTTGACGCAGGGCGCGCACCACGGCGCCCAGAAGTCGACGAGCACCGGTCGCCCGCCGGCCAGCACGCGCTCGTCCCAGTCGGCGCCGGTCACCGGCGCGATCCCCGCGGGGGCGCTCACGGGCGGATCGACACCCGCATGCCGAGGGTGACCATCTCGTAGAGCTCCTCCACGTCCGGGATGTGCATCCGCATGCAGCCGTGGCTGGCCGCGGTGCCGATCGACGAGTCGGCGTACGTGCCGTGGATGCCGATCGCCGGCGCGGTGGTGCCGATCCAGCGGGTGCCGAGCGGGTTGCCGGGCCCCGGCGGGATGGTCGACAGTTCGGCCGCCCACGGCGAGTCGGGCGGGTACCAGGTCGGGTCGACCTGCTTGTCGTTGATCTCGTAGTCCCCGGTCGGCGTGGGGTGGGCCGGCTGCCCGACGGCGATGCGGTAGGTCTTCACGACCGTGCCGTGGCGGATCAGCCGCAGCTTGCGCTGGGTCAGGTTGACCACGATGCGGCCCACCATCGCCCGGCGCGTGCGCTCGTCGGCGACCCCGGTGCGCGGCAGGCCGTAGCGCTTCTGGTAGCGGCTGATCGACTTCGCGGTGACCGCGTCGATCACGCCGGTCAGCTTCGCCCGCTTCGGGTAGACCTTCGCCTCGCGCAGCCGCCGCTGCAGCTCCACGACGTCGTCCCCGCGCGCGCGGCGCCCCAGGTCGGCCGCGCCGAACTCCTCGGTGCTGTCCACGTGCACGACCCGCGTGGCGCGGGCCCGGTTGCCCGCCCGGTCGCGCACGGTCACGGTGATCGCGTTGCGGCCCTGCGCCAGGGTGCCGACCGGCATCGCGAAGCGGGCGCCGTCGATCTCGAGCGCGGGGGTGGTGCCCGAGACCTCGCCGTAGCCGGCGGCGATCTCCTCGGGGGTGACGGCCTCGCGTCCCGTCACGCGCGCCACGACGGCGCCGTTGACGGACGCGGTGTACGTCAGCAGGCTCGGGTCGTCGGACGCGACCGAGCCGGTGAGCACCGGCTCGTCGGTCGCGGTGATCTGCTCGCCGGCGGCAGGCGCCGCCAGCGCGAGGTCCGGGGCGGTGGTGTCGACCGTCACCCGGCGCCGGCGCTCGGTGGTGTTGCCGGCGGCGTCGGTGGCCGTGACGGTGGTCGCCACGCGCCCCTCGGGCAGCCGGGCGACCAGCCTCCAGCGGCCGTCCTCGCCGGCCGCGGCGGCCGCCTCGCCGCCGGGGAAGCCCACGCTCACCCGCGCGCCGGCCTCGGCGCGGCCGGCGAACCGCACCGCGCGGCGGGCGACGAGGCCCCCACGCTCGGGCGCGGCCACGGCCAGCGCGGGGGGCCGGGTGTCGACGTCGAAGCTCCACGCGCGGCGCACGGTGCGGGCGAAGAGGTTGCCGCTCGAGAACCGCACGGCCACCGCGTGCGACCCCTCCGCCAGGCGGGCGGGCGGGGTGAACTCGACCCGTCCGTCGCGGCCGCGCAGGTCGGCGGTGACGTCGCGCCCGTCGAGGGTCACGCGCAGGTCGCCGAGGCGGGCGCCGCCGGGCACCTCGAACGCGATGCGGGGGCGCCGGTCCGGCACGGCGCTGCCCGGCCCGGGCAGCGGGTCGTCCACCGAGGGCCGCTCGGCGAGCTGCCAGACGGCGAACGCCACCGCGGCGACGGCCGCCACGACGACGAGCGCGAGGGTGGCCCAGCCCCCCCGGCGCGAGCCCAAGACCTGCACGCGGACCTCCCGAGACCCCTCGAAACCCTAGCAGCGACGCGCCTGATCCCAGTTCACCGGCGGCGACCACGATCCTCCACCCGACGGGCCTAGACTGCCCCCGTGGCCGCCGAGCTGCCCAGCAACGCCGAGATCGCCGCCCGCCTGCAGCTGCTCGGCGACCTGCTCGAGCTGGAGGGGGCGGTGCGCCACCGCGTGCTCGCCTACCGGCGCGGCGCGGCGCGCATCCGCTCCACCCCGGCGTCGGTGGCCCGCATGGCGCTCGAGGGCCGCGCCAACGACCTGCCGGACATCGGCGCCACCCTCCAGGCGAAGATCGTCGAGCTGTGCGAGACGGGCGAGATCGCCGCGCTCGCCGCCGCCCGCGAGCGCGTGCCCGAGGGCCTGGCGGCCGTGGCCTCGCTCGACGGCATCGGCCCCAAGCGCGCGGTGGCGCTGTGGGGGGAGCTCGGCGTACGCGACCTCGACGACCTTGCGGCGGCGGTCGCGGACGGCCGCGTGGCGGGCGTGCCGGGCTTCGGCCCCGCGACCGTCGCGCGGGTCGCCGAGGCGCTGGCGGCGCGATCCGACTCCGACGCGGCGGCCGAGCGCGTCCCGCTGGGGCGGGCCCTGCCGCTCGCCCTCGAGATCGCCGGCGACCTGCGCGCCGCCGTCCCGGACGCCCGGGTGGAGGTGGCCGGCAGCCTGCGCCGGGGGCGGGAGTCGGCCCACGACATCGACCTCGTCGGCGCCGCCGGCGAGCCCGCCGCGCTGCTCGACGCCCTGGCGGCCCACCCGGCCACGCTGCGCGTGCTGGCCCGCGGCGAGGCGAGCGTCGCCGTGATGACCCAGGCGGGCGTGCGGGTGGAGCTGGCGGCCGGGCCGCCGGCCTCGTTCGGCAACCTCCTGCAGCACGCGACCGGGTCGGCGGCCCACAACGTGCGCCTGCGCGAGCTCGCCGTGCGGCGCGGCCTGTCGGTGTCGCAGCACGGCATCGCGGGCCCGGACGGCGTGGCCGTGCACGCCGACGAGGATGGGGTCTACGCGGCGCTCGGCCTGCACCCGGTCCCCCCCGAGCTGCGCGAGGACGCCGGCGAGATCGAAGCCGCCGCGCGCGGCCCGCTGCCCGGGCTGGTCACCCGGGAGGACCTGCGCGGCGAGCTCCACTGCCACACCACCTGGAGCGACGGGACCGTCTCGGTGGCGGCCATGGTCGAGGCCGCCCGGGCGCGCGGCTACGAGTACCTCGCGATCGCCGACCACTCGCGCAGCCTGGCGATGGCCGGCGGCCTCACCCCCGACCGCGTGCGGCGCCAGTGGGAGGAGATCCGCGAGGTCGACGCCCGTCATGACGACATCACCGTGCTGCGGGCGACGGAGGTCGACATCCTCGCCGACGGGCGCATCGACTTCGACGACGAGCTGCTCGCCGGCTTCGACTGGGTCACCGCGAGCATGCACTCGGCGCTCGGCCAGGACGCCGAGCGCATCACCGCCCGGGTGATCGCGGCGGTCGAGCACCCGTACGTCGACGCGATCGGCCACCCCACCGGGCGCATGCTCGGCCGGCGGGGCCACGCACCGGTCGATGTGGCGCGGGTCGCGGAGGCCGCGGCGCGCACCGGCACGTTCCTCGAGATCAACGCCCAGCCGCGCCGGCTGGATCTGGACGCCGACATGGCCCGCGTCGCGCTCGCCGCCGGCGCGCGCGTCACGATCGGCGCCGACGCCCACTCGCCGGAGGCCCTGGACTACGTCCGCTTCGGCGTGCTGGTGGCGCGCCGGGCGGGCGCGCAGCCCCGCGACGTGGGCAACGCCATGGGCTGGGAGGCCCTGGCCGCGGTCCGCGCCGCGCGCATCGCCGCGGCCGGCCGGTAGGCGCGTGCGCTCAGTCGCCCAGCCGGCGCACGACGTGCAGCGCGCCGGGCGGCCCCGGCACCTCGATGTCGGCGGCCTCGCGCACCGCAGGGGGCACCTCGCCGCTCGCCACGGCCACGCCCAGCGCCACCTCGAGCGCCCCCTCCGACCGCATCGCCCGCAGGGCGCGCCAGGCGTCGGCGTCGGTGCGGTCGTCGCCGATGTAGACGGCCGCCCTGGCCCCGCTGCCGCGCAGCAGGGCGCGCACCGCGGTGCCCTTGTCGACCGCCACCGGCGGCCGCACCTCGAGCACCTCGCGGCCGGGCGTGGGCACCAGGCCGCGGTCGAGCGCCTCGGAGGCCACCTGCGCCAGCAGCAGCCGGGCCGCCTCGGGGTCGCGCGCGCCGCGCGCGTGGACGCTCAGCGTGGCGCCCTTCGGCTCCATGCGCAGGTCGCCCGGCGCGAGCCGCTCGGCCGGCCAGGCGGCGACGAACTCCGCGATCGCCTCGAGGTGCTCGGCGACGCCCTCGGCGAGCTCGGGCTCCGCGCCGGGGCGGTGCAGCTCCATGCCGTGGTTGCCGGCGTAGGCGCAGTCCTCCATGCCGACGATCCGCTCCAGGTCGGCGAGGCCGCGGCCGCTGACGAATCCGAGCAGCAGCGCGCGGTCGCGCAGGCGGGCGAGCGCCTCCCGCGCGCCGTCGGGCAGCCGCGCGAGCTCGGGCCGGGCCACGATGGGCGCGAGGGTGCCGTCCAGGTCGCAGAGGATCGCGGCCCGGTCCAGCCGCTCGCGGACCGGGGACAGCGCCTCCTCCAGGCGGGCATCGGGGGCGGCCACGGGCCGCGACCCTAGCACCGCCCCGGCGGGCCCGGCCGCGCGCCTGCCGGCCCTCGCCACGATCGGCCTCGCCGCGGGCCTGTTCGCCTCGCTGTTCGGCGTGGGCGGCGGCATCGTGATGGTGCCGCTGCTCATCGGCCTGCTCGCCTACGACGCGAAGGCGGCGACGGCGACCTCGCTCGCGGCCATCATCTTCACGGCGACCGTCGGCGCGGCCACCCACGGCGCGCTCGGCAACGTCCACTGGGGCACCGCGGCGCTCGTCGGCGTCCCCGCCATGGCCGGGCTGCTCGGCGGACTCGCCCTCAAGGAGCGCCTCTCGAGCCGCGCGCTGACGTACGCCTTCGCGGCGCTGCTGCTCGCCGTCGCCGTGCGGCTGGCGGTCGGCTGACCGTGCTGGACGCCGCCCTGGTCGTGCTGCTCGGCGCCGCCGCGGGGGCCCTCGCGGGCCTCTTCGGCGTGGGCGGCGGCATCATCTTCGTCCCCACGCTCACGCTGGTGCTCGGCCTGGGGCAGCTCGAGGCCGAGGCCACCTCCCTGCTCGCGATCGTGCCGGTGGCGGTGCTGGGGTCGTGGCGCCAAACGCGCGCGGGCACCGTGCGCTGGCGCGACGCGACCGCCATCGGCCTCGTGTCGGTCGGCACGGCGGTGGCCGGCGCGCTCATCGCCGACGCCGCGCCCGAGCGCGCCCTGCGGGTCGGGTTCGCGCTCGTGCTCGCGGGCACCGCCGTGCAGCTCGCGCTGCGCGCGCGGCGCTCCGGCGACTGACCGGCGAATTGTAAAAATGCGCTGGAAGGGCCGCGACCCCCTCCCCTCGTCGGGGGGCGCGGTGGTAGGAAGAGCAGGTGCCCGTCCGGACGCATCCCGCGCGCCGCTGGCCGCTCGCGCTCGTGCTCGCCCTCGTCGCGGCCCTCGCCGCGGCCCCCTCGGCGAGCGCGCTCGAGATCGGCGCGGTCGTGGCCGGCGTCGAGGTCGGCGTGTCCGTCGGCGAGCCGGAGGCCCCGATCGTGGCCGTGAGCGCGGCCCCGTCGCCCGCCCCCGCCGCCGCCCAGCCGGCCGAGCCCCCCGCCGTCCCGGCTCCCGCCGCCCCGGCGGCCGCCGGGGCGGCGCCGCAGCCCGCGGCGCCCTCGCCGGCGCCGGCCGCCGTCCCCGACGCCGCGCGCACCCCCGCGCCGGCGCGGCGGCCGTCGCCGGCACCGCTGCTCCGGGCGCCCGCGCCCTCGTCGCCGACCCCGGCCGCGTCCGGGCCGGCACCGGCCTCGCCGGCGCCGCGGGTCGTGCGGCCGGTGCTCGAGCCGGTGCTGGGGCTGGCCGACGCCGCGGCGCGACCCGTCACGGCGCTCGTGGCGCCGGTCCTGGGGGTCCCCGCGGGCGGCGCGCCGGATGGCCCCGGGCTGGCGGCGCTCACGCGCCCGCTGCTCGGGCTGCTCGACACGACCCTCTCGCCGGCGCTGCGCATCGTCGACGTCGTCCCGCCGGTCGCCGGCGTCCCCCTCGCGCCCTCCGCCTCGTCCCCGCCGGCCCCGGGCGCGCCCGGGGCCGGCCCCGGGCCGGCCGCCGCGGCGCCGAGCGGGCCCGCCGCCGACCCGGCCGCCGCCGGCGCCGCGGCCGGTCCCTCGTGGGCCCCCTCGTCCGACGCGCCCGCGGGCGCCGCCCCGGCCCCCGAAGCCCCAGGCCTCCTCGGCGCGACCGCCGGGCCCGCCGCCCGGGCGGCCGTCGCCGCGACCGCGCCGCCCGGCGCGACCGCGGCCGCGCCCGGGGGCGCCGTGCGCGCCGAGGCGGCCTCAGGCGCGCCCGCCCCGCCGCCACGTCCCGCGCCCGCCCCCGCGGCCGCCCTGGCCCAGGCCGGCGCCGCGCCCGGCGCCTCCACAGGTCTGCTCCTGCTCCTCGCCGGCGTGCTGGCGGCCGTGCTGCCGCCGCGGCCGCCCGCGGGCCGCTCCGTGCGGCGCCCGCCGACCGGGCCCTGGCCCGCGGCAGCGCCGTCCCGCGCCTTCGAACGACCGGGCTAGCCGCCCCGGGCGCCGTCCGCCGACCGGCGGGCCGCGCCCCCTGCGAGCTCTGTCCGTTCGTTCATCGAAGGAGAACCCATCACATGCGACGCCATCTCGTGGCGCTCGGGGTCAGCGCGTTCTGCCTGACCCTGGCACCCGCCGTGGCCATGGCCGAGGGCGATGCCCCCGCGCCGCCGGCCCCGGCGGTCAGCCAGAGCAACACCGCCGCCGCCCCCGCGGCGGCCGGCAACTCCAACAGCACGGCGCAGTCGGCCGGCGGCGCCTCGTCGCAGTCGGCGACGACGGCGCAGGTCCTGCCGATCGCGGTCGCCCCGGCGGTCGCCCCGCAGGTGCTGCCGGTCAACGTCAACCTGCCCGTCCGGGTGCTCAGCCCCGGCGACAACGGCTCGGTCGACCAGTCCAACACCGCCGAGGCGCCCGCCACGGCGGCCAACGGCAACGAGACGTCCCAGGCGGCGGCCGGCGGCGCGAAGAAGGGCGCCCCGGCGTCCTCGCAGTCGGCGACGACGGCGCAAATCCTGCCGATCGCGGCCGCCCCGGCGGTCGCCCCGCAGGTGCTCCCGGTCAACGTCAACGCGCCGGTGCGCGTGGCGAGCCCGGGTGACAACGGCGACGTGACCCAGTCGAACACGGCCGCGGCGCCCGCCGAGGCCGGCAACAGCAACACCACCTCGCAGGGCGCCGGCGGCGCCGGCTCGCAGTCGGCGACGACGGCGCAGGTGCTGCCGATCGCGGTCGCCCCGGCGGTCGCCCCGCAGGTGCTGCCGGTCAACGTCAACCTGCCCGTCCGGGTGCTCAGCCCCGGCGACAACGGCTCGGTCGACCAGTCCAACACCGCCGAGGCCCCGGCCACCGCGGTGAACGACAACGCGACCCGCCAGGGCGCCGGCGCCAAGGGCGGCGCGGCGGGCGGCTCGCAGTCGGCGACGACCGCGCAGGTGCTGCCGGTCGCGCTCGCCCCGGCGATCGCGCCGCAGGTGCTGCCGCTCAACGTCAACGCGCCGATCGGCCTCGTCGACCAGCTGCCGGCCCTGCCGGTGGACCCCTTCGCGGCGCTGGCCGACCCGGTCGGCACCGTGACCGGCCTCGTCGGCACCCTTCCGCTGCCGGCCCTGCCGGTGGACCCGCTCGCGGTCCTCGCCGACCCGGTCGGGACGGTCACCGGGACGCTGGCGGACCCGGTCGGCACCGTGACCGGCCTGGCCGCCGGCCTGCCGCTGCCGGCCCTGCCGGCGCTGCCGGTCGACCCGTTCGCGGTCCTCGCCGACCCGGTCGGCACCGTGACGGGCCTCGTCGGCACGGCCACCGGCCTGGCCGCCGGCCTGCCGCTGCCGGCCCTGCCGGCGCTGCCGGTCGACCCGTTCGCGGTCCTCGCCGACCCGGTCGGCACCGTGACGGGCCTCGTCGGCACGGCCACCGGCCTGGCCGCCGGCCTGCCGCTGCCGGCCCTGCCGGCGCTGCCGGTCGACCCGTTCGCGGTCCTCGCCGACCCGGTCGGCACCGTGACGGGCCTCGTCGGCACGGCCACCGGCCTGGCCGCCGGCCTGCCGCTGCCGGCCCTGCCGGCGCTGCCGGTCGACCCGTTCGCGGTCCTCGCCGACCCGGTCGGCACGGTCGCGGGCATCCTCGCGGACCCGGTCGGCACGGTGACCGGCGTCGTCGGGAGCCTCCCGGTCGGCCTGCCGGTCGGCCTGATCTAGCCACCACGTCCGGCATCCGCCGCCGGCCCACCGGGGCCGGCGGCGGTGTCGCCGGGGGTCAGGCGGCCGGACCGTCCCCCCGCGGCGGCGCCTCGCGCACCGCGGCGATCCGCCAGGGCGCGTCGTCCGGCCCGTCCAGCGCGAGCGTCCACGTGCCGTCGAAGCGCACCCGCCGGTCGCGCGAGCCGGCGATCAGGGTGAGCGTGGCGCGATCCTCGATGTAGCGGACGCCCTCGATCCGCATCCGCACCGCGACCGTGGGCGGGACCGCGTCGGCGTCGACGTCGACCAGCGTCACCGACAGCACCTCGGGGGCGCGCACCACCAGGCGTCCGTCCGGCGCGGGCGCCGTGGGGTGGAGCAGGTCGGTGAGCAGGCCCGGCCGGGCGATGCGCGCGAAGGCGGCGTCGTCGCCGTCCACCGCCTCCGCCCATGCCGCGACGCCGCGCCGGACCGTGGCCTCGATCACGTCCGGGTCGAACCGCTGGTCGACGAGCGACAGGTCGCGCGCCCTCGCGAGGGCCGAGCGCGCGCCCTCGTCGTCGAGGTCCGCGTGCCCGACCCCGGCCGGCACGGCGTCCGCCACGGCGGCGGCGACCCGCTCGCGGTCGGTCATGCGGCGGTCCTCGCTGGGGTCGGCCTCGATCGGCGCGGCGAGGTGGTGCTCGCCCTCGGCGTCCTGCTCGATCGACAGCAGCACCCAGCGGCCGTCGCGCCGGCCGAGCGTCCAGTACTCCCGGAGGTGGGTCTCGCCGGCGGGGTTCCCGGTGTGGGGGATGCGCCGGCCGGCCCGGTCGACCACCACGTCGTCGAGCTCGGCCGACACGCGCACGACGACCCGGTCCTCGGCCTGGCCCGCGCGGTTGGTGATCCCGACGTACTCCACCTCGTGCTCGCGCACGCCGACCCTGTTGCGCCAGCCCTTCGCGGCGAAGTCCTCCAGGCGCAGGCGCCACTCGGCCATCAGGTCCGCGCCCACCATCGCCGCCAGCGCGTCGCGGTCGTCTCGGTCCCACGCGGCCTGGACCGCGGCGAACAGGGCGGCGGCCTCCGCCCGCACGCGGTCGGCGGCGAAGACGGGATCGTCCTCGGCCGCCACGAGCGAGCGGCGCTCGACGTCCTCGCGGCGCGCGCGGCGCCGCGCCGCGGTGGCGCGGTCGCGGGTGCGCGCGTAGGCCCGGCTCCAGGTCTTCGTGCGGCGCTCCTGCACCGCGCCCACCAGCAGCAGCACCGCGAACGCCCCGCCGGCCACCAGGTAGCCGCCGAGCCCGAACTCCGCTCCGCCGCCCGAGCCGCCACCACCGCCGCCGAAGCCGCCACCACCACCACCACCGAAGCCGCCGCTGCCGCCGCCGGCGGCGCCGAGCGCGGCCGGCGCGGACAGCGCCAGGGTCAGCAGGGCCGCGAGCGGGGCGCGCAGCCCGCTACGGGGCGAGCAGGGCCTCCGCGGCGCCACGGCAGGCGTCCAGGACCGGCGAAGCGAGCAGGGTGAGCGCGATGACCGCGACCGCCGAGCCGACTGTGGCCAGGCCAACCGGCCCCGGCACGGCGAACGTCCGGCGCGCGGCCCCGTCGAGGGGCGGCGCCCAGGTCACCCAGACCACCCGCAGGTAGTAGCCGAGGCTGATCATGCTGCCGACGGCGCCGACGATCGCCAGCCAGGTCAGGTCGGCCTCCACGGCCGAGCCGAACAGCAGGAACTTGCCCACGAACCCGGACAGCGGCGGGAAGCCGGCCAGCGAGAGCATGGCCACGGTCATCACCACGCCCAGCACGGGACGGGCGCGGCCGTAGCCGGTGAGCGCCGCCACCGTGTCGCCGTCCTCCACCTCGCGCTCCCGGATGATGACCACGGCGAAGGCCGCGAGGGTCATGGCCGCGTACGCGAGCAGGTAGTAGAGGGTGGCCTCGGCGCCGGCGATGCCGCCCGTGGCGACGCCGATCAGCAGGTAGCCGGCCTGGGCGATGCTCGAGTAGGCGAGCAGGCGCTTCATGTTCGACTGCACGAGCGCCGCGATGTTGCCGACCGCCATGCTCGCCACGGCGACGACCGCGATCACGACCGACCAGTCGTCCTGCAGGTCGGGCATCACGCCCGAGAAGACGCGCAGGAAGGCCGCCAGGGCCGCGGCCTTGACCGCGGTCGACATGAAGGCGGTGACGGTCGTCGGCGCGCCCTCGTAGACGTCGGGCGTCCACATGTGGAACGGCACGGCGGAGGCCTTGAACGCGAGGCCCGCGGCGATCAGCACCATCGCCGCCAGCACCAGCGGCTCGCCGGTGAACGAGGTCCCCTCGAGCTCGCGGCCGATGTCGGCGAGCCGGATCGAGCCGGTGGCGCCGAACAGCAGGGTGAGCCCGTAGAGCAGGATCGCCGCCCCGACGCTGCCGACGATGAGGTACTTGAGGCCGCTCTCCAGCGAGCGCTCGCGCCACACCTCGAGCGCGCAGAGCACGTACAGGGCCACCGAGAGGATCTCGATGCCCAGGAAGATCATGATCAGGTCGCCCGCGCCGGCCACGAGCATCATGCCGGTGGCCGAGATCAGGATCAGGCCGACGTACTCCCCGCGCCGGTCCACTGCGGCCGGCTCGCGCCAGGCGAGCAGGATCGTGACGGCCGCGGCCGCCAGGAAGAGGATGTTGAGCAGCAGGCTGAAGCGGTCGGCCCGCAGTCCGCCGCCGAGCGAGTCCTGGCGCTCGCCCCACAGCAGCAGCGACATGACGATCGCCGCGGTGATGCCGGCCATGCCGACGAGCGCGGGGCCGTGGCGGCGCGCGAGGCGACCGGGCCACAGTCCGGCGCCGAGGGCCAGCGTGGCCGCGCCCGCGGTGATCATGACCGGGGTCGCCGCGACGACGTTCAGCGCGCTCAGGGGGTCACCTCCGCCTCGTCGCCGGGCAGGGGCAGCGCCTCGGCCGGCGGGTTCTGGGCCGGCGTCGCCCGGATCTGGTCGGCCGGGCGGCCGGCGGCCACCTGGGCCGGCGCCACGGCGCGCTCGATGCTGCGGGTGGTGGCGTCCACGATGCCCCGCGGCCAGAGCGCGATGACCAGCATCGCCGCGACCAGCGGGAGCAGGATCGCCAGGTCGCGCCCGCGCAGCTCGGCGCGCCGCCCGTCGTCGGCGCCGCCGGGCACCGGGCCGTTCATCGTGGTCTGGTACATGCGCAGCATGTAGACGGCGGCGTAGGCGATGCCGAGGCAGGCGAGGGCCGCCAGCCAGACGTGCTGGCGGAAGACGCCGGTCAGGATGAGGAACTCGCCGGCGAAGGAGTTGGAGCCCGGGATCGCCAGGGAGGCCATCGCCACGATCAGGAAGACGCCCGCCAGGCGCGGCGCGCCGGCGGCGAGGCCGCCGAGCCCGTCCATGCGGTCGTCGGGCGCGACGCGGTTGATGACCGCAACCACGCCGAAGAGGGCGGCCACCACCACGCCGTGGTTGATCATCTGCAGCACGGCGCCCTGCGAGGCCTGGACGTCGATGGCCACGATCCCCAGGGCGATGAACCCCAGGTGGGCGACGCTCGAGTAGGCCACCAGCAGGCGCATCGTCGGCGCGCGCCAGGCGAGCAGCGAGCCGTAGACGATGCCCGCCACCGCGAGCGCGCCCAGCGGCACGGCGAGGCGGTGGGCGCCCTCCGGGAAGACCGGCAGGCCCACGCGGATGAAGCCGTAGACGCCGGCCTTGCTCATCACCGCGCCGAGCAGCGCGGTCACGAGGATCGGGGCGGCCACGTAGGTGCGCGGCAGCCAGGCGTGGAACGGCCACAGCGGCAGCTTGATGGCGAAGGCGAGCGCGAAGCCGAGGAACAGCCAGGTGCTCTGGGTGTCGGTGAACGCGACGCCCTCGAGGTCGCGGATGAGGAAGGTGAACTGCCCGGTCGCGTCGCGGGCGACGAACGCCGTGGCGATGATCGCGACCAGCATCAGGAGGCTGCCGACCATCGTGTAGATCACGAAGGTCGCGGTGGCCCGCCGCCGCCCCTCGCCGCCCCACATGGCGATGAGGAAGAAGAACGGGACGAGCATCGCCTCCCAGAAGACGTAGAAGAGCACCAGGTGGCCGGCGGCGAACAGGCCCAGCAGCCCGGTCTCGGCCAGGAGCAGCAGCGCCAGGAAGCCGCGCGGGCGCTCCGGCAGGCGCCAGCAGGCCGCGCCGACGCCGAGCGCGAACAGCGCCGAGGTGAGCACGATCAGCCACAGCGAGATGCCGTCGACGCCGACGTCCCAGGACAGGCCGACCTGCTCGGCCCACCCGGCGTGGTCGATGTGCTGCAGGCCGGCGACGTCCTGGTCGAACTCCACGACGAGGACGACCGTGAGCACGAGGGTGCCGAGCGCGGCGACCAGCGCGTGGATGCGCGCCTGCACCGCGCCGGCGCCGCCGGGCGGCACGGCCAGCAGCGACAGGGCGCCGACGAGCGGCAGCAGGACGATGGCGGAGACCCAGGGCATCAGCGCACCGCCACCGCGAGCACCGCGCCGAGCACCGCGACGCCCGCCACCATCGCGAAGGCGTAGGAGCGCACGAGGCCGCTCTGCAGCACGGAGAGCCCGCGGGCCGTCCCGATCAGGCTGCGCACCGTGCCCTCCACGGCGCCCTGCACGCCGACGCGCTCGACGTCGCGCGTGAGCGTGTCGCCCAGGTCGCGCCCGGGCTGCACGACGGCCTCCTCGAAGACCTCGTCGAAGCGGTACTGGTCGGCCAGCAGGCCGCGCAGGGCCGGGGCCGGCAGCAGGCGGGTGCGCCGCGCCGGGTCGGCCACGAACACCCACCAGGCGAGGGCGATGCCGGCCGCGGCGAGCAGCACGCTCACCACGCTCACCACGACCTCGCCGGTGACGCTCGGCTCGAGGCCCGGGTCGGCGAGCAGGGCCGGCTCGAGCCAGCCGTCGAGCGGGTGCCAGGCGCCGGGCACCTGCAGCAGGCCGCCGACGGCCGCGAGCACCGCCAGCACCACCACCGGCGCCGACATCACCCACGAGGGCGCGTGCGGGGCGTGCGCGTAGCCGCCCTGCGGCTCGGGGCCCCAGAAGGCCCGGAAGAGCAGGCGGAACATGTAGAACGCGGTCAGGCCGGCGCCCACGAGGCCGACGATCGCCAGCACCACGCCGAGCGGCCCGGCGTCGAGCGCGGTGGCGAGGATCTCGTCCTTCGAGAAGAAGCCCGAGAAGGGCGGGATGCCGGCGATCGCGAGGCACCCGACCAGCACGGCCACGTGGGTCAGGCGCAGGTGGCGGCGCAGGCCGCCCATCCGGTCGAGGCTCTGCTCGCCGGCCAGCGCGTGGATGGCGATGCCGACGGCCAGGAAGAGCAGCGCCTTGAAGAAGGCGTGCGTCAGGAAGTGGAACATCGACGACCCGTACGCGCCGAGCCCCGCGCCCATGATCATGTAGCCGATCTGGCTGACGGTGCTCCAGGCGAGCACGCGCTTGATGTCCTCCTGCACCAGGGCGATGGTCGCGGCGACGAAGAGGGTCAGCGCGCCGACGATCGCCACCAGGTCGCCGGCGTACGGCGCGAGCTCGTAGAGCACGTTGCTGCGCACGATCATGTAGACGCCGGCGGTCACCATCGTCGCCGCGTGGATCAGGGCGCTGACCGGGGTCGGGCCCTCCATGGCGTCGGGCAGCCAGGTGTGCAGCGGGATCTGGGCGCTCTTGGCCGCGGCGCCGACGAACAGCAGCAGCGCGACGGCCTCCGCCACGCCCGTGCCCTGGCCGAGGCCCTCCGGCGCGGCGGCGAAGACGCCGGCGTAGTCCAGCGTGCCCAGCTCGCGCACCAGCAGGAAGGCGGCGAGGATCATCCCGATGTCGCCGATCACGTTGATCACGAACGCCTTCTTGGCGGCCGCGACGGCGCTCGGGCGGTCGTGGTAGTAGCCGATGAGCAGGTACGAGGCGAGGCCCACGAGGCCCCAGCCCACGATGAGGAAGAAGAAGTTGGCCGCCTCGACCAGGAGCAGCATCGCGAAGAGGAAGAAGTTCATCTCCGCGAAGAAGCGGCGGTAGTCGCGGTCGTGCTCCATGTACTCGGCCGAGTAGAGGACGATCAGCGAGCCGACGCCGGTCACCACCAGCATCATCAGCACCGACAGCGGGTCGACGAGCAGCGCCAGGTCGATGTCGAGGCCGTCGGAGCGCACCCAGCCCCACAGGGTGGTGACGTGGTCGCGGTCCCCGGCGTCGCGGCCGAGCAGGATGCCGAAGATCACCAGCGTCAGCGCGAAGCCGATCGCCGGCAGGCCGACGCCCACGACGCGGGTGACGCGGCGGTCGGGCTCGCCCGGCCACAGCGACAGCACCAGGCAGGCGAGCAGGGGCAGGCCCAGCACGAGCCACGCGAGCACGGAGATGGTCAGGGTGCCGCCCTCAGCCCTTCATCGACGACAGCTGATCGAGGTCCAGCGCCAGGCGCTGGCGGAACACCGCCACCACGAGCCCGAGGCCGATCACGACCTCCGCCGCGGCGACGACCATGACCACGAGCGCGAAGACGTGCCCGTCGGTGGTGTCCCAGTACCGGCTGAACCCCACGAGCGCGAGGTTGGCCGAGTTGAGCATCAGCTCGACGGCCAGCAGCAGCAGCAAGGGGTTGCGCCGGATCATCACGCCGAGCAGCCCGAGCAGGAACAGGGCGCCCGACACGGCGAGGTAGAGCGCGAGGGGCACGCCCTCCACGGTGGCCTGCATCATCGGCCGCCCTCCGCCCGGATCGCGCGCTTGGCGAGCATCACGGCGCCCACCGCCGCCACGAGCAGCGCCAGCGAGGTGGCCTCGAAGGCGACGATGTTGTCGTCGATGAACGAGCGGCCGATCGCCTCGGGGCTGCCGATGTCGCCCGTCGGGCGCGGGTCGTCGCGCATGCCGGGCAGGTCGGTCGTGGCGAGCACGACGACGCCCTGGATGCCCAGGCCGATCACCGCGAGCCAGGCGAACGCCTGGTAGCGCACGAGCCGGTCGCCGGGCTCCACCTGCGGCCGCTCGCCGAGGTAGGCGATCACGAACAGGAAGAGCACCACGATGGCGCCCGCGTAGACGATCACCTGGATCGCCGCGACGAACGGGGCCATCAGCAGCACGAACATCACGGCCACCGACAGCAGCGTCCCGATGAGGGCCACGGTGGCCCGGAACGGCGCCTTCTGGGTGATCACGAGGATCCCGCAGGCGATGGCGGAGGCGGCCGCGACGGTGAAGACGATGCGCTCACCCACGGCGGACCACCCTAGTGGACTGGGGCGACACGCTCAGGGCGCCTCGCGCAGCGGCACGGGCTTGGGGTGCGGCTCGAGCAGCATGTCCTTCGTGTAGAGCAGCTCCTGGCGGGAGCGCTCCGACAGCTCGTACTCGTGCTCGAGGGTGATGGCGTCGAACGGGCACGCCACCTCGCAGTAGCCGCAGAAGATGCAGCGCGCCATGTTGATCTCGTAGATGCGGGCGTAGCGCTCGCCGGCCGACACGCGGTGCTCGGGCGTGTTCTCCTCGGCCACCACGCGGATGCAGTCGGCCGGGCAGGCGGCCACGCACAGCTCGCAGCCGACGCACTTCTCCAGGCCGTTGTCGTGCCGCCACAGCCGGTGGCGGCCCCGCCAGCGCGGGAACACCGGCGTCTTGCGCTCCGGGTAGCCGATCGTCTCCGGCTTGGTGAGCATGTGCCGGAAGGTGACCGCGAAGCCCTTCAGCTGGTCGTCGAGTCCCATGGGTCGTCGATCTCCGTCAGTTCGCGAATCCGAGCGCCACGACGATGGCCGTCACGACGAGGTTCAGGGTCGCCAGCGGCAGCAGCACCTTCCAGCCGAGCTGCATCAGCCGGTCGTAGCGCAGGCGGGGCAGCGTGGCGCGCAGCCAGATGAAGCCGAACAGCAGCACGCCGACCTTGATGGCGAGCCACACCCAGCCCCACAGGAACGGGCCGGAGAAGCCGCCCAGGAAGAGCGTCGCCCCCAGCGCCGAGATGATGATCATGTTGATGTACTCGGCCAGGAAGAACATCGCGAACTTCAGGCCGCCGTACTCGGTGTGGTAGCCGGCCACGAGCTCCGACTCCGCCTCGGGCAGGTCGAACGGCGCGCGGTTGGTCTCGGCCACTGCGGCGACCAGGAAGATCGCGAAGCCCACCGGCTGGGCCAGCACGTACCAGAAGGTGTCCCGCTGGGCGTTGACGATGTCCACCAGCGAGAGGCTCTGGGCCATCATCACCACGCCGACGATGGACAGGCCCATCGCCACCTCGTACGAGACGAGCTGGGCGGCGGTGCGGGCGGCCCCGAGCAGGCTGTACTTGTTGCCGCTCGCCCAGCCGCCCAGGATGAGGCCGTAGAAGCCCAGCCCGGAGAGGGCGAACAGGAACAGCACGCCGATGTCGAGGTCGGCGCCCACCAGGGCCACGTCGTGGCCGAACACCTCGATGGGGTCGCCGTACGGGATCACGGCCACCGCGGCCACGGCGGCGAACGCCGAGATCATGGGTGCGAGCTGGAAGAGGATCCGGTTGGCCCCCTGGGGGACGAAGTCCTCCTTGAAGATCAGCTTCACCACGTCGGCGAGCGGCTGCAGGTAGCCGACCGGGCCGGTGCGGTTGGGGCCGTAGCGCACCTGGAAGCGGCCGATCAGCTTGCGCTCCCAGAGCATCACGTAGGCGAAGACGGTCACGAGGATGAAGACGACGACCGCCGCCTTCACCAGCATGACGAGGAACGGCTCGTCGATCACCCGACGACCTCGATCTCGACCCGCACCGGGCCGCGGTCGGCCGGCAGCAGGCGCTCGACGCCCGCCTCCGGGACCCCGGTGGTGGCGAAGGCGGCCCCCGCCGGGTGCGCCGGGTCGAGCCGCACCGGCAGCGCGCACTCGCCGAACGGCGAGCGCAGGCGGGCCCGCGCGCCGTCGGCCAGGCCCAGGCGGGCGCCCTCGGCCGGGTTGAGCACCAGCTCGGCGCCGGTGCGCACCCACGCGAGCGCCTCGGCGCGGTATGCGTCGGCCCCGCCGAACATGCGGGTGGTCGTCACGAGCGGCAGGCCGGTGCCGGCGGGCTCGCGGGGGCCGTTGACACCGTTGGGCGAGACCGGTGCGACGCCGGCCACCGGCGCGCCGAGCACGCCGAGCGCGTCGTAGTCAAGCCCCGCGAGCGCCGGCCGCGCGGCGGCGGCCGCGGCGAAGGTCGCGGCGGCCGTCCGGTACGGCGGCGGGGCGCCCAGTCGGTGCATGAGGGCGATGAGGATCTCCCAGCCGGGGGCGGAGGCCTCCGGGCCGGCCGTGACCGGGCGCAGGCGCTGGGCCCGCCCGTTCATCGAGACGTAGACGCCCTCGGTCTCGTAGTGCGTCGAGGCCGGGATCGTGACGGTCGAGCTCTCGGTGAGCGTGGAGGCGAACGAGGCGATCGCCACCCGCGCCCGCACGCGGCCGAGGGCCCAGCCCCACTCGGGGCCGCCGGGGCCGTCGAGCGGGTCGGCGTGGATCGTCAGCAGGGTGTCGATCTCGCCCCGGCGGGCCGCGTCGAGCACCTCGGTGGCGCCCATGCCCAGCGCGCGCAGGCCGGCGCCGTTGACGTCGAGCCCCAGCTCGATCTGGCGGGCCCCGCGCTCGCCGGCCAGGCGGGCCAGCGCGCCCGCGGCGTCCGGCTCGGCGGCCAGGTCGGCCTCGTCCCACAGCACGATCATCCGCTCGGCGGCCGGCAGCTCGAGCGCCTCGAGCGCGGCGGCCAGGCGGCCCGGCTCGCTGCGCACGGCCGTGCCGAGCCCCTCGAGGCCGTGCGGCCGGGGGCCCACGGTGACCACGGTCGCCCCGCGGCGGCGCGCCTTGCGCACCCGCAGCTCCACGATGCCCTGCTGCTCGCCCGGGTCGCCGCCGACGACCACCACCAGGTCGGCGCCGTCGATGTCGCCGAGCTGGGCGGCGGGCTGGGAGCGGATCGCCTCGAGGCCGGCGCCCGGGATGCCGAGGCGCTGCACGAGGGCGCCGGGCAGCGCGGCGCGTGCCAGCTCCTGGGCGAGGAAGCCCTCCTCCACGGTCGCCCGCGGGCCGACGAGGATCCCCACCTTCCCGCCCCGGCCCAGCACGAGCGCCGCGGCGTCGACCGCCTCGTCGAGCTGCGCCTCCTTCACGCGGCCCTCGTCGCGGATCGCCGGCGCGCGCAGGCGGTCCGGGCCGTCGTTGCCCGCGTACGCGAAGCGGCACAGGTCCGACAGCCAGCCCTCCTCGACCGCGTAGTTCGGGTCGGGCCGCCCGGTGACGCGCTGCACGGCCCCCTCGCGCTCGGTGAGCTCCACGTTGCAGCCGCAGGGGCAGTGGCCGCACACCGACGGGGTGTTGCGGATGTCCCAGGGGCGGGCGCGGAAGCGGTACGGGATGGAGGTGAGCGCCCCCACCGGGCACAGGTCGATGACGTTGCCGGTGAAGCGCCCCACGTACTGGTCGCCGGTCAGCGTGGCCACCACCGAGCCCGCGCCGCGGTCCTCCATCACCAGCAGCTTGTCCTCGGCCACGTCCTGGCTGAAGCGCACGCAGCGCCAGCACTGGATGCAGCGCTCGCGGTCGATCGCGATCAGCGACGACAGGTCGAGGGGCTTCGGGAAGTGGCGCTTTGGCTCGACGAAGCGGGTTTTGCCGGGACCGAAGCGGAAGGTGCGGTCCTGCAGCGGGCACTCGCCGCCCTTGTCGCACACCGGGCAGTCCAGCGGGTGGTTCTCGAGCAGGAACTCGAGCACGCCGTCCTGGCCGTCCTTCGCAAGCTCCGAGGTGGTCCGCACCACCATGTCCGGCTGCACGGGGGTGCTGCAGGCGGTCTGCAGGCCGCGCATGCCCTCGACCTCCACGAGGCACATGCGGCACGCGCCCACGGGCGGCCCGAGGCGCGGCTCGTAGCAGAAGATCGGCACCTCGACGCCGTGCGCGAACGCGGCATCGACCAGCATCGTCCCGGCCGGCGCGGTCACCTTGCGGCCGTTGAGCTCGAACTCGACCTGGCCCTCGGCGGTCAGGTCGACGGGCGCGTAGTCAGCCACCGACGGCCACCTCCATCATCGGCTCGGGTCGCGGCTCGCCGCCGTTCTCGATCGAGCGCACGAACTCGTCGCGGAAGCGCCGGATCGCGCTGCGCACCGGCAGGATGCCGGTGTCGGCCAGGGCGCAGAGCACCCGGCCGCCCATGCGGCCGGCGAGCGACTCGATCAGCTCGAGGTCCTCCATGCGGCCCTCGCCGTCGACGATCCGCTGCAGGATCTTGTCGAGCCAGATCATGCCCTCGCGGCACGGCGTGCACTTGCCGCACGACTCGTGGCGGTAGAACCTCGCCAGCCGCAGGGTCGAGTGCACGATGGAGCCGGAGTCGTCCATCACGATGCAGCCGGCCGAGCCCAGCGAGCTGCCGGCCTCGGCCAGCGCCTCGTAGTCGAGCGGGGTGTCGAGGGCCTCCTCGCCCACCACGTTGACGCTCGAGCCGCCCACCCAGGCCGCCTTGAAGCGGCGCCCGGGGCGGAGGCCGCCCGCGATGTCGAAGATCAGCTCCCGCAGCGTGGTGTCGTGCAGCACGATCTCGTAGTTGCCGGGCCGCATCACGTGGCCCGAGATCGAGAACACCTTCGTGCCCGTGCTCTTCTCGGTGCCCATCGAGGCGTACCAGTCGGGGCCGTGCTCGATGATCGGCGGCAGCGCCGAGAGCGTCTCGACGTTGTTGATGAGCGTCGGCGACGCGTAGAGCCCGGCGACCGCCGGGAAGGGCGGCTTGAGGCGCGGCTGGCCGCGCTTGCCCTCGAGGCTCTCGAGCAGCGCCGTCTCCTCGCCGCAGATGTAGGCGCCGGCGCCGCGGTAGAGCGTGATGTCGAACGCGAAGCCCGACCCGAGCACGCTGTCGCCCAGCATGCCGGCCGCGCGCGCCTGGGCGATCGCGGCGTCGAGCACGCGCGCCTGGTGCTCGTACTCGCCGCGGATGTAGATGTAGCCGCGCACCGCGCCGATCGCGTAGCCGGCGATCGTGATCCCCTCCAGCAGCTGGAAGGGGTTGGTCTCGATCAGCTCGCGGTCCTTGAACGTGCCGGGCTCGCTCTCGTCCGCGTTGCAGACGACGTACGCCGGCAGCGGCGAGTCCTTGGGGATGAAGCTGGCCTTGCGCCCCATGGGGAAGCCGGCGCCGCCGCGCCCGCGCAGGCCCGAGCGCACGAACGCGTAGACGGCCTCGTCGCGGTCCATGGTGGTCAGCACGGTGCGGAGCGACTCGTAGCCGCCGGCCCGCCGGTAGTCCGACAGGTCCGTGAGCGGCCCACCCGCCTCGCGTTGGCGGTAGATGACGTTGCGCTGGGGCATCCCTTATCTCCAGAGACGCTCGGGGCGGGGGCTGGAGCGCAGCTCCTCGAGCAGGGCGTCCGCGTCGTCGAGGCTGAGCGGGCCGCGCGTCTCCTCGGCGTCCACCTGCACGCACGGGGCGCGGTCGCAGTAGCCCAGGCACTGGACCTCCTGCACGGTGATGCGGCCGTCCTCGCTGGTGCCGCCGTCGTGGGGCAGGCCCTCGCGCTCGCAGACGTGCTCGAGCAGTTCGTCGGCGCCGCGCAGCATGCACGACAGCGTCACGCACACCGACACCACCCGCTCGCCGGTGGGGCGCAGGTAGAGGCGGTCGTAGAACGAGGCCACGCTCTCGACGTAGGCGGCCGAGAAGCCGGTCGCCTCGCCGACCGCCTCGAGGTCCTCGCGGGTGAGGTGGCCCTTCTCGGTCTGGGCGAACTTCAGCGCCGGCAGGATCAGCGACCGCGCCTCGGCGAACTCGTGCCGGATCGGGTCGATGTGGGCGCGGATCTCCTCGACGGTCATCGGTCGACACCGCCCATCACGTCGTCCGTCATCGGTCGACACCGCCCATCACGTTGTCCAGCGACCCGATCATCGTGATCAGGTCGGCCAGGTACGAGCCGCGGGCCATCGGCCGCAGCGCCTGCAGGTTGACGAAGGAGGGGTCGCGCATGTGCACGCGGCGCGGCTTCGGCGAGCCGTCGGCCACCACGTAGCAGCCGAGCTCGCCGCGCGGGCTCTCCACGCTGTAGTAGGCCTCGCCCTCGGGCACGCGGAAGCCCTCCGTGACCAGCTTGAAGTGGTGGATCAGCGCCTCCATCGAGGTCGCGAGCTCGCCGCGCGGCGGCAGCACCACCTTGCGGTCGTCGGCGATGTGGCCGCCCTCGGGCATGCCGTCCAGCGCCTGGCCGATGATCCGCACCGACTCGCGCATCTCGCGGATGCGCACCGTGTAGCGGTCGTAGGCGTCGCCGCGGGTGCCGAGCGGCACGTTGAAGTCGAAGTGCTCGTAGCCCGAGTACGGCGTGGTCTTGCGCAGGTCGAGGTCGACGCCGGCCGCGCGCAGCGCCGGGCCGGTCACGCCGAGATCGATGAGCTGCTCGGCCGGCAGCACGCCCACGTTCTTCGTGCGGTCCACCCAGATCGGGTTCTCGGTGAGCAGGCCCTCGTACTCGTCGATGCGCGCCGGCATCTCGTCGATGAACGCGCGCAGCCGCTGCTCGAAGCCGGGCGGCATGTCGTCCGAGCACCCGCCGACCTGGAAGTAGCGGTAGTTCATCCGCTCGCCCGAGATCATCTCGCACAGGTCGAGGGCCTTCTCGCGCTCGCGGTAGGTGTAGAACATCACCGTCAGCGCGCCGAGCTCGAGGCCGCTCGTGCCGAGCCAGACCAGGTGGCTCGCGATGCGGTTGAGCTCGCTCATGATCACGCGGATGTACTCGGCGCGCTCGGGGATCTCGAGCTCCAGCAGCCGCTCGACCGCCGCCGTGTAGGCGTGGATGTTGAAGAACGACGCCAGGTAGTCCATCCGCGTGACGAGCGTGATGGCCTGCCAGTACATCTTGTTCTCGCACTGCTTCTCGATGCCGGTGTGCAGGTAGCCGATCACCGGGTGGATGTCGCGGATCACCTCGCCGTCGAGCTCGGTGATCAGGCGCAGCACGCCGTGGGTCGAGGGGTGCTGCGGGCCGAGGTTGATGATCATCGGCTGGCGCGAGCCGGGCCGCGACTCGTGGGCCGCCTCCAGGGTGGCGACGGCCTCCTGCGGCGTCATGGCCTCGGCGCCGGCGATCGCCCGCTCGGTGTCGGTGAGCGGGCGCCCCTCCTTCTCGGCCAGGATGTGGGCCTCGCGCGCCTCCTCGGCGATCGGCAGGCCGCCCCCGCGCTCGACGCTGGTCATCGGGCGCCCTCCGTCCGGCTACACCGCATCGGTGAACTGCACCTCCTCGCCGCCGAGCGGGTAGTCCCGCCGCAGCGGGTGCCCCTCCCAGTCGAGCGGCATCATGATGCGGGTCAGGTCCGGGTGGTTGCGGAACCGCACCCCGAACAGGTCGTAGACCTCCCGCTCGTGCCAGTTGGCCGTGGGCCAGACGCTCGTCACCGACTCCACCTCGGGCGCGTCGGCGCCGGCCCACACGCGCAGGCGCAGGCGGTTGCCGCTCGCGAGCGACAGCAGGTGGTACGCCACCCGGAAGCGGCCGGGCCGCTCGGGGAAGTCGGCGCAGGTCACGTCCGACAGCAGGGCGAACGACAGCGGCGGCCCCTTCAGGAAGCGCGCCACCTCGAGCAGGCGCTCCTTGGCGACCCCGATCGTGAGCTCGCCGGCGTGCAGCACCTCCTCGGTGACCGAGCCGCGCACCGCGGCCTCGATCGTGGCGGCGACCTCGCTCACCGGCCCGCGGGCTCCCGCCGGCCCTCGCGGCGCAGGTCGGCCGAGCTCTTCAGGCCCTTCGAGCCCACGGTGTTGTGCAGCACGAGGATGCCCTCGATGAGGCTCTCCGGCCGCGGCGGGCAGCCGGGCACGTAGACGTCGACCGGCACCACCTTGTCGACGCCCTGCACCAGCGCGTAGTTGTTGAAGACGCCGCCGGTCGAGGCGCAGGCGCCCATCGAGATCACCCACTTGGGCTCGAGCATCTGGTCGTAGATGCGCCGCAGCACCGGGGCCATCTTCTGGGCGACCCGCCCCGACACGATCATCAGGTCGGCCTGGCGCGGCGAGGCGCGGAACACCTCGGCGCCGAAGCGGGCGATGTCATAGCGCGGCGTGGCCGTGTGCATCATCTCGATCGCGCAGCAGGCCAGGCCGAAGGTGGCCGGCCACATGGAGCTGGAGCGCGCCCACGAGAGCGCCTTGTCGAGCGTCGTCAGCAGCAGGCTCTTCTCGAACTCGCGCTCCTCGGCCTCGCGCAGGTCGCGGTCGATCTGCGGGTCGGTCCGCGGCGCGCGCTCGATCGGGCTGCCGGGCGGTGGGATCAGCGCCATTCGAGCGCCCCCTTCTTCCAGATGTAGACGAGCGCCTCGATCACCGTGAAGACGAAGACGAGCAGCACCACCAGCCCCAGCAGGCCGTCGTCGCGCAGCGTGACGGCGACCGGGTAGAGGAAGGCCAGCTCGATGTCGAAGACGATGAACAGCATCGCCGTGAGGTAGAAGTCGATCGAGAACCGCTGGCGCACCGGCGCCGCCGGCAGGATGCCGCTCTCGTACGGCAGCGCCTTCATCGGGTTGGGCCGCGGGCGCACCAGCTTGCTCAGCGCGAAGATCGCGCCGGCCACGGCGAGGCCGGCAGCGAAATAGATCAGGATCGGCAGGTAGTCGGAGAGCTCCACGCGCCTCTCGGACGTCGGGCCGGCCTCGAATGGCGCGGCCGGCGGGGGTTCCGGGGCTGCACGCTAGCAACGGGCCCCCTCGGGTCGCGACAATGTGACGATCGCAACGGTCCGTATCTGCCCCGGGGCCGGCCGGACCACGCATCGGCGGCCGGTGTAGCGTGGCGGGTCGTGGACCGCCTGGAGTACTTCGCGCGCCTCGTGGAGGAGGACCCCTCGGTGGCCCGGGCGCGCTTCGCCTACGCCAACGAGCTGCTGCACGCCGAGCGCTGGGAGGAGGCCGTGCGCGAGCTGCGGGCCTACCTCGAGCTGGCCGAGGACGAGGGCAACGCCTGGGGCCGGCTCGCCGAGGCGCTGACGGCGCTCGGGCGCATCGACGAGGCCGCCGACGCCTACCTGGCGGGCATCGACCAGAGCCTCAAGCACGGCCACACCGGCATGGCGGACGACTTCGGGGCCGCGCTCGACGCCCTGTGAGCGCGGCCGCCCGCGTGCGCGCGGCGTACGCCTTCCGGCCCCGCGGGGCGCTGCGCATGTGGCAGCGCAACGCCACGGTGGGCCGCTCCACCCTCCTCACCACGCTCACGCCGCGCTTCCTCGAGGCGATCGCCTACCTGGCGATCATGGGCCTCGGCCTCGGCACGTACCTCACCACCGTGGAGGGCGTGGACTACGTCGACTTCATCGCCCCCGGGGTCGCCGCCTCCACCGTGATGTTCGGGGCGATCATCGAGACCACCTACAACTCGTTCGTCCGCATCCACGTCCGCAAGGTGGTGGAGGCCGTCGTGACCACGCCGCTGTCGCTCGCCGACGTGGTGGTGGGCGAGTACCTCTGGGCGGCCACCCGGGCGGTCGTCTACGGGGTGGTGTTCCTCGTGGTCATGGCCGCCTTCGGCCTGGTGCACACGCCGATGGCGCTGCTGCTGCCGCCGGTGTTCGCGATCGGGGCCCTCACGTTCGCGGTGCTCGGGATGATGTACACGAGCCTCGTCTCGAACATCGAGCACTTCAACATCCTCTTCACCGGCCTGCTGACGCCGATGTTCCTGTTCGGCGGCGTCTTCTTCCCGTTCTCCGGGCTGCCCGACTGGGCACAGGCGGTGGGCTGGTGCCTGCCGCTGTCGCACCTCGTGGCCGCCACCCGCGACCTCACGCTGGGCGGCGCCGACGCGGCCACCCTCGCCCACGTGGGCGCGCTGCTCGCGGTGCTGCTGGCCGTGTTCCCCTGGCCCGCCGCCCGCCTCAGGCGGACCCTGCTCCGCTGACGCGCCGGGCGCGCAGCCGCCAGGCGGCGCGCCAGCCCAGCAGCAGCAGGCCCAGCACGATCGCGGTCACCACCACGAACGAGGGCGCGGTGCCCCGGTCCCAGGCCAGGTTGCGCAGCGCCATGCCCACCACGAGGGCGCCGGCCCAGACGGCCGCGCCCGCCGCGGGGTCGAGCGGCCGCCGCCAGGCCCGCCCGAGCGCCCACCCGGCGGCGCCCCCGATGAGGAAGGGCGCCGCCGTGGCGAGCGTCCCGCCGAGGGCCGACCCCTCGTCGTGGCTGGCCCGCCCCATCGCCGCGAACGCCACGATGCACGCGGCGTCGGCGACGGCTGCGAGGCGGGCGGTCACGCACCCAGGGTAGCCGCCGCCGCTACGCGCCGGTCTCGCCCACCGGCTCCAGCTCGATCGTCTCCGGCGGCCCGGCGAGGCCGGCCTCCGCCATGATGCGCCGCGTCTCCGGGTCCTCCATGAAGCGCCGGTAGTCCTCCGCGGACCACTCGAAGAGCACGACGATCTCGGTCGGCCGGTCGACGTCCCGGAACACGCGCGCTCCGGCCGAGCCGTGCGCGCGCCGGTGGTCGGCGCCGGCCTTCGTGAACGTCGCCCAGAACCGGTCGAAGTCGCCGATCGTCACCCGTGCCAGGAGCATCTCGCCGAACCCCCTCACCAGCCGCGGGGCCGCGAGCCTACGACCGCGGCGGGCGGCGGGCCAGCGGGAGGGGCGACCGGCGCCGCCCGCCGGCGCGCGGGCCGGCGGGCGGACGGGCGACCGGGACCGTCAGACGGTCGCGGGGGCCGACGCGCCGACGCGCGCGACGCCCGTGCGCTCGGCCGCCGCGCGCACCGCCGCGGCGACGTTCGGCACCAGGCGGGCGCTGAAGATCGAGGGCACCACGTTGACCGGCGACAGCTCCGCGTCCTCGGCCGCGGTGGCGGCGATCGCCTGCGCGGCGGCCAGGGTCATCTCCTGGGTGACCTCCGTCGCGCGGCAGTCGAGCGCGCCGCGCCAGATGCCCGGCGAGGCCAGGCCCGAGTTGATCTGGTTCGGCACGTCCGGGCGGCCGGTCGCGTAGACCCGGGCGACGCCGGCGGCGTCGGCGGGCAGCAGCTCGGGGTCGGGCATCGCCAGGGCGAGCACCACCGGGTCGGCCGCCATCGCGCGCACGTCGTCGGCCGACAGGATGCCGGGCGCCGAGAGGCCCACGAACGCGTCGGCGCCGCGCACCAGCTCGCGGACCCCGCCGGTGCGGCGCTCGGGGTTGGTGTGCTCCGCGATCCAGGCCAGGCCCTCGTCGTCGGTGCCCTCGCGGCCCGCGTGGACGGCCCCGCGGCTGTCGCAGGCGATCACCGAGCCGACGCCGGCGGCGACCAGCAGGCGCACCACCGCCTGCCCGCCCGGGCCGAGGCCCGCGACGACGACGGTCGCGTCGGCCGGCGCGGTGCCGGCCACCGTCAGGCCGTTGGTCAGCGCGGCGAGCACGGCCGCGGCGGTGCCCTCCTGGTCCTCGTGGAAGACGGGCACGTCCACCCGCTCGGCGATCAGCCGCTGCACCTCGAAGCAGCGCGGCGCGGCGATGTCCGAGAGGTGGATCCCCGCGAACACGGAGGAGATCAGCACCACGGCCTCGGCGATCTCGGCCGGGTCGCGCAGGTCCACCGGCAGCGGGAAGGCGTCGATGCCGGCCAGCTTCTGCAGCAGCGCGGCCTTGCCCTCGAGCGCGGGCAGCGAGGCGATGGCGCCGAGGTCCCCCTGGCCCACCACCGAGCTGCCGTCGCTCACGACCATGACGCTGTTGCCCTTGATCGTGTAGTCCCAGGCCGCGTCGGGGTCGTCGTGGATCGCCATGCAGACGCGCGCGACGCCGGGGGTGTAGGCCATCGAGAGGTCGTCGCGGGTCGCCACCGGCACCCGGTTGCGCATGCCGATCTTGCCGCCCGCGTGCGACATGAAGACGCGGTCGATGGTCGACTCCACCACGACGCCCTCGACGGCCTCCACCGCGCGGCTGATCGTGGCGGCGTGCGCCTCGTCGCGGGCGTAGACCGTGATGTCGCGGGTGATCGCGTCCGTCGTCGAGCGCGCGATGTCGACCCCGCCCACCTGGCCGCCGGCCTCGCCGATCGCGGCCATCACGCGGCCGAGCATCCCTACGCGCGCCGGGATGGCGGCGCGGATGGTCAGCGAGTAGTTGGCGTTCGACATGCGATCGGGCCTCTGTTCCGGGATCGGGCTGAGCCGGGAATGCTATCCCGCGGCGCGCGCGCGCGGCGCGCCGGGGGTCGCGGCCATCAGGCCGTCGACCGCCGCGTCGAGGCCGTCGACCGACAGCTCGTGCATGGGGAAGAGCGACGCGACGGCCGCGAGCGTCGGCGCGCCGTGGACGTGGGCCCACCAGCTGCGGGGCACCGGGTTGAGCCAGGCGCGGGCCGGGAAGCGGCCGGCGAGGCGCCCCAGCCAGGTCCAGCCCGGCTCGTCGTTGCGCTGCCCGTAGTCGATCGCCCCGCCGGCCATCGTCAGCTCGCTGGGGGCCATGCAGGCGTCGCCCACCACCACGAGCTTGTGCGCGGGCGTCGTGCGGGCGAGCAGCTCGAGGGTGGGCTCGGCGCGCGAGGGCAGCATGCGGGCGGTCTCGTAGAGCCGGTCGTAGACGCAGTTGTGGAAGTAGCGCACGGTCAGCTCGCGGAAGCGCGCCGCGCCGTGCACCGCCGAGAAGAGCCGGTCGACCAGCGCGGCGTGCTCGTCCATGGAGCCGCCCACGTCCAGCAGCAGCACCACCCGCACCGCGTTGCGCCGGGGCCGGCGGTGCACCAGCCGCAGCGAGCCGCCGGCGTCGGCGGTCGCGTCGATCGTCCCCTCCAGGTCGAGCTCGGTGGCCGGGCCCTCCAGGCGGCTGGTCAGGCGGCGCAGGCGGCGCAGGGCCACGCCCATCTCGCGCACGCCGAGCGTCTCGTCGGTGCGGTGCTCGCGGAAGCGCCGCTCCGCGGCGACCTGGGCGGCGGTGCGGTGCCGCCCCGCCCCGCCGATCCGCACGCCGCCCGGGTGCCACCCGCCGTGGCCGAGCGGCGACGTGCCGCCGGTGCCGATGTGCCGGGAGCCGCCGTGGTGGGCCTCGCGCTGCTCGCGCATGCGCTCCTCCAGCCGCCGCCGCAGGGCCTCGAGGTCGACGCGCGACATCGCCCGCTCCAGGGCGGCGCGCTGCTCGGCGGTCGGCTCGAGCGGCCGCGGGTGGCCGGCCAGCCACTCCCACACGCGGTCGGCGATCGCGTCGTCGGCCGGCTCGAGGCCCGACAGGTACTCGGCGAAGGCCAGGTCGTAGTCGTCGTAGTGGCGCTCCGACTTCACCAGCAGCGCCCGGGCGAGCAGGTAGAAGCGCGACAGGCTCGAGTCGGCCAGGCCGCGCGCCAGCGCGTCCTGCAGCCCCAGCCACTCGTCCATCGCCACCGGCACGCCGCGGGCGCGCAGGGCGTGGAAGAGCCCCTCGAACACCCCGGCTCCGGCGCTACCCGGCCCGGGCGCGCACGGCGAGGTGGCGGCGGGCCATCTCGACGTCCTGCGGCGTCTTCAGCACGACGCCGAGGAAGGGCAGCTCGGCCACCACCCGCTCGGCGGGCACGCCGGCCACCACCAGCGCCTGCACCCAGTCGATCAGCTCGCTCGTGGTGGGCCGCTTCTGCAGCCCCTCGAACGAACGCAGCAGGTAGAAGGCCTCCAGCGCGCCGCCCAGCTGCGCGTCCTCCAGGTCCGGGTGGTGCACCCGCACGATCCGCTCCATCTCGTCCGGGTCGGGGAACGCGATGTAGTGGAAGACGCACCGGCGCAGGAAGGCGTCGGGCAGCTCCTTCTCGGCGTTGGAGGTCACGATCACCACCGGCCGGTGGGCCGCCGCGATCGTCTGGCCGGTCTCCGGGATGTGGAAGCTCATGCGGTCGAGCTCCCAGAGCAGGTCGTTGGGGAACTCGAGGTCGGCCTTGTCGATCTCGTCGATCAGCAGCACGGTGCGCCGCGGCGCGGCGAAGGCCTCGCCCAGGCGCCCCAGCCGGATGTAGCGGGCGATGTCCGCCGGGTCGCCGTCGCCGAACTGGCTGTCGTAGAGGCGCTGGACGGTGTCGTAGACGTAGAGCCCGTCCTGGGCGCGTGTGGTGGACTTGACCCCCCACACCAGCAGCTCCATGCCGAGCGACTCCGCGACCGCCTCGGCCAGCAGCGTCTTGCCCGTGCCCGGCTCGCCGCGCACCAGCAGCGGCCGCTCGAGCGCCAGCGCCACATCGACCGAGGCCCGGAGCTCGTCGTTCGCGATGTAGCCGGCGGTGCCCCCGAACCTCACCGGCGCGCGCGCCGCACCACGGTGCTGCCCACGCCGGCCAGCACGAGCGCGCCGGCGAGCCCGGTCAGGGCCAGCAGCGGCCACGGCGGCTGGTCGCCCGGCGCCTGCGGCTCCGGCAGCTCCAGGCCCGAGGCGCCGCCGGCGCCCGAGGGCCCGTCGTCGGACAGGCCGAGGATGTCGCGGTCGAACACGCGCTGCACGGCGCGCTCGAAGTCGCGGTAGGCGGCGTCGCCGCCGGTGCGCTCCAGCGCCGCGCGCAGCTCGCCCGCGCTGTACGCGCCGTCGATGCTGCGGTCCTGGGCGTAGTCGAGGAAGACGCGGTCGACGTCGCTGGCCGCCGACTGGGCGGTCGCGGCCCCCGCGCCGCAGGCCGCGAGGGCCAGGGCGAGCAGGCAGAGCCGCAGGATCCGGGACACGGAGCTCACCGGGGGAGGGTAGTCGCGATGCGGCCCCCGGGGCAACACGGGGCGCGCGGAGCTCACAGATCGCTCACGTGCGCGGGGCGTCGCGCGGCGGCGGCCGGTGTGTAGCGTCGACCGTCGTGGACGTCCTCGTCACCGGCGCCACCGGGTTCGCCGGGCGCCACCTCGGCGCCCTCTGCGCCTCGCTCGGCCACACCGTGCACGCCCTCGTGCGCCCGGGCCGCGAGGGGGCGGTCGGCGAGGGGGTCGTGGCGCACGCCGCCTCGGTCACCGACGCCGCGGCGGTGGCGGAGGTGGTGCGCCGGGTGGCGCCCGACCGCATCGTGCACCTGGCCGGCGCGTCGTCGGTGGGGCGCTCGTTCGCCGACCCGGCCGGCACCTGGGAGGTCAACCTGGGCGGCACGATCGCGCTGCTCGAGGCGCTGCGGCTGCACGCCACCGACGTGCCGGCGCTGGTCGTGACCAGCGGCGAGATCCACGGCCGGGTGCCGCTGGAGGACCTGCCGGTGACCGCCGACACCCCGCTGCGGCCGGTCTCGCCGTACGGCGCCTCGAAGGCCGCGGCCGACCTCGCCGCGCTCCAGTACCGCGCCTCCTACGGGGTCCGCGCGATCCGCGTGCGGGCCTTCAACCACGTGGGCCCGGGCCAGGACGCCCGCTTCGTGCTGCCCAACGTCGCCCGCCAGATCGCGGCCGCCGAGCTCGCGGGGCGCGACGGGGTCGAGGTGCGGGTGGGCAACGTCGAGACCCGGCGCGACTTCATCGACGTGCGCGACATGGTGCGGGCCTACTGGCTGCTGCTGGAGCGCGGCGACCCCGACGCGGTCTACCTGGCCTGCGGCGGCCGCTCCATGCCGGTGCGCGAGCTGGTGGAGGGCCTGGCGGGCATCGCCCGCATCCCCGTCACGGTCTCGTCCGACCCGGCCCTGCGCCGCGAGGGCGAGCAGCCGGACCTCTATGGTTCGCCGGAGCGGCTCCGGGCGGACACGGGCTGGAGCCCCGAGATCCCGATACAGACGACGTTGGCCGACACGCTCGACTGGTGGCGCGAGCGGGTGGCGGCCGGGGAGGACTGACCGTGCCGCGCGCGCTCATCACCGGCATCACCGGGCAGGACGGCTCCTACCTGGCCGAGCTCCTGCTCGACAAGGGCTACGAGGTGTGGGGCATGGTGCGCCGCTCGTCGACCGAGTCGTACGAGCGCATCGACCACCTGCACGACCGGATCAGCTTCGTCCAGGCCGACCTGCTCGACCAGCCCTCGCTGACGGCCGCGCTGCAGCAGGCCGAGCCCGACGAGGTCTACAACCTGGCCGCCCAGTCGTTCGTGCCCACCTCGTGGACCCAGCCGGTGCTGACCGCCGAGTTCACCGCGGTCGGCGTCACCCGCCTGTTGGAGGCGATCCGCCAGGTCGACCCGGCGATCCGCTTCTACCAGGCCTCGTCCAGCGAGATGTTCGGCCGCGTGCTCGAGACGCCGCAGTCCGAGACGACCCCCTTCTACCCGCGCAGCCCCTACGGCGTGGCGAAGGTCTACGGGCACTACATCACCGTCAACTACCGCGAGTCGTACGGGATGTTCGCCTGCTCGGGGATCCTCTTCAACCACGAGTCCCCCCGCCGCGGGCTGGAGTTCGTGACCCGCAAGGTCACCCACGGCGTGGCCCGCATCAAGCTCGGCCTGTCCGACCACCTGACGCTCGGCAACCTGGACGCCCGCCGCGACTGGGGCTTCGCCGGCGACTACGTCGAGGCCATGTGGCGCATGCTCCAGCAGGACGAGCCCGACGACTACGTGGTCGCCACCGGCGAGACCAACACCGTCGAGCGCCTGGTGCAGCTCGCCTTCGACCACGCCGGCCTGGACCGCCACCAGCACGTCCGCACCGACCCGGCCCTGATCCGGCCTGCGGAGGTCGACCTGCTGGTGGGCGACCCGTCGAAGGCCACGGCGAAGCTCGGCTGGGAGCCGAAGGTCGACTTCGAGGGGCTCGTGCGGATGATGGTCGACGCCGACCTGGAGCGGCTCGGGGGCGCGCCCGCGGGCGGGTGAGCGACCGGCGCACGACCTACCTGGCCCTCTCCGCGCTGGCGGCGCGATACGCCGCGCACGCGGACGGCCCGCGGCCGGGCCCCGCCGGCGACCTCACGCCGTCCGAGCTCAAGGTCTTCTCGCAGAACGGCGAGGACGGCGTCATCGAGGCGATCCTCGGGCGCATCGGCCACGGCCCCGCGAGCTTCGTCGAGTTCGGCGTCGAGTCGGGCGTGGAGGGCAACTGCGTCTTCCTGGCCGACGTCCTGGGCTGGCGCGGGCTCTTCATGGAGGCCGACGAGGGCCGCTTCGCGGCCCTCTCCGGCAAGTACGAGCACCGGCCCGAGGTGCGCACGACCCACGCGGCGGTGGGCCCCGGGAACATCGACCGCCTCGTGCGGGAGGCGGGTCTCGCCGACGGGCCGGCCGTGCTGTCGATCGACGTCGACGGGATCGACTACTGGATCTGGCGGGCGAGCGAGCTGCGGCCGCGGCTCGTGGTGATCGAGTACAACGCCCACCTGCGGCCGGAGGAGCAGCTCGTGCAGCCCCTCGAGCCCGCGGTCGCCTGGGACGAGACCGACTACTTCGGCGCCTCCCTCGGCGCCCTGCGCGCCCTCGCGACGGCGAAGGGCTACCGGCTCGTCCACACCGACCTCGCGGGGGTCAACGCCTTCTTCGTGCGCGAGGACCTGGCGCAGGGCTTCGGGCCCGAGGCCGGCGTCCCCGTGCGGGCCCCGAACTACTCCCTCATCGGGGCGCGGCACCGTCCCCACACCGGGGGCCGTCGCTACGTCGACCCGAGCGGCTGACGCGCCGTGGCGCCCGCGTCCGGGGCGGCGACCGGGGCCAGCGCCCACGAGCCCGACAGGTCGACCGGGCCCTGCCCGGTCACCCGCTGGAAGACGCTGAACTCCAGCCACCGGTCGAGCCAGTGGTACACGACGGACTCGTCGTGCGACGCGACGGCCAGGCTGACCGCGAACCGGCCCTCGTGCAGCGCGAGCCGCGGGATCGTGAACGTGACCCGCGCGCGACCGTCGAGGTCGGCGACGGGCAGGGCGTCCATGCGCGTGTTCGTCGCGTAGAGCAGCACGCCGTCGATGGTGTGGATCGAGATGCCGAAGTTCGGCGTCTCGACCCGCCGCCGCGCCTCGACGTCGATCGCCACCGTCAGCGGGTCCCCGGCGGAGAAGCGGTCGGTCGGCCCGTCGGGCCCGCGGAGCTCGCACGAGGCGATCCGCACCTCGCCGCTGCCCCAGGAGCGACCGTCCCTCTCGCCCGCGCCGGAGCCGTCCGGGGCCGGCCCGCCCGAGCCCGCGAGCAGGCGGTGGTACTCGGCGAGCACCGTGACGGGGTCGCCGTCGGCGGCCACCCGCCCGTCGGCCAGCAGCAGCGCCCGGTCGCAGACCCGCTCCACCGCCGCCGGGTCGTGCGACACGAACACGAGCGTGCCGCCGTTGCGGCGGAACTCCGCGATGCGCCCGAAGCACTTGCGCTGGAAGGCCTCGTCGCCGACGGCGAGCACCTCGTCGAGCAGCAGGACGTCCGGCTCGACGTGCGCGGCGATGGAGAACGCGAGGCGCATCGCCATGCCGCTCGAGTAGGTGCGCACCGGCATGTCGATGAAGTCGCCGAGCTCGGCGAAGTCGACGATCGCGTCGAAGCGCTGCGCCACTTGGCGCTCCGAGAGGCCCTGGATCGTCCCGTTCATGACGACGTTCTCCCGCCCGGTGAAGTCGGGGTGGAAGCCCGCGCCGAGCTCCAGCAGCGACGCGACCGTGCCCCCGATCTCCACCGTGCCGGCGTGCGGCGGCACGATGCCCGCCAGGAGCTTGAGCAGCGTGCTCTTGCCGGAGCCGTTCTCACCCACGATGCCGACCGACTGGCCCGGCGCGACGTCGAGGTGGACCTCGCGCACGACCCAGCGCTCCTCGTACGCCGCCCGCCGCCGGCGCAGCAGGGTCTCCTTCAGGGTCTGGTTGCGCTCGTGGAAGACCCGGAAGCTGCGCGAGACGCCGCGCAGCCGGATGGCGCCGCGCTCGGCCGCCATCAGAGCTCCACCGCCATCTCGGGCTCCAGGCGCCGGAACGCCGCCCAGCCCGCGGCGAGCGCGAGCAGCCCCGCGACGGCGCAGTAGGCGAGGTCGCCGGCGGCGGGCCACTCGCCCCAGAAGAGCGCGTCCTGGATCGCGATCACGAAGGGGGCGATGGGGTTGGCGTAGTGCAGGAGGTCGAGCGCCCAGCCGCGGCCCTCGAGCCCCGGGACGGCGTCGAACGAGTAGAAGATCGGCGTCAGGAAGATCCACGGCATGCTCACCGCCGCCACGATGTGCTCCACGTCGCGGAAGTAGACGTTGAGCCCGGCCACCAGCAGGCCGAAGCCCACCGTGAAGGCGCCCAGCAGCACGACGAGCAGCGGCAGGCTCACCAGCGGCAGCGGCGAGCCCTCCGTGAGCCAGGCGCAGAGCGGCAGCGCCACGGCGAGCATGGCCCCGGCGGTGAAGCCGTTGCCCGCGATGGCGGCGAGGGGCACGATCTGGCGCGGGAAGCGCACCTTCGTGACGAGGCTCGCGTTCGCGACCAGGCTGCGCGAGGCGACCTGGGCGCCGCCCATGAAGAACGTCCAGACGGTCAGGCCCACGAACAGGAACAGGGCGTAGTTCGGGATGTCCAGGCGCAGCAGGAACTTGAAGACGACCGAGTAGGCCCCGACCATGATCGCCGGCGTGATGAGGGCCCAGGCGAGCCCGAGCACCGAGCCCTTGTACCGCTGGCGCACCTCCCGCCGGGCGAGGTTGCGGAACAGCGGCGCGTGGCGCGCGAGCGCGGATGCCGTCATCGCGCCGAGTGTAGCCCGGCCTCGCCGGCGGCCCCGGCCGCCTCCCGGAGGGCGTCGAGCCAGGCGGCCCGCACCCGCTCCCAGCTGCACTCGCGGCGCACGAACCGGCGGCCCTGCCGCCCGATCGCCGCCGCCAGCGGCCGGGCGCGCGCGAGCAGGTCCAGCATGACCGCGTACTCGTCGTCGCCGGCGTACCAGAGCCCGCCGCCCGAGCGGCGCGACTGGCCGGCGAGCACCGGCGAGGCCGCGTTGGCCAGCGTCGGCCGGCCGTGACTCCACGCCTCGAGCTGGCTGAAGGAGAGGCTCTCGTACGGCGACGGCACCACCACCACGGCGGCGCCCGCCAGGGCGTCGTGCTTGACCTCCTCGCCCACGAACCCGGTGCGGTGCAGCCACGGGTGCGACGGCAGGTCGAGCGCCCCGCCGCCCATCAGCACGAGGTCGAGCCCATCGGGGCGGGCGCGACGGTAGCGCGCGTGGGCCGCGACGAGCTCGGGCACGCCCTTCGAGCCGTCCATCCGGCCGACGTAGAGGGCGTAGGGCCGGCCGCCGGCCGACGCGGCGAACCGGGCCGGCCGGGCGGCCGGCGGCGGGTCGAGGCCCGCGCCGACCACGCGGGCGCGGTCGGCGGCCACGCCGAAGCGGCGCCCGGCGAACTCGGCCTCCTCGGGGGTGCTGAACAGCAGCAGCCGGGCGGCGTCGAAGACCTCGTCGAACACGGCGAGCCGCGCGGGCGGCTCGTCGTGGAGGGTCGGGGCGAGCACCGCGCGGTCGCGGACGAGGCCGATCGCCTCGGCGGTCGTCGCGTAGAGGTAGGTCACGAAGGCGACGGCGTCGTAGCCCCCGTCCGCGAGGTGGTCGAGGAGCCCCGGCGCCACCGGCCCCTGGGCGCGCAGCCAGCGCCGCCCGAGGTCGACGTCGCCCGGCGCCGCGTACGCGCGGAGCGAGAGGGCGTCGAACGCCTCGGGATCGCGTGGCTCGGGGACGGGGAAGCGCAGCACGCGCACGCCCTCCACGCGGTGCTCGCCCGGCGGGTAGTGGTCCTCCCAGGTGCGGTAGTCGAGCGCGCAGGTCGTGACGACCGTCAGATCGACGGCGTCGGCGATGAGGCCCGCGACGCGCCGCGCGAGGGCCTCCGCGCCGCCGTTGACCTCCGCTCCGTAGCGCTGCACGACGAGCGCCACGCGCAGGGGCGGGCTCACGCGCCCAGCACCGGGGCGAGGGCGCTCCGCAGCCGTGCGCCGACCGACTCGGGGTCCAGCTCGCGCAGCCGCCGGGCGGCCGCCGCGGCGAGGCCCCGCCGGGTCGCATCGGATGCGACCACCTCGTGCAGCGCCTCGGCGGCGAGCGGCAGGTCGCGCTCGATCACCAGCCCCGCGCCGCCCACCGTCTCGCGCACCGCGCCCGCGTCGCGCGCCACGACCGGCACGCCGCGGGCCATCGCCTCCACGAGCGGCGCGCAGAAGCCCTCGTGCTCGGACATGCACAGGTACGCGTCGGCCTCCCGGTACGCGGCCTCCAGCGCCTCCTGGGGCACCCAGCCGGTCAGGCGGACGCCCGCGGCGCCCGTCCGCGGAACGAACCGCTCGAGCGCCTCGCGGTAGCGCTCGAAGCCGCCGGCGCCGCCGACGAGCGTCAGGCGGGCGTCCGGCGCGTGCTCGCGCTGGTAGAGCGCGAACGCCCGGATCACGTCCTCCAGCCGCTTGTTCGGGACGATGCGGCCGACCGAGACGATCGACGGCGGCCGCCCGGCCGGACGATGCGGCGGCGCGGGCGGCAGGTCGAGCAGCAGCGGCACGACGGCCACCCCCGCGCACCCGGCGGCGGTCAGCTCCCGGGCGTTGAAGGTCGAGTCGGCCACGGCCGCCCGCGCGCGCGGCGCCACCGCGGGCAGCATGGCGCGGGCCCGATCGCAGTCGTCGGCCAGCGCGGCGTTGTGCGCGCGCAGCAGCCGCCCGGGCGTGACGTTGTGGTAGCACACGGCGAGCGGGCCGGGCGCGTCGAGGGCCGCGGGCACGACGGCGCTCCAGATGGACAGGTGCAGGATCACCGGGCCGGAGCCGTGGTCGCCGGCGTCGGCGAGGCGCCGCACGCGTCCGGTCAGGTCGGGGTGCACGTGCTCGGCGACGATCTCGCACCGGTGGCCCCACCGCCCGAGCAGCTCGCCCCACGCGAGCGCCTGGCCGGTCACGGCGTCCCCGGGGGCGGCGGCCGCGAGGAGCTGGCGGACCGTGGTCACGTCGCCAGGCCGCCGACCACGTCCGCGAAGCGGCGCGCGACGGCGGGCCAGCCGTACACGTCGAGCACGTACTCGCGACCCCGCCTCCCCATCGCGCGCGCGGCCTCCCGGTCGGCCCGCAGCGCGTCGAGCGCGTCCCGGTAGTCGTCGTAGGAGGCGAACGGCACGCCGCCGCCGGAGGCCTCGCAGTGCTCGCGCATCACCTCCGAGCCGGCCGCGACGAGCGCGGGGGTGCCCTCGAGCCAGGACTCCATCAGCACGATCGAGAGGCTCTCGAACGGCGAGGGGTTGACCAGCGCGAGCGCCTCGGCGAACGCGCGGCGCTTGTCGTCCTCCGACATGTACCCGAGCCGGGTCACGACCCCGGCCGCCGAGGCGGGGGGCTCGTATCCGCCGCTGCCGATGAGCACCAGGCGCGGCGCGCCTGGGCGCTCGCGGGCGTAGCGCACCGCGTGGTCCACGGCGACGTCGACCCGCTTGCCGTGCTCCAGCCGGCCGGCGTAGAGCACGTACTCGCCCAGGCCCCGCTCGGCCGCGAAGCCGGGCCGGGGCGGGCCGGCCGGCGGGTCGAAGCCCATGCCGACGACCCCGCCGCCGCGGACGTCGGCGAGCCGGCGCGCCAGCCGCTCCTCCGCGGGCGCGTTGAAGACGCAGCCGCGCGCGGCGGCCAGCATGCGGCGCACGGTCTCGAGCCGCGCGTAGGGCTCGTCGTGCAGGCACGGCAGCACCGCCGCGCGGTCCGGGTCGGCGAGCGTCCCCCAGACCGTCGTGCCGAACAGGTAGGGGCAGAGGATCGCGAGGTCGTGGTCGTCGTCCTCCAGCCAGCGCTCGAGCTCCTCCGACCAGACGCTCTGGGCGAGCCACTCCACCTCGTCGAGGTAGGTCGCCCGGCCTTCGAGCACGGCCGCGTGCAGCCGCTCGTAGCGCCCGCGCGCCCGCGGGCTGACCGGGAAGCGCCGCACCGTGATCCCGTCCACGACCTCCGCGCCCGCCGGGCGCTCGTTGCGCCAGGTGTCGTGGTCGAGCGCGCAGGTCGTCGCCACCTCGACGCGCCACCCGGGCGGCGTCGCCCGGCCGGCGAGGCTGCGCGCCAGGGTCTCCGCGCCGCCGACGACCTCGCGTCCGTACCGGGGCACCACCCACACCACCCGCACGGCGGGGCGCTACCTCCAGGCCAGGACGGCGTAGTCCTGGTGCCCGAAGAGCAGGTCGTTGAGCCGGCCGACCACGGCGTCGAGCCGCTCGGCGAGCGCGCCCTCGCCACCGCCGGTGGGCAACAGGCGCTCGGGCGGGGTGGGCGACAGGCGGCGCACCTCCACCCGCCGGAACCCCGCCATGTCGCAGAGGAAGGCCAGCGTGTCGGGATGCACCGGCGCGAGGTGCGTGGGGTCGCGGTGGAAGTTGACCGACCCCGCGACGAGCGACTCGGGGTTCGGCGTCTCCATCACGAGGACGCCCCCCTCGGCCAGCCGGTCGTGGGCCAGGCCGATGAGCCGGATCATCACCGCCGCCGGCAGGTGCTCGACGACGTGGCTGGCGACCACGCCGTCGACGGCGCCGGGCTCGAGCCCCTCCAGGTGGGCGAGCGCGTCGGCCTCGAGCACCTCGAGGCCGTCCTCCTCCAGGCGCGCGACGAAGTCCGCCTCGGTCTCGACCCCGTAGGCGCCGACGCCGTGCTCACGCAGCAGTCGCAGCAGCTCACCGTGGCCGCAGCCGAGGTCGACGACGCGCCGCCGGCCCTCGAGCGCGTCGAGATACGACGACTGCCGGGCGCGGATCTCCTCCGGGGAGCCCCCGAAGCGGGCCTTGAAGGCGGGGTAGTCCATCGGGACGGCGGCGCCGCCGTCCGGGGCGGGCGCGGCGGGGCCGGGGGGCCGCCGCCGCGCCGGCCGGCCGCGAGCGCTCCAGCCGCGCCAGGCGCACGCCGGTCTCAAGGCGCTCGAGGGCCTCGATCCGCCCCATCAGCGACTGCAGGTCGCGCTCCGCCCGGGAGCGGGCCACCGCCTCGGCGGCGAGCGCCTCGTCCGCGTGGCGGCGCACCTCGCGCAGCTCGCCGTCGAGGCGCTGCACCGCGGTGCTCGTCTGGCGGGCGAGGTCGTCGAAGACGTGCACCAGCAGCCGCAGGATCGCCCGCTTCAGCAGCGTCAGCGGCTTGCCGACCCCGCGCTTGGTGGAGTATGCGAGCTGCGGGCGGAAGACGACCGGCGCCGACTCGGCCGGGAGCTCCAGGTCGATGCCCGTCAGGTCGTCGGCGTACGCGCCGGCGGCGCGCATCCGCGCCACGCGCTCGCGCAGCTCGTCCACGAGGCGCTCCACGTCCACGGCGGGCTCCTGGGCGGGCTCGCTCACCGGCCGCGCCCGCGGCCGCGCAGCCGGTCGGCCGCCCCGCGCAGCACGCCGAGGCCGAAGGCCACGTGCGAGGCCGCCGCCCCCGCAACCGTCATGCCCGCGAGCACCGGGCGGCGGTGGAGCACCAGCATCAGCATCCCGAACAGGGCCAGCGCGGCGCCGTACGCGCCGAGGACCGCGGCCCACGCCGTCCGCGCGGCGCCGCCGGCGCGCAGGGCCGCGGGGCGGCGGCCAGCGCGAGCACGAGCGCGGTCGGGGCCAGGTGGCGCGGGCGCAGCGGGCGCGCGGTGCCGACCCGGCGGCCGCGGTCGCGGCCCAGCCGGTGGAGCATCCGCAGGTGCGGCCGGAACAGCGGGGTCGGGCGGCTCGCCACGACGACGTCGGGGCTGCACAGCACGACCTGGCCGTGGCGCCGGCGCATCACGGCGCACAGGTCGTCGTCGAGCGCGTGGCCCTCCTCCAGCGCCCGCTGGAGCGCGGCGGTGCGCACGAACAGGTTCGAGGCCGGGAAGTCGCCCACCTCGCGCAGCCGGCCGACGTGGTGGCGCACGCGGGCGCCGCCGAAGCCGAGCCGCGACTCGTGCAGGATGCCCGCCGCGTCGCGCCGGTCGTCGCCGTCGAGCAGCGCGACCGTCGGACCGACGACGGCGCCGACGGTCGGGTCGCCGAAGAGCGCGAGCGCGCTCGTGGCCCAGCCGTCGCTCGGGCGCGCCTCCTGGTCGACGAACGCCACCACGTCGGTGCCGACCCGCCCGAGGACGCGCGCGATGCGCTCGCTGCGCGATCCCGTCCCCGACGCCACGACCTCGGCGCCGACCAGGGGCGGCGACCCCTCCGGCGCGCCCGGCGCGGCCACCAGGATCCGCCCGCCCTCCGGCAGCACCCGCCGGACCCGCTCGACGGCGGCCTGCGTGGCGGCGTCGATCTCCAGCGGCACGAGCACCGCCGTGACCGACGGGGGGCGCTGCGGCCGGGTCGCCGCGACGCGGCGGGCGAGCACCCGGCGGCGCTCGTAGAAGCGCAGCAGGCGGAGCCGGTAGAAGACCGCCGCGGTGTCCCAGAGGGCCTGGGCGATGGCGCGCCAGTTCACGCCGCTCGACCCGAACTGGTAGTCGAGCCGGATGGGCGCCTCGGCGATGCGGTCGAAGCCGAACGCGCGGGCGACGGCGAGGATCTCGAGGTCGAACGCGTAGCGCTTCACCAGCACGACCGGCAGCACCTCGTCGAGCACCTCGCGGCGGAAGAGCTTCATGCCGACCTGCGTGTCCCGCACGTCGAGCCGGAAGAGCGCCCGCACCAGCTGCTGGTAGCCCCAGGAGTAGAGGCGCCTGCGGGCCGGGTAGGCGACCTGCGACTCCGGGTGGCGCTTCGAGCCCACCACGGCGTCGAGGTCGTGCTCGACCATCAGGTCCATGAAGCGCGCGAGGCCGGCCGGGTCGAGGTCGAGGTCGGAGTCGATCCAGGCCACGTAGTCGCCGCGCGCCGCCGCCGACCCGGTGCGCAGGGCGTACCCCTTGCCCAGGTTCCGGTCGTACGCGAGCACCCGAACGCCCCGGACGGAGTGGCGGTCGAGCTCGTCGCGCGTGCGATCGAGGCTGCCGTCCGAGACCACGATCAGCTCGTGGCCGACGCCCAGCGTCTCGAGACGGGCGGCGATCTCGGCGATGTTGGCGTAGATCGTCGCCGCCTGGTTGAAGGCCGGGGCGACGACGGAGAGCATGGGGCGGGCGCGCTCGGCGGCCGGCGGCGCCTCGGGGATCGGTGAGCGCTCGCGCTGGTTCGCAGCGTCGTGCATCCGGCCCACTCTAGAGGTCCGCGAGGGGCCCCTCAGCGCGGCTGCCCGATCTCGCGCGGCGTGCGCCGCTCGGAGAGGTCGAGGAAGAGCACGTAGCCCTCCACCCGGCGCGTGCGGAATCGCGTCCCGGTGTCCCGCAGGGAGGCCGCGATCGCCGCCGCGCCGTCGCCCTCGGGGGCCACGTACGCGGGGGGCTCCCGGCTGGCGGCGACCGCGGCCTCCAGCTCGGGGAACCGCTGGTCGGCGAAGGCGCTGACGGCCAGGCGGTCGCCCGCGGCGTACTGGAGCGGATAGGCCACCCAGTAGTCGGCGTAGACCGCCGTGACGCGCTCCGCCTCGAGTGCGTCGGCGACCTCGTCGGCGTGCTCGGTGCGCACCACGCCGCCCGCCTGGATCGGCGGGTAGCCGTCCGCGTCGATCGCCTCGGCGAGCTGCGCCGCCGAGAGCCCGCCGACCAGCGCGACGAGCAGGCAGGCGACCGCCGCCGCGAGCGCCCGCGGCCGCACCGCGCCCACGGCGGCGGCGAGCAGCACCGCGAGCACGGGGTACAGCGTGAAGATGTAGCGCGGCTCGCCGGTGAACCAGGTGTAGTCGCTGAGGATGTAGATCGGCGGGCACACGAGCGCCGCGGCGATCAGCAGGTCGACGGGCCTGCGCTCGCCGCGGCGCAGCAGCACCAGGTCGCGCAGCCCGCGGCGGCGCGACCAGGCGGCCGCGCCGAGGGCGGCGAGCGCGAGCGCGCTCACCAGGGCCGGCGGGATCCATCCGGTCACGGGCGTCACCCCGCCCAGCTCCCTCGCGCCGAGGAACTGGTCCAGCACCGGGCGCAGCAGGTTCTCGAGCCGGGCCCCCGGCTCGGAGTGCGGCTGGGGTGGCCGGCCGGACGCGGCGAACGGGCCGTGGATCGCGCGGTGCACGATGAGCGGGGCCGCCCCGACGACGGCGCCCGCGAGCGCCGGCGGCAGCAGCCGCCGCAGGGCCCCCCGGGCGCTGCCGAGGCCCCAGAGCACGGCCGGGATCAGGACGTACGCGGTGAGCGTGCTCTCCCAGAGGGCGAAGCCGCAGGCGATCCCGAGCGCGGCGGCGGTCCAGCGGGACCGCCGGGCGCGCGGATCGACGGCCAGGGCGAGCACGGCCACCAGCACGACCGCCAGCGCGGCCGACGCGTACGCCCCGTGGCTGCGGACCCCCTTCACGACGTTGTAGTAGGGGCCCAGCGCGAAGAGGGCGCCCGCCAGCAGCGCCAGCGCCGTCGATCCGGTCACGCGCCGCCCCAGCACGACGACCGCCGCGGCCGTCGCGGTGGCGATCACGAAGGGCACGACGCGCAGGGCCGTGTGCGTGTCCGGCGCCACGGCGAGGACGGCGGCCTGCAGGTACTGCTCGAACGCGCCCATGTACGTCTGGCCGGCGAAGAAGGCGTAGAGCTCCCCGCCGAGGATGCGCTGGGCCATGATCCCGGTGACGGCCTCGTCGCCGTCGAAGCGCCCGGCCGGCGAGAGCATGAACGCGAGGCGCATCCCCGCCGCGAGCAGGACCACGAGCACCGTGCCCGCCACCAGGAGGCGGGGCCACCTCGCGCCGGCCCCGCCGGCCCCCGGCGGCGTCACCCGCCGCCCACCGGGGCCGCGATCACGGCGTCGCCGGGCGCAGCCCGCCGGGCCGGCGTGACGGTCCAGCCGGACATCGTGATGCCGACGCTGCGCCCGTCCGGGATCGGCTGCGGCCCGGGGTCGGTGGACCAGCCGATGCGCGAGCGGCCACGCGGCAGGCGCAGCAGGAGCTCGCGCGGCTCGATGGCGCCGGCCCGGATCGTCCGCGCCCCCGTCGCGCCGGCGACGGCGACCGACCTGGCCGGTCCGTAGGAGCCCACCTGGAACGTCGCCCGGTACAGGCCGGGCTCCGGGGCGACGACGATGATCTCGCCCCTGTCGGCCACGCTCCACTGCATCCACGTGCCCGCGCCCGCCGCCTCGGGCTCGCCGAAGCCGGTGAGGGAGACGGCGACGCCCGGCCGCGCGGTGACCCGCCACACGGCCACGCCGTTCGCCGCGCGGCCGATCAGCTCGTAGCCGGCGCCCAGCTCCAGGGCCCGCGCCGGGTCGCGCCGGTCGATGACCGCCGTGACGCCGAGGGCCGCGAGCGAGCCGGCCGCGCCCGGGGCTGCCGGGTCGAGCACGCCGGCCCGGACGCCGTCGCCCGGGGTGCCCGCCGGCGCGCCGTTCAGCAGGCGCCGGCCGTGGCCGCGCTGCCACACCAGCGTCTCGGCGCTCGCGGGCTCGCGCGACGCCAGCAGCGGGTACTCGGCGACGATGCCCGCGGGCGCGCGGTCGAGGAGCGCGTACTCGGGCGGCGCGTCGTCGAGCGGCACGATCGCGGTGCGGTCGGTGCGCAGCTCGAGCTGGCTGGCGGCGATCGCCAGCAGGCCGAGGCACGCCGCCGCCGCCGTCGCCGCGCCGGCCCGGCCCGTCAGGCGGTGGGCGAGCCCGCCCGCCGACCGGATCGCCATCGCGAGCCCGAGCGCGGCCATCGGCACGAGTGCGGCCATCAGCACGACGACGAACCGCGACGGCACGCGGAACTCGGTCGCGGCCGCGTGGACGAGCCGCGCCGGCGTCGTCACCTCGTGCCCCGCGATCGTGAGCGGGCTGGGCAGCGAGAACGCGACCGCCGCGAGGGCGAGCACGGGCAGCACCAGGAGCAGGCGGCGCTCGTCCCGGCCCAGCGCCCGGCGCCGCAGGATCCCGCGCCCGAGCCAGGCCGCCGCGAGCGCCAGCGTGAGCAGCCCGACGTAGAGCGAGGTCTCGCCGGGGTTGCTGCCGTGCTGGCGCGCGGCGAGGTAGTCGGCGGTGCGGTCCCCGACGTAGGGGTTGGTCGCGGGCGGGACGACGTACTCGTGGGCCCGCGCGCCGTAGGTCGCGAGCTCGCCGACGCCGCCGTCGAGGCCGAACGCGCTGTCGCCGGCTCCCAGGCGGCTGATGAGGAAGACCGTGAGCACGGCCGCGGCGGACGCGCCCCAGGCGATGCCGGCGTCGCGGACCCGCCCGCGCACGGAGCCCTCGGCGCCGGCGAGCATCGCGGCCGGTATCGCGACGCCCACGATCACCAGCCCCATCAGGCCGTAGTACCCGGAGGTCATCCACAGGGCGCCGAGCGCGCCGGCCACCGCCACCGCGCCGCGCGCGTCGCGCCGGCGGGCCCAGACCACGATCGCCAGGATGAGGAGCGGGAACCCCCAGACGTGGGTCAGGGAGGCGTGGTTCTCGGCGCGCGCCAGCAGCCAGGGGAACCCCATGTAGGCGAGGCCGCCCCACGCCGCGGCCGCCGCGCCCGCGCCGAGCCGCCGCACGAGCCAGTACATCGCGGCTCCCGAGAGGGCGAGGCCCGCGAGCACCACGAGGTTGTAGGCGGCCACCTCCCCGATCACCGGCGTGAGGAGATGGGCCGGCAGGTACGGCAGCAGCCACTGGATGTTGACGCCGTTGCCCTGCTCCCATCCGAACGGCGCGCCCGTGAGGGCCACGTGGGTCTGGCCGGCGATCGAGAAACCGCCCTCCTGGGTGGTGCGCCAGAGCCAGGCGACGGTCCCGAGCGGGTCGCCGCGCCCGAGCACGCCGTGGCCCACGTCCGCGGCCAGCGGCCAGGTCAGGGCCACGGCCGCGAGGGTGGCGCCCGCGAGCACGAGCCCGGCCTCCGCCACGATCGCGCGGCGGGCCGCCAGGACGCGCATGCCGCTCGCGATCCGCTGCGCCGGCGCGACCTGGCGGTGGACGTGCGCCGCGCCGAGCCAGATGGCGGCGAAGACGCCGCCGCGCTGGAGCTGGTAGACGGCGAGGATCGCGAGCCCCACCGCGACGTTCACCCAGAGCAGCGCCACGAGGTCGGCCGGCACGACGCAGAGCAGGAGGACGTGGACCGCGGCGGCCCCGGCGAGCGCGGCCGCGTAGGCATGCCGGCCGAGCGAGAGCTCGTAGCTGACGAGCACGTTCGCCATCGAGAAGCACGTCATCCCGATGCAGAAGATGACGAGCAGCGACGCCGCCTCCGCGTACTCGTCGCCGAACGACAGCTCGACGATGGTCTCGCCCAGCACCGCGTACGTGCCGAGCAGGAGCGCGCAGAAGCCCATCGTGACGACCAGCGCGCGGCCCAGGATGTCGATGCTGTCCTCGCCGCGCGCCACCCGCGCCGCGACGCGCGGGAACAGCACGCCGATGATCGCGCTGGGCAGGAGCACCGCGAGCTTCGCGAGGTTGGAGGCCGCGCCGTAGATGCCGGCGTCCTCCGGCGACAGCCGGCCCTTCACGACGAGCACGTCGATGTTCGTGAGCGCCGTCACCGCCAGCACGCCGAGCGCGACCGGGGCCAGGTAGCGGAGGAACGCGACCGAGTCGACGTGGATCTCGGCGACCTTCGCGCGCAGCGTGTGCCGCGCCCACCACGCGGCCGCCGCCAGCCCGGCGATGGCGGCGACCGCGGTCGCCAGGAGGGCCCCGTACAGGCTCGCGCCGAGCGCCACGAGCGCCGCGAACATCGCCAGGCGCAGCACGGGCGGCAGCGCGACCGCGGCCGACAGCGAGCCGTACCGCTGCAGCCCCTGCAGATCGCCCATCAGGACGACGGTCGCGACCGTCGGCAGCAGGCAGAGCCCCGTGATCGCCATCGGCCCGAGGCCGTCGATCTGGAGCATGTGCGAGAGCGGCGCCATGGCCGCCACGAAGGCCACCGCCATGACGGCGGTCGCCACGCCCGCCATCCGCAGCAGGCGGCCGACGAGCGCCGCCGCGTCGATCTCGCGGCCGCTGGCCGCCCGATGCGCGACCTCGCGCGACACGGCCATCTGCACGGAGGCCAGCGGCAGCTGGATCAGCATCACGAGCACGAGGAGCGCGGTCAGCACGCCGTACTCGGCCGGCCCCAGCACCCGCCCCGCGATGATGGTGAAGCCGTAGTTCGTCGCGTTGGCGATCACCATGGCGGCGAAGAGCAGGGCTCCGCCGCGAACGGCCGTCATGCCCGCGGCGGACCGGTCGCGCGCGTGCGCTGAGCCGGATGGCTGGCTCGTTGTGGCGATGGGCTCGTGTCCTCGTCGGGAGACTGCGGTGCCGCGCAGGCGACGGCGGAGTCTAGATCCCGCCCGCCGGCGACCCCCCGTCCGGCGACGCGCCGGCCGCCGCGAGGCGCGCGACCGCGAAGTCCTCGTCGCGCGCCAGCGGGGCGAGGCGGGGCCCCGGCCGGCACCGTGCCGGCTGCAGGCCGGCGTCCAGGATGACATAGCGCACGCCCATGCCCTGGAGGCTCCGCAGCGTCTCGCACGAGCCGACGTCGTCGAGCCCCAGCAGGCGGCCGATCAGGGCCGGGTCGTCGCTGAAGTTGCAGCCGTTGACGAGGGGATGCCCGTGCTGGATCTGCAGGACGCAGGGGCGCGCGACCCGTCCCACGGCGAGCCCGCCGTACGTCAGCCCCTGATAGTGGATCGCGAGGCCGTCGGGCGCGCCGGCGAGGGCGGTGAGGGCGGGCGAGGGGGCGACGCGGGTGGTCCCCTCGACGGGCACCGCGGCCACGTCCACCGCCACGACGGCCGCGATCGCCGCGGCCACCGCGGGGACGGCGCGCGGCGGGATGCGCCGCAGCAGGCGGGCGGCGCCGACACCGGCCAGGACCGCGAGCGCGACCATCGCGAGCATGACGAAGCGCTGACCGGCGCGCAGCGCGGGCGCGGCCTCCGTCGTGATCATGCTCGGCATCGGCACGTCCACGCCCGCCAGGCCGATCGTCGGCGGCAGCGACCAGACGAGGGCGGCGGCGGCGGTCGCGGCCGCCAGCAGCCCCGCGGCGGCCGCCCGCGACGGCGGCCGGCGCGCCGGCCGGGGCCGGCGCGCGGACCGGACGGCGCCGCGCGCGAGCCAGGCGCACGCCACCCCCGCCAGCGCCAGGACGGACAGCCCGAGGTACGAGTTGGTGCCGACCGCGCGCGGCACGGCGTCCACGAGCGCCTCGTAGGGCCCCTCGCCCCAGGCCCACGCGCTGTGGCCCGGCAGGAGGTACATCAGCGGATGCGCCGACTGGGTGTAGAGGTCCGAGCTCTCGCGGGTGGGGACGTCGGCGAAGCCGTTGGCCACGCCGATCCCGACGTAGGCGACGAGGCCCGCGACGACCGGGACCGCGGTGAGCGCGACCCGGCCGAGCGCCACGCCCCACCCGCGGGTGTGGGCGAGCACGGCGAGGGCCACCAGGCCGCAGGCGAGCGCCTCGACCAGCACGTGGAGCGTGAAGTAGGGCGTCCAGAACACGGCCGGGAGGACCGACAGCCCGGCGAGGAGCGCGCGCCGGCGGTCCGGCCGGCGGATGAGCGCGGTGAACGCCCACAGCACGAGGATGTACGCCCACAGGTGCGTGTAGGTCTGGGCGGCGACGGCGATCAGGCGGATGTGGGCGAAGAAGCCGGCCGCGATGCCCGCGACCAGGCCGGCGCCCACGCTGCCGGTCAGCCAGCGGACGAACAGGAAGGCCGCGGTGGCGGTCAGGATCAGCCCGAGCAGCGTGAACAGCCCGTGGGTCGGGATGGCGCCGATCGTGGCGGACCCGAGCCACAGCGGGGCGGACGAGAGCACCGATGCCGCGTCGAGGCCGGGCGTCAGCGGGACGCCGCCGGGCGCCGCGATCGAGTGGAGGGTGCCGGACGAGAAGGGCGTCGTCCCCTCGCGGACGATGGCGGCGAACTTGGCGACGCTTCCGCTGACGTCGTAGCCGATCGGCGCGGTGAGCGTCGTCGCCGGCCGGATGGCGAACGGCCACGTCGCCTCGACCGCCAGCGCGGCGAACACGCCGAGCGCGAGCACCGCGGCGACGCGGGAGCGGCGCCCCGCGAGCGCCGCCCGCAGGGCGCCCGGCGTCCGGCGCGCGGCCGGGTCGTCGGCCCGGCTCGCTATGGCAGCCCCTCGCCCGTCCTGCGCAGGCCGGATCCGCTCGTGCTCGGCGACGTCGCCGCCCCCTGCTGCATCGGCGTGAGTATACGGAGGCCGCCCCATGCGGCCTGCGTATACTCGCCGGGTGGCCGGGGGGCGGAATCACTCGGCGTCGGAGCGCGCGCCATCGCTGTCCGTCGTGATCCCGGTCTTCAACGAGCCGGTGTGGATCCGACGGGCCGTGGCGGACCTCGAAGAGGCGGTCCGGCGCTCGCCGTTCGAGGACGTCCGGCTGATCATCGTCGATGACGGATCCGATCCGCCGACGCAGGAGGCGCTCGCGACGCTCGAGACGGGCCTCGACCTGACGGTCGTCCGCCAGGCGAACGCGGGCCGCTTCGCCGCGCGTCGCGCGGGCGTCGCGGCGGCCTCGGGGCAGCTGGTGCTGCTCATCGACAGCCGCGTGTCCCTGGGGCCCGACGCGCTCGCGTTCGTGGCCGAGCGGCTCGCGGCGGACCCGTCGGCCGTGATCTGGAACGCGCACGTCGACGTGGACGTCGACGGCAACCTCTACGCCCGGTTCTGGAACGTGCTGACCGAGATCGCGTTCCGGGAGTACTTCGACGACCCCCGGACGACCTCGTACGGGCTCGAGGAGTTCGACCGGTTCCCGAAGGGCACCACGTGCTTCCTCGCGCCGCGCGATGAGCTGATGGGCGCCATCGAGGCGTTCTCCTCCCACTACGAGGACGTCCGCGACGCGAACGACGACACGGTCATGATCCGGCACCTCGCGGCCCGGCGGCGCATCAACATCTCGCCGGGCTTTTCGTGCCTCTACCGGGGGCGCGGCGCGCTGCTGCCGTTCCTCAGGCACAGCCACCACCGGGGCGTCGTCTTCGTCGATGGCTTCCTCCGGCGCGGGACGCGCTTCCTCGTCCCTCTCCTGCTGTTCTTCCCCGTGAGCGCGCTCGCGGTGGCGGTCGCCGCCGCCCGGCCCCGGGCGGCGCTGCGGGCGGTCCCCGTCGCCCCGCTGGCCTGCGCGGCGGTCGCGGCCGTCCACCGGCGCCGGCCGGCCGACACGGCCGCGCTGGCGCTGCTCGGCCCGGTGTGGGCGCTCGTCTACGGCGCCGGGGTGTGGCGCGGCGCGGCCGCCGCGCTGCGAGCGCGGGTGCGCCGGTGATCGCTGCGATCTACGGCACGACGGGCGAGCTCATCAAGCTCGCCCCGCTGCTGCGGCGCCTCGCCGAGGCGGGGTGCCCCGCCTTCACCGTGTGCACGGCGCAGCAGCCGGAGCAGATCCCGTCCATGCTGGAGGATCTCGGCGTCCCGCCGCCCGACCTCTGGATCGACCGCACGCCGGGCGCGGGCGACCTCGAGCGCGCGGGGCAGATCCCGGGCTGGCTCGCGGGCGTCGCCCGTGGCGTGATCCGCCACCGCCGGTCGCTGCGCGCCGCGGTGCGCGGCGACGGCCGCCCGCCGCTCGTGCTCGTGCACGGCGACACCTTCACCACCGTCATCGGCGCCGTGATCGGCCGGCTGCTGGGCGCCCGCGTCGGGCACGTGGAGGCGGGCCTGCGCAGCGGCGACTGGCGCAACCCCTTTCCGGAGGAGCTCGACCGGCGCATCACGTCACGTCTGGCGCAGCTGCACTTCGCCCCCGGCTCCTGGGCCGCCGGCAACCTCCGGCGCGCACGGGTCGGCGGCACGATCGTCGACACCGGCGGCAACACCATCCGCGACGCCCTCGCGCTGGTCGACGACGACGCGCCGATGCCCGCCGGCGTGCCCCCCGGCCGCTTCGGGCTCGTCTCGATCCACCGCTTCGAGCTGCTCCGCTCGCGGTCGGCCCTCGCCGCCGTCCTCGAGGTGCTGCGCGAGGAGGCGCAGCGGCTCCCGCTGGTGTTCATCGACCACCCGGTCACGGTGCAGGCGCTGCGCTCGCAGGGCCTCGACCACCTCGTCGCCGCCCCGGGCATCCACCGCGTGCCGCGCCAGCGCTACGTGCCGTTCATCTCGCTGCTGAAGCGCAGCGAGTACCTGGTGACCGACTCGGGCGGATGCCAGGAGGAGTGCGCCGAGCTCGGGCACCCCTGCCTCGTGCACCGGGCGGCCACCGAGCGTCAGGACGGACTGGACGGCCCCGTCGTGCTCTCGGGGCTGGACGTCGGCGTCCTCCGCGGGTTCCTCGCCGAACGGCCGTCCGGCGCGCCGGCCGGCGCCACGGTGAGCCCCACCGCCGTCATCCTCGAGTACCTCGTCAGCGCCGGTCACGCGCCGGCCGACGGCCTCGCGCACGGGGAGCGCGCGTTGCGCTGACGCCCGCCGTCGCGGGCGCCCGGGGCGTCAGGCCGGGCCGGGCGGCCTGCGCGTCGCGAGCACGCCGATGAAGTGCGCGTGGCGCGGGAAGCGGCGGGCGAGCGCCCTCGCCGTCCGTCCCGGCGCGGGGTGGAAGCCGCTCGCGAAGGTCCGGGCGACCTCGAAGCCGTGCGCCTCGAAGATCGCGCAGAGGCCGTCGAGCGTCAGGACCCGGGTGTGCAGCCACGAGGCGCCGTGCTCGGGGGGCTCGCCGAGATGGAGCGCGAGCGGGTTGCCGATGTTGCCTCGCTCGCTGACGTTCGTCAGCGAGAACGGCATCCAGCCGGCGGCGAGCGCCGCGACGTTGTGCCAGCTCGCGAGGTTCTCGGTGCAGACGAGCGCCTGCCCGCCGGGCCGGAGGACGCGCCCGATCTCGCTCACGAAGTGATCGAGCCGGTCGACGTGCTCGATGACCTGGTTCGCGTGGACCAGGTCGAAGGACTCGTCGTCGAACGGCCAGCGCTCGTCGAGGTCGCCGGGCCGGACGTCGAAGCCGCGCGCCCGGGCCAGCTCCCGTCGCTCGTCGACGATCTCGATGCCCGAGACCCGCTCGGGGGCGAAGCCGCCGCTCGACGCGACGCGCGAGGTCCACTCGCCGTCGTCGCAGCCCACGTCCAGCATGGCGGCGCCGGGCCGCCTCGGCACGAGGTCGAGGATCTGCTGCCGATACGAGCGCTCGGCGTCGTCCCACATCCGCTCCATCCAGCGGCGGAGCGCCGCGCGCGGCTCGATCGATCGCTGGGTGGCCGTCACGGCGCGGGAGTGTACGCGATGCGCTCGCGCGGCACGGCGGGCGCCTACACCGACCGCAACCGCAGCGAGGGCACCAGCACGGCCGCCTCCCAGACGATGCGCCCGGACATCTTCGACGTGCCGGCCGTGCGCTCGGTGAACGTGATCGGCACCTCGGCCACGCGCCGTCCCCGGCGCAGCGCCCGGTACGTCATCTCGATCTGGAAGCCGTACCCGGCGGCGTTCACCTCGTCCAGGGGGATCTCCTCGAGCACCGCGCGGCGGAAGCACTTGAAGCCGCTCGTCAGGTCCTCGACGTGGACGCCCAGCACGACCTTCGCGTAGACGCAGCCGAAGCGGCTGATCGCGCGCCGGGGCAGGCTCCAGTCGGTCACCCGGCCGCCCGGGACGTAGCGCGAGCCGATCACCACGTCCGCGTCGGCCGCCGCCGCGATCAGCGACGGCAGCGCCGCCGGGTCGTGCGAGAAGTCGCAGTCCATCTCCACCAGCAGCTCGGCGCCCTGCGCCATGGCGTGCCGGAACGCGGCCCGGTAGGCCGGCCCGAGGCCCTCCTTGCGCGGCCGGTGCAGCACGCGCACGTTCGGGTGGCGGTCGGCCAGCCCGTCGGCGAGCCGCCCGGTGCCGTCGGGCGAGCCGTCGTCGGCCACGAGCACGTGGCCGTCGATGCCCGCCCCGGCCATCACGGCGAGCACCGCCTCGACGAAGCGCTCCACGTTCTCGGCCTCGTTGTAGGTCGGCACGCAGACCCACACGGGGCCCGCCGGGGGGCGCGGCCGCGGCTGCGTCAGCGGCGTCGGGGGGTCGGCTGCGGCACGGCGGGCGATGGTACCCGAGGCCGTCGCCACCCGTAGACTCGCGCCCGTGCGACGCGTGGAGTCCGGCATCCCGGGGCTGGTGATCCTCGAGCCGACCGTCCACGCGGATGAGCGCGGCTTCTTCGTCGAGACGTACCGCCAGTCGCTGGCGGACGAGGCCGGGGTCGGCGGGCCGTGGGTGCAGGAGAACCACGCCCGCTCCGTGCGCGGCGTGCTGCGGGGGATGCACTTCTCCGTCGATCCGGGCCAGGCGAAGCTCGTGCGGTGCGCGCGCGGGCGGGTGCTGGACGTGGCGGTCGACCTGCGCAGGGGGTCGCCGGCGTTCGGGCGATGGCAGGCGGTGGAGCTCGACGACGCGTCCGCCCGCATGGTCCACGTGCCCGCGGGCCTCGCGCACGGCTACTACGTGCTCAGCGACGTCGCGGACGTCGTCTACAAGTGCTCCGAGTACTACGACCCCGCCAAGGAGCGGGCGATCGCCTGGGACGACCCGGACGTGGCCATCGCCTGGCCCGGGGGCGAGCGGATCGTCTCGGACCGCGACCGCGCCGCCCCGCGGCTGGCCGACGTCGCCGGCGAGCTGCCGTTCGCCTACGCGGGCTGACGCCCCGCGACGACCTCGCACAGCCGCAGGTAGGCGTCGGCGCAGGCGTCCCAGGAGTAGCGCTCCGCCGCCCGGGCGGCGGCGCGGCCGCCGAGGTCCGTCCGGCGCGCCCCGTCGCCGATCAGCGCCCCGAGCGCCTCGGCGAGCGCCCCCGCCCGGCCGGTCAGCGGGAACGTCGCCGCCGCGTCGCCGACCACCTCGAGGTTCGGCGCGTGGTCGCTCACCAGCAGCGGCGCGCCGGCCGCCATGGCCTCGACGATCACCGGGTGGGTGCCGCCGACCTCGGTCGGCGCGCACATCACGCCGCAGCGGTGCACCAGCTCGCGGTAGCCGTCGCCGAAGACGTAGCCCGGGAAGCGCACGTCCGGGCCGGCGGCCGCGCGCAGCCGGGCGATGTAGTCCTCGGCGTACGGGGCGTCGCCCACCACCACCAGCGGCCAGTCCGTCCCGAGGCGCCGGTGGGCCTCCACCAGCAGGTGCGCGTTGTTCTCGGGCACCAGGCGGCCCACGAACAGCACGAAGCGGCCCGGCTCGAGGCCGAGGCGCGCGCACTGGCCGGCGTCGCCGGGGTCGGGCATCTCGGCGCCGTACGGGATCCACGGGATGCGCCGGCCGTAGCGGCGCTCGTACGCGTCGGCCACGGCGGCCGAGTCGGTGACCGCGATCGTGGCCGCGGCGGGCGCGAGCCGCTCGGCCAGCCGCAGGTACGCCTTCGCCGGGCCGGACCACTTCGCCCGCTCCGAGTCGAGGCCGTCGATCTGCAGCACCGACGGCACCCCCGCCAGGCGCGCGAGCGCCGCCCCCGGCGCGTTGCCCGCGATGAAGTAGAGCGCCACGTCCGGCCGCGCCCGCGTCGCCATGTGGACGGTGCTGACCAGCGTGTGGGCCAGCGTGTCGAGGTGCTTCGAGCGCACCGTCGGCAGGTGCACCAGCCGGGCGCCCGCGTGGGTGGCGCGACGCTCGGTCATGTGCGGGCGGCAGTAGACGGTCACCTCGTGCCCGCGGGCGCTGAAGCGCCCGGCCAGGTGCTCGACCGCCGTCTCGAAGCCGCTGTACGCGGCCGGGATGCCGCGGGTGCCCAGCATCGCGATCCTCACGCGGCGCCCCCGCCCCCGCCCCAGCCCCCGCCCCAGCCCGCGCCCGCGCCCCTGCTCGCGCCCCCGCCCCGCCCGGCACCGGGGCCGGGGCCGAGCGCCTCGGCCACCGCCGCCCACGCCGCCCGGCCCATCGCCGCCTGGCTGTAGGCGGCCGCCCGCTCCGGTCCCATCGCGCGCAGCCGCCCGGCCACCCCGGGGTCGAGGGCCAGCGTGAGCCCGTCGGCGATGCCCCGCGCCGACGGCTCGGTCAGCACTGCGGCGCCCCCGGTCACCTCGGGCAGCGCCCCGCGGTCGCTCGCCACCACCGGGCTCCCGCAGGCCATCGCCTCGACCGCCGGCAGCCCGAAGCCCTCGTAGAGCGAGGGGTACGCGGTCACCGCCGCCGCCCGGTAGAGGTCCGCGAGCGTCGCGTCATCGACGTGCCCCAGCCACCGCCCGCCCGACTGGGCCGCGATGCGCTCGCCGCCCGGCCCGGGTTTGCCCACCAGCGCCAGCTCGAGCTCGGTCCCGCGGGCCCGCACCGCCCGCACCGCGTCGCCGAGCGCGCCGAGGTTCTTGCGCGGCCCCAGGTCGCCGACCGCCAGGCAGTAGCGGCCCAGGCCGAAGCGCGCCGCCACCCGCGCCGCGGCGCCGCCGGCGTCGCCCGGGTCCTCCGGCGTGAAGACCGGTGCCGGGTGCGGGCTCACCACCCGCAGCTTGTGCTCCGGCAGGCGCAGGGCGCGCGCGACGTCCGCGGCGGCGGTGGCCGACAGGGCGAGCACGACGCGCGCCCTGCGCGCCGAGCGCGGCACCAGCCCGCGCAGGACCGCCCGGGCCCGCGCGCCGAGCCACTGCGGGTCGGTCATGAAGGTCGCGTCGTGCACGGCCAGCAGCACCGGGCACGGGCACCAGCCGGGCGACACGTAGGTGAACACGGCCGCGTCCGCCGCCAGGTCGGCCAGGGCCCGCGGGGCGGCGCGCGCCAGCCGCGCGACGTCGTTGGCGGGCACGCCGACCGTGCGGCCGAAGCGCTCGAGCGCCCGCGCCCCCTCGGGCGTCGCCACCAGCGCGGCCACGGCGTCGCCGTCGGGCGCCGTCGCGGCCATCGCCGCCAGCAGCGTCGCCGCGTAGCGCGCGTTGCCGGCGTCGCCGGCGGCGGCCTGCCCGACCATGTGGCAGTCGATCGCGACCAGGCTCATCCCCGGGCGGCCTCGCGGTGCGCCGCCACGACCGCCCGCGCGGTGGCCTGCCACGAGAAGGCCGCGGCGCGCGCCCGGCCGGCCTCGCCGCGGCGCGCCCGCTCCGCCGCGTCGCCCGCCAGGCGCGCGATCGCCCGCGCCCAGGGGGCCGGGTCGGCGACCGGCAGGTACTCGGCCGCGGCCCCGCCGACCTCCCGCAGCGCCGGCGTGTCGGACGCGAGCACCGGCACGCCGGCGGTCATGGCCTCCAGCACGGGCAGGCCGAAGCCCTCCTTGCGCGAGGGCACCAGCACCGCCGCCGCGCCCGCCCGCAGCGCCGCCAGGCGCCCTGCCGGGACGAGGCCGAGCCAGTCCACCCGCCCCGCCGCGCCCACCCGCGCGGCGTGGCCGCGCAGCCGGGCCGCCCGCCGCGCGGACCAGGGGCCGGTCATGACGAGGCGCACGCCCGGGTCGGTCGCCGCGATCGCCTCGAGCGCCAGCGCCGCGTTCTTGTGCGGCTCGATCGCGCTCGCGTAGAGCACGTAGGGCCCCGCGGGCGCCGGCCCCTCGGGCGCCGCGGCCGGGGGCGCCGCGAGCGGCACCACGCGCACCCGCCCGGGGTCCACGCCGGCCAGCCGCACGACGTCGTCCGCCGTCTCGCCGGAGGGCACGATCACGAGCGTCGCCTGGCGCAGCCGCCGCTCGAACCGGCGGTAGGCGACGGCCTGCGCCGCGCGGCCCGGCCCGCCGAGGTACTCCGGCCAGAAGGCCGCCGGGATCATGTCGTAGCAGCTGACCACGGTCCTGCCGGCGGGCACGAGGCTCGGCTGCGTCGCGTGGAACACCGCGCCCCCGGCGGCCGCCCGCGCCACGCGCTCGCCCCGCGTCGCCGGCCAGGGGTCGGGGATGCGGTGGAGCGGCCACGCCGGCCACCGCACCGCGCGGGCCGCGAACCCCTCCGGGACCGGCTGCCCCTCCCGCACGAGCAGCCGCGGTCGCTCGCCCTCGGGGAGGGCGCGCAGGCCGCCGAGCAGCCCCCGGAGGGCGGCGCCGATGCCGCGATCCGAGTGGCCGCCCGCGAGCGGCGTGGCGTCGAGCAGGGCCGGGGCGGGCATCGGGCGCGACAGCCTACTCGCCGGCCCGCTCGCCCCGCGGCAGCGGCGGTCAGGACACGCGCACCCGGATGACCGGCGAGCGCGCCTGCTGCAGCGGCCAGCCCACCTCGGTCGGCACGGTGACGCGCATCGGGTGGGTGAGCCCGCCGACGGCGAACGACCACGGGATCGCGAAGGTGCCGTCGCGGCGGACGCGGGCGTTGACCACCGGCCGCCACGTGCGGCGGATGGGGTCGAGCCACTCGAGCACCACGCCCTTGCGCGCCCCGTACCCCAGCGCTCGCGGCGCCGGCGTGATGCGGCCGGTGAAGAGCACCCGGCCCCCGACCGCGACGCCCGTCGCCGAGGCGGCCACGGACAGGCGTGGCCGCACGTCGAGGCGGACGTCGGCGCCCGGCCGCTCCGGCAGCAGCTCGCGGCCGACGGGCACCCCGATCCGCAGCGGCCCGCCCGCGAGGGGGCGCGCCAGGAGGGCGAAGCCGCCCCGGGCGCCCGTGAGGGCGCGGGCCACGACGCGGCCACGGTGGCCGCGGGCCTGCACGTCCGCGCCCGCGATCGGCTGCCCGCCCCGGTCGGTCAGCGTGCCGGTGATCCGCACCGCGCCGCCCGCGGTCAGCCGGCGGACCAGGAGGGTGCGGCCGTCGCGGCGGACGGCCCGCGCGCCCTGGACCGCGACGCGCAGGCGCGCCGACCGCAGGCGGGCCGCGGGATCGGGCGCGCCCGCCGCCGTCGCGCCGGCCGCGAGGCGGACGCTCTCGCCGCGGGTGGCCTCGTTGCCGGCGCGGTCCGTGATCACGAGGCGCAGCGCGCGCTCGCCGGGCGGCAGGGCGGAGGCGTCCACGCTCAGCGCGTCGGCCCCGTCGCGGCTCGGCGTCGCGGCCAGCGTGCGCCAGGCGTCGCCGTCGCGCCACTGCAGCCGGGCGGCCGCCACGCCGGAGTGCTCGTCGTCGGCGGTCCACGCGACCGCCAGCTGGCCGTCGGCGCCGGCGGACGCCGTGAGCCGCGCGATGGAGGGCCGGACGGCGTCGACGCTCAGCACGACGCGGCGCTCCGCCGCGAGCGAGGCGCCGAAGGCGCCCCCGTTGCGGGCGACGATGCGGACCGCGTGGCGCCCCGCCGCCAGCCCGGAGAGGTCGATCGGCACGACCCGTCGCCCCGCCGACCCGGCCGACGCCGCCCGCCGGAGCCAGATGCCGCCATCGCCGCCGTCGGCGGCGGCGTTCACGTCGATCTCGACCGGCCCGACGCCGAGCTCCGACTGGAGGTTGTCGGTGACCGTCAGATCGATCTCCGCCCGCCGCAACCAGCCCGCGCCGCCGCCGTGGACCTCGAGCGCCGGCGGGGTGGTGTCGACGACCACCCCCGCCGCGCCGGCCGCCACGCCGGTGTTGCCCGCGACGTCGGTCGTCCGGACCCGCCACGCGTGGAGGCCGTCGGCGATCCCGGCGGCGCGCGCGCTGACCGATCGCGGGCCGGCGCCGCCGGCGGGGCCGACCTGGGTCCACGCGCCCGCGGTGGAGCCGTCGGGCGCCGCGTTGAGCTCGAGCGCGCCGGCGGCGACGCCCGAGAGGTCGTCGGCGGCCGTCCACGACGCGGCCACCACGCCGGGGGCGCCCGGCGCCGTGGCCGTGGCGCCGCTCGCCGATGGCGGCGTGCGGTCGATGTGGACCGTGCCGTGCGCGGCGCCCCCGGCCGTCCCGTCGCCGTCCACCTCCACGGCGACGGCGTGGGTGCCGTCGGGGAGGCCGTCGAGCGGCAGCTCGACCGCGTGGTCGCCCGCACCCGGGGCGCCGCTCCACCGCGGCTGCCCCGCGACCACCACGCGCTGGGGGCCCATGCCGTCCGCGCCGAAGTTGTCCGCCGCCGTCCATTCGACCCGCATACGCGAGCCCGCGTTGAGCCAGCCGCCGCTCAGCGCGCGCAGCGCGACGCCCGGGGCGGTCACGTCGCGCACCAGCACGCCGGGCCCGTCGATGAAGTAGCCGCGCGCGTGCTGGTTGCGCCGCTCGACCTGGCGCAGCGCGAGGTGCACGTTGCACTGGCCGCCGGGCAGGCCGACCGAGTACGCGCGCCCGCCGGCCGGCGACTGCGGCATCGCGGCGTCGCCCTCGGACCAGAGGACGCGGCGGTCGCCCGTGACCTCGATCGCCATCGAGCTCGGCGCCTGCGTGCGCAGGGCGCTGAAGCGCACGACGGCGATCTCCGATCCCGGGACCGGGCAGCCCCAGTTCATCTCCCAGTGGTTGACGTCGGCGGCGGGGGACAGCGCGGGGCCCTGCACCAGCCACTCGGGCCCGGGGAGCACCGTCGCGCCGAACTGGCCGCTCGTCGACCAGATCGAGGCGCCGTACGGGTAGAGGTTGCCCTCCGTCGCGGCGGAGGGCGCGACGGCCACGACGAGGGCGGTGGCGGTCAGGGCGGCGATCAGGATGCGACGCGGGCGCTTCACGGTCCGAACTCCAGGGCGACGGCTGACGGTGAGGGTGCGGCAGGCGGCGCGGGCGCCGGCGGGGGCGTCGCGTGTGCCGAATGCGAGCGGGCCGGCGCCGGCGCGCGCGGTGCCGCGACGGCGACCACGGGCGCGGCGCGCCGGGCGGGCGCCCTGCGGACGGCGGCCCGCGCGCGCGCGTGGGTCGGCGCCGGCCGCGCCCGCCGGGGCTGCGCCCGGGCGGGCGCCGGGGCGCTCCGGGCGGCGGCGGGCCGCGTCGCCGCCGACGGAGCGGGCGGGGCCTCGGCGATCCGCTCCACCGTCACGGCGGACGGTCGCGAGGGCGCCGGGCGCACGGCGTCCGCGACGACCGGGGCCCCGGCCACGCCCGCGACCGCGAGCGCGGCCGTGCCCGCCCCGACCTTGGCCAGCGCGGTGCCCGGCAGCTCCATGGCGGTCTGGATGGCGGTGCCCGCCCGCACGGTGGCGCCGCCGGCGAGCCGGTCCCACCAGGCGAGCGCGGGCGTCGGGTCGGGCACGCCGGAGAGCGCGCCCCCGCCGACCAGCGCGACCGGCACCAGGCCCGCCATCCACTCGTTCGACGCCCGGCGGTCGCGCAGGACGGCGCGGCAGGCGCCGCAGTGGCGCACGTGGCGCGACACCGTCCGGCGCTCCTTGGCGGTCGCCTCGCCGGTCGCCACCCGGGCGATCGCGCCGTCCAGCCGCAGGCAGGCCTCGCCCTCGGCGAGCCGCACCTCCCAGGCCGACAGGCTCGCCCGCCCCTCGAGGATCGAGCGCTCGACCTTGCGCAGCGAGTAGCCCGTGATCTGGTGGATGCGCTCGTAGCTGACGCCGGCGCTGCGGAAGAGCAGGCAGACCCGCTGCGCCTCCGTGAGCCCGGCCAGGCCGTCCTGGATCGCGCGGTACCGCTCCCGCCACTCCGCGAGCGCGTCCACCGGCACGGCGTCCTCCAGGCGGTCCCCGTAGGCCTCGGGGACGTCCGCCTCGGCGCCGGGGCCCTCGCGCCGCCGCGCCCGGCTCACCGCCAGCGCCTCGTGGCGCAGCACCGTGTGGAGCCACGCCATGAAGCGGCGGGGCTCGGTGACCGGCGCCCGCGTGAGGGCGATCTCCATCGCGCGCTGGTACGCGTCCTCGGCGTCGTGCAGCGAGCGCGTGAAGCGGCTGGCGAAGCGGATCAGGCCCGGCGCGGAGGCCATCGCGGCGCAGGCGGCGCGGCGGCGGTCGTCGTCGGTGGGTGGCGGTGTGCGGTCGTCGGTCATTGCGGCTCGGTCATGGAAAGTTTGCGGTGAACTTGGCAAAAGCTGCAACTGGTCGAACGGACGGCGCGCGCGCCGACCTGGACGGGTGAGGGCCCGCGGCCGTTCTTTCCACCCCCCCGAGACGGGTGCCCCGCGACGAACGACCCGCAAATTGCGGCGTTCTCCGCGAGGGCGGGCGCGCCGTTAGGGTGCTGACGTGCCGCCGCACGTCCACACCGCGCGCTTCCGCGTCGTGATGTCCGAGGTCGACGTGGCCCAGATCCACTTCACGGCCGTCCACCGCTGGATGGACCGGGGCCTCTGCGAATGGCTGGCCGAGGTCGGCCACCCCTTCGTGGACCTCCTCGAGACGGGGCCCGGGATCCCCATCGTCGAGACGCGCTGCACCTTCGAGGGGCGGATCATGCTCGACGACGTGATCGACCAGCGGACCTCGCTCGGCGGGGTGGGGCGCACGTCGTTCCGCAGCCGCCACGCGTTCACACGCGCCGGCGAGCCGATGGCGCGCGCGGAGCTCGTGCACGTCTGCGTCGACCGCGCGACGCGCGAGCCGGTGCCCGTGCCCGGCTGGCTGCGCCAGCTCGCCGAGCCGGACGGATAGCGCACCCGCCGCCGGCACCGCGGCGTCACAGATCCGTCACGCCCCGGTGTGGTCCCGTGACGGCGTCCCGGCGGAGCCTCCCCTCACGAGTCACCGAGCGAGGAGGCGGGGATGGAGCCGCTCAGGTACAGCTGGATCCTGCCCGGGCGCCTGGCGGTCGCCGAGCGGCCGGGGCGGGGCGGCCGCAGCCATCGCCGCGCCCTGCGCGCGGCCGAGATCGCCTGGTGGCGCGAGCAGGGCGTCGAGGCGGTCGTGTCCGCGATGCGCACCCGGCACGCCCTGGCGGACTACGCGGACGCCGGCCTCGTCGTGCGGTGGCACCCGCTGCGCGACCCCGCGCAGGCACGGGACGAGCTGCACGCGCTGACGCGCTCGGTGCGCGAGCTGCTCGACGAGCCCGGCGGCGCGGTGCTGGTGCACTGCGACCGCGCGAACGAGTGGCTCGGCGGGGATCGACGCGGCGCTGCGGCTGGCGCTGGGCCTCGCGCGCTCCCGGCGGGCGGCGCTCCGGGCGGCCGCAGCGGACGGCCTGCCTGTAGGCTCCCTGGCGACGTCGATCGTGGGCCGCCCCATGACGACGGCATGACCACCGAGGGGGGCGGCGCGGGTGACCGCTCCGGAGTCGCCCGAGGGGACCGCCCGCATGACCGTCAGACGACCACGCCTCCTGCGCCGCCGCGGCCGATCCGGCGGCGGACCGGCCGAGGCGGGCCCGCGCGGCCGGCGGACGACCGCGGCCCGGCCCGCCGGTCCGCCGGGCGGGGGCGGCGCTGGCGAGCGCCCGTCGCTCGTGCTGGTGGACGGGCGCATGGCGCGGCGCCGCAAGACCGGCATCGGCACCTACATCCACGAGCTGCGGCACGAGATGGAGACGAAGCCGGTCTCGGACCTGCGCGTCGAGTGGGTCTCGGGTCCCCCCGGGCTGCCGCGGCTCGGCCGGATCACCTCGTGGGGCAACCTGCTGCTCGACGTGCTCTGGCTGCACGTCCTGCTGCCGCTGATCGCCTGGCGCCGGCGCGCCGCCGTGCTGCACGCGCCGGTCACGTGGGGCCCGTGGTGGAGCCCCTGCCCGACGGTGGTCACGATGCACGACCTGGCGTGGGAGCGCGTGCCCGATGCCTTTCCGGAGGGCTTCCGCAGGTACGCGAGGTTCTTCGCGCGGCGCTCGCTGCGCACGGCGACGCGGGTGATCGCGGTGTCGGAGTCGACGTCGCGCGACCTCCAGGAGCTCTACGGCCTCTCGCCCGAGCGGCTGCGCGTGGTCCCGAACGGCGTCTACCCGGACACGCGCCCGCCCGGGCCGCGGGAGCCGATCGTGTTGAGCGTGGGCATCCGCGAGCCGCGCAAGCGGATCGGGGTGCTCATCGAGGGGCACGCGCGCTACTACGCCGCGGCCCCCGCCGACCCGCCGCCCTGCCGCCTCCTGGTGGTCGGCGGACCCGGCGGGGACGAGGAGCACGTCCGCGCGGCGGCCGGGCCGGCGTGCGAGATCCGCGACTTCGTGCGCCGCGAGGAGCTCCTCGACCTCTACCGGCGGGCGACGCTGCTGGCCTACCCGTCGGCGTACGAGGGCTTCGGTCTGCCGGTGGTCGAGGCGATGGCGCACGGCTGCCCGGTGCTCTGCGCGCGCAACTCCTCGCTGGTCGAGATCGGCGGGCGCACGGCGCTCTTCCTCGACGAGGACCGGGTCACGCCGGAGGGGATCGCCGAGGCGCTGGCGGAGGCGCTCTCGGACCGCGCGGCGCTGCGCGAGCGCGGCGAGGCGGGCCGCGAGGAGGCGGCGCGGTACTCCTGGCCGGCGTCGGCGACCGCGACCCGCGACGTCTACCGGCAGGCCGTGCGCAGGTGAGCGGCGGCCGGCGCACGCCGGCCTGGGCGCGGCTGATGCTCCACAGCCACCGGCTCGGCTGGCGGTGGATCGCACGGGCGGCCCGGGCGCGGCGCGGCGGCGGGCACGTGCGCGGCGCGCTCTATCGCGTGCTCGTGCCGCTCGAGCCCTGGCGCTTCCACGAGCTCGGCCGGGTCGCGGACGAGCGCTTCTGCGGCGCGTGCCTCGACGTGTCGAGCCCGAAGCTGCTGGCGAGCCTCCTGAACGCGGAGGGCCAGGGGCGCTGGACGGGGATCGACCTCCTGGAGGACGAGATCGAGCTGTGGCGGGCGCTCGACCCGGCGCTCGACCTGCGGGTCGCCGACGCCCGCCGGCTGCCGTTCGCGGACGCCGCGTTCGACGCGGTGGCGTGCGTCTCGGTGATCGAGCACATCCCTGGCGACGGCGACGTCCGCGCGATGGCGGAGATCTGGCGCGTGCTGCGCCCGGGCGGCGTCCTGCACCTCACGACGAACGTCGCGGCCCGGCCGGCGGAGGTGCGCACGCCCCGCCCGGTCTACGCCGCGGCGGGGGCGGCGACCCCGGCGGAGGGCGACGCCGACGACGGGCGCGCGGGCGCCTTCTTCGAGCGTCGCTACGGCCCGGCGACCCTGGACGCCCGGCTGCTGGGGCTGCCCTGGCGGGAGGAGGCCCGCGAGTACGTCCGCGAGCGGCGCCCGGTGCACGCGCGGTTCTTCGGGGCGCGCCCGCTCTCGTTCCTCGCCGGCAACCTGCTGCCGCTGGTGGCGGCGCGCAACGTCATCCCGATCGGGGGACCGGCGGAGGTCGGCGGCGCTCCGTTCGGTGTCGTCTACCTGCGATTGCGCAAGCCCGACTGAGCATCGGCGGGGCGCGGACAGTACGATCCGCAGATGCTGTGGACGCGACCTCGGCGGCGGTGCGCGGTCCGGAATCCCGCGCGGCGAGCCGTATCGGTACGGCGGCCCGGGTGACCACCCGGCCCACACGGCACGGCGAGCCGCCCATCGCGACCCCCGCGCCGGACCGCCGGCACGCGCGCCGCGACGCCCGCTTCCTGCCCCTGCTGTCCGGCCCGGCGGGCGCGGCGGCGGTGCGGCGGGTGCTGTCGGTGGCGGTGCTGGTGACGATCGACGTGACCGCCTGCTTCGCCGGGGTCTACGCGGCGCTGGCGATCAAGCTGCTCGTGCAGGGGCAGGCGGTCGATTCGGGCGCCATCTGGGCGGTGGAGCAGAAGGCGCTGCCCCTGGCGGCCGCGACGATGATCCTGGTCTTCGCCAAGAACCGCCTCTACGCGCCGCGCGAGCAGCGCGGCGGCGCGGCGCGGGTGCTGTCGTCGGTGACGCTGTCGACGCTCGTGGTGCTGGCGGTGACGCTCGTGGCCGGGTGGCGTTTCGACACCTACTACATCTTCTACGCGTCCTGGTTCCTGGTGAGCGTGCTGGTCGTGGCGCTGCGGGCGAGCTACGACAGCGTGACCGCGCTCGCCCTGGACGCGCTGCGGTTCGAGCGGCGGGCGCTGCTGGTCGGGTCGCCGGCGCTCGTCTCGTCGATCGCGGCGAGCCTCGAGCGCTCGGAGAGCCGCCAGGGCGTGCCCTACCGGGTGGTCGGCTCGCATCAGCTGATCGCCGGGCTCGGGCGCGAGGGCGCGGGCGGCGCGGCGGGCGAGCTGCGCCGGGCGCTCGACCCGGAGGCCGTGGACGAGGTGATCCTCACCGGCTGGGCGGGCGACGACGCGCCGGTGCTGGAGCTGCTCGAGGTGTGCCGCCGGCGCGGCCTGCCGGTGCGGCTCGCGCCCACGACGGCGGAGCTGCTGTCGCACTCGGTGCAGGCCGTGCCGGCCCCGGGCCTGCCGCTGTTCGAGCTGCGGCCGCCGGTGCTGGGCGGCGCCGCCTTCCTCGCCAAGCGCGCCTTCGACCTGGTGGTGGGCTCGCTGCTCGGCCTGCTGCTGATGCCGGTGCTCGCGGCGGCCGCGGTGGCGATCCGGCTGGAGGACGGCGGCCCGGTGCTGCACCGCGACCGGCGGGTCGGCGTGGAGGAGCACGAGTTCACCTGCTTCAAGCTGCGCACGATGCGGGTGGGCGCCCACCTGGAGCAGGACCGGCTCGAGCACGCCAACGAGGCTGACGGCGCCATCTTCAAGATGCGCGCCGACCCGCGCGTGACCCGGGTGGGCCGGGTGCTGCGGCGGCTGTCGATCGACGAGCTGCCGCAGCTCTGGAACGTCCTGCGCGGCGAGATGTCGCTCGTGGGGCCGCGGCCGCTGCCGCTACGCGACTACCAGCGGCTGGACGACCTCCACAAGAAGCGATACCTGGTGCTGCCCGGGCTCACCGGGCTGTGGCAGGTGAGCGGCCGCAGCGAGCTGTCGTTCGACGACCTGGTGCGGCTCGACTTCTATTACATCGAGACGTGGTCGATCTGGCTCGACCTGACGATCATGGCGCGCACGATCCCGGTGGTGCTGGGCCGCAAGGGTGCCTATTGAGCCCCCGCTGGGGCGCCTCGGCGCGCGGCGCGGGCGCGCGCGGCGACGCGCGGTCGTCGGCGGGGGAGCCCGGTGGACTCCCGCAGCCGGCGGCGGCCGGCGGGCCCGGCGCGGCCGCGGGGGGCGATCCCGACCCCGACGCGCTGCTCGTGGCGCTGCGGCGCGCGGGCGGCGAGCCGCCGCTGCCGCCGCTCCGCATCCCCGAGCCCGCCGCCTCGGCGCGGCGCGGGCCGGCGGGCCGGCTGGTCTCGTCCGCGCGGCGCGCGGTCGTGCGCCTGCTGACCCCCGAGCTCGCGGGCCTGCTCGCCCAGCTCGAGCGCGACCGCCACCGCCAGCGCGCCGAGATCGCCCGCCTCGAGCGCCGGGTCGCCGACCTGGAGCGCGAGCGGGGCGGCTGAGCGCGTGCGGGTCGCGTTCGTCGTCCAGCGGTACGGCGAGGGCGTGGCGGGCGGCGCGGAGGCGCTCTGCCGCGCCACCGCGCGGGCGCTGGCGGCGCGAGGGGACGAGGTCGAGATCTACACGACCACCGCCCGCGACTACCTGACCTGGGCGCCGCACTTCGCGCCGGGGACCGAGCGGGACGGCGACGTGGTCGTTCACCGCTTTCCGGCCGAGCCGCCGGACCCGTCGCGGTCGGCCGCGCTCGTGCGGCGCCTGTCGCTGGCCGGCGGCGGCGACGCCGCCGAGGAGCGGGCCTGGGCGCTGGCGCAGGGTCCCGTGGCCCCGGGCATGCTGCGGGCGCTGGCCGGCGCCCGGGCGCGTCACGAGGCGCTCGCGCTGTGGACCTACCTGTACGCCACCTCGCAGCTGGCGTTGCCGCTGGCCCGGGAGCGCTCCGTGCTCGTGCCGCTGGCCCACGACGAGCCGATGCTGCGCTTCGCGCTCAGTCGCGGCCTGGTGCGGATGGCGGCGGGGCTGGCGTTCATGACGCCCGAGGAGCGGCGGCTGGTGGACGACCTGCACGGCATCCGCGGCCGGCCGGAGGCGATCGTGGGCGCGGGGCTCGACCCCGCCCCGGCCGGCGACGGGGCGCGGGCGCGCGCGCGGCTCGCCGCCCTGCCGCCCCGGTTCGCGCTCTACGTGGGGCGGGTGGACGCCGCCAAGGGCCTCGACGCGCTCGTGCGCGCCCACGCCCGCTACCGGGCCGCGGGCGGCAGCCTGGCGCTGGTGCTGGCCGGCCGGCCGGCCGGCCAGCTGGCGCTGCCGGCCTGGGTGCGGACGACCGGGTTCGTGGACGAGGCGACCCGCGCCGACCTGCTGGACGCCGCGGAGGTCGTCGTGGTGCCCTCGGCCAACGAGAGCCTCTCGCTGCTCGCGCTGGAGGCCTGGGGCGCCGGCCGGCCGACGCTCGCCACGGCGCGCTCCGACGTGCTGGCCGGGCAGACGGCCCGCTCGGGCGGCGGCCTGCTCTACACCGACGACCTCACCTACGCGCGCCAGCTCTCGCGCCTCGCGGCCGACCCCAGATTGCGCGAGGCGCTCGGCGGGATGGGCCGGCGCTGGGTCGCCGGGCAGACCTGGGACGCGTGCGCCCGCCGCTGGCGGGGCCTGCTCGCGCGCGTCCGGCGTCCCCTGGCCGCCCGCTGACGCCGACGGCCCCGCCCAGGTGGGCGGACGGGGCCGTCGGGGCGGGGGCTCGGGGCGCCCGGGCTACTTGATGAAGAGCATCTCCGAGTAGCGCGGCAGCGGCCACAGGTCGTCGGCCACCGTGCGCTCGAGCCAATCGGCGACCTCGCGCACCGCGGCCACCGCCTCCATCACCGTGTCGCGCATGTAGCGGGCCTCGTCCATGAGGTCCTGCGGGTGGTTCTCGTCGAGGTTGGCCCGCTGGAGCGTCTTGATGGCCGCCTCGAACTCGCCGATCATCGCCGCGGTCTCCTGGGCGAGGGTGGTGAGCCCCGCGTCCTTCAGCAGCACCAGGTGGCGCGCCGCCGCCGGCAGCAGCATCGTCGCCGCGATGTCCGCGGCCGTCTCGGCCTCGATGTTGAGCTTGATGACGTACTGCTCGAGGGCGACCTCGTAGCGCGAGTGCAGCTCGCGCTCGTTGAGCACGCCGTAGTTGCCGAACAGCGCCGTCGTCTGCTCCGAGACCATCTCCGGCAGGGCGTCGGGCGTGCTGCGCAGGTTGAGCAGCCCGCGGCGCGCGGCCTCCTGGTGCCACTCCTCGGAGTATCCGTCGCCGTCGAAGACGATCCGGCCGGCCTGCGCGTACGTCGACTTGATCACGCCCGAGAGCGCGTCCTCGACCGTGCCGCCGCCCGTCACCGCCCGCTCGAGCTCCTCGCAGAGGTCGTCGATCGCCTCGGCGACGATCGTGTTGAGCACCGTGTTCGGGAAGCTCGGCGACTGGCTGGAGCCGAGCGCCCGGAACTCGAAGCGGTTGCCGGTGAACGCGAACGGGCTGGTGCGGTTGCGGTCGCCCGTGTCGCGCGGCAGGTCGGGCAGCACGTGCGTGCCGAGGTTCATCACCTCGCGGGCCACGCTGACGGCGGGCTCGCCGGCGGCGATCGCCGTGAAGACGTCCTCGAGCTCCTTGCCGAGGAAGATCGAGATGATCGCCGGCGGGGCCTCGTTGGCGCCGAGCCGGTGGTCCTGGCCGGCCCCCGCGATGGAGGCGCGCAGCAGGCCCTGGTGCTTGTCGACGGCCTTGATCACCGCCGTGGCGAAGAACAGGAACTGCAGGTTGTCGTGCGGCGTCTCGCCCGGGTCGAGCAGGTTGGCGTCGTCGGTGCTCATCGACCAGTTGTTGTGCTTGCCCGAGCCGTTCACGCCGGCGAACGGCTTCTCGTGCAGCAGGCACACCAGGCCGTAGCGGCGGGCCACGTTCTGCATCACCTGCATGCAGAGCTGCTGGTTGTCGGTGCCGATGTTCGAGTTCTCGAAGACGGGCGCGATCTCGTACTGCGCCGGCGCCACCTCGTTGTGGCGGGTCTTGATCGGCACGCCGAGCTTGCCGAGCTCGCGCTCCACCTCGAGCATGTAGGCGAGCACCCGCTCGGGGATCGAGCCGAAGTAGTGGTCGTCGAGCTGCTGGCCCTTCGCCGGCTTGGCGCCGAACAGCGTGCGGCCGGTCGCCACCAGGTCGGGGCGCTGGTAGAAGAACTGCTCGTCGATCAGGAAGTACTCCTGCTCCGGCCCGATCGTCGTGAAGACGCGCTGGGTCGTCTCGTCGCCGAACAGGCGCAGCGCGCGCAGGGCCGACTTGTTGAGCGCGGCCATCGAGCGCAGGAGCGGGATCTTCGTGTCGAGCGCCTCGCCGGTCCAGGAGGCGAACGCCGTCGGGATGCAGAGGTACGCCCCGTTCGGGTTCTCCATGATGAACGCGGGGCTGGTCGGGTCCCAGGCGGTGTAGCCGCGCGCCTCGAAGGTGGCGCGGATGCCGCCGCTCGGGAAGCTCGAGGCGTCCGGCTCGCCGCGGATCAGCTCCTTGCCGGAGAAGTGGGCGATCGACGCGCCGTCGACCGGCGAGAAGAACGAGTCGTGCTTCTCGGCGGTCGAGCCGGTCAGGGGCTGGAACCAGTGGGTGTAGTGGGTCGCCCCCTTGCCGAGCGCCCAGTCCTTCATGGCGAGCGCGACCGCGTCGGCCAGGCTCGGGTCCAGGGGCTCGCCCCGCTCGATGGTGGCCTGCAGCTGCCGGTAGACGTCCTTCGGCAGGCGCGCGCGCTGCTCGTCGGGGCCGAAGACGTTCGCGCCGTAGACGGAGGCACCGGGAATGGTCAGGTCGCCGGGCTGGACGGCGGAGCCGTTGGGGCTCCACTGCGCGGCGATGACGTTGCTCTCACGGACTCTGGGCATGGCTTGGCGGGGCCCTCCTTGTGTGTGCTCGGGCGGCACCGGATGGTACGACCGGGTACCCATCGGACGTCTTGTGACCATGGGCCAAACGCGGCGGCGGATCTTTCGCCGCGTGGACAAACGTCGCCGACCGGGCCGGGGCCTGCTTGAAACCCGGTTCCCCGCCGCCCATTGTGGTGGCCGTGACCGCCCACGCACCGATCGCAGCGCCCGCCGGCGAGGCCGCCACCCTGGCCGACCTGATGCGCCTGGCGGCCCTCGCGGGGACCCGCCTGGTGCCGCCCAGGGCCCCGCTCGACGCCGCGGTCACCTCCATCGTGCTGGCCGACGCCGACGCCCCGGCCGAGGCGGGCGCGCTGCTCGTCGCGCCCGAGCCGCCGGCCGAGGTGCCCGCCGGGTGCGTGGCCGTGCTCTGCCGCGCCGCGCCGCCCCGCGGGGTCGGCGTGCCGGCGCTCGTGCTGCCGCCGGGGGCCGCCTGGGGCGAGGTGATCGCCGCGCTGGCGAGCGCGGTGACCGGCGGCGGCGCCCAGGCGGCGGCGGCCCGGGCCCGGGCCGGCCTGCGCGCCCCGCTCGTGGAGGGGCGCGGCCACGCGGGCATCGCCGAGGCGGCCGCGACGATGCTCGGCACCCCGGTGGCGATCCTCGACGAGTACCTCGACGTGCGCGGCGCGCACGGGCTCGACGCGGAGCAGGAGGCCTTCCTCGCCGAGGCCATCGTGCGCGCCCGCGGCCACGGGCCGGCCTCGGTGATGGGCCCGTTCGTCGAGGAGCGCATGCCGGGCGTCCGCCGCGATGCCATCACCGGGCCCGCGGGCCCGGTGGGCGTGCTCGTCGCCTGGCTGGGCGACCCGCTCTCGCCGGTGGAGCGGGGCATCGTCACCGAGGTCTGCGAGGCCGCCGTGATGGAGCGGGCGCGCGAGGAGGTCGTCACCGCGACCGAGTCGCGGCTGCGGGGCGACCTCATCGAGGAGCTGATGGCCGGCGAGGCGGTCAGCCGCGAGTCGATCGTGCGCCGGGCCCGCCACCTGGGCGCCGACCTGTCGGACGGCGCCGTCGCGCTCATCGGGACGCTGCAGGACCCCCACACGGAGGGGCGCCTGATCACCGACCCGCGCCTCGTGCGGCGCTTCCTGCAGCAGGCGCGCGCGGCGATCGACCTGCACTGGCCGCGCTCGCTGGTCGACTGGAACGAAGGCCGGCTGCTCGCCCTGCTGCCGCCCGCGGGCCGGGGCGCGGGGGGCGACCCCACCCGCGAGGAGATCGAGGCCCAGGCGTTCACGCTCGGCAAGCGCCTGCTCGGCGCCACGCGCGCCACCGTCCCCGGGCTGGCGCTCACCCTCGCGCTCTCGCGCTACACGCCCGAGCCCGAGCGCCTCGGCGTGGCGCTCGACGAGTCGCGCCTCGCGCTGTCGATCGGCGAGCGGCTGGGGCGCATCGGCGAGGTCGTGACCTTCGAGGAGACCGGCACCTACAAGCTGCTCTTCCAGATCTTCGCGGACCGCCCGGAGGAGCTGATCGCCTTCTACGACCAGACCATCGCGCCGCTCGTCCGCTACGACGAGCAGTACCAGACGGAGCTCGTCGGCACGCTCTCCACCTACCTGGGCAACGACTGCAACCTGGCCGCCACGGCGAGCACCCTCTACACGCACCGCCACACGGTGCGGTACCGGCTCGACCGCATCGCGGAGCTGTCCGGGCTCGACATCGGCAGGACCGACGACCGCGAGAAGCTCTCGCTGGGCCTGAAGGCCATGCGGTTGCTCGGCCGGCGCGTCGCGGTCCCCGCCGGGAAGGCCGCCAGGCGCAAGGCGAGTTGACCCGGGCGGGCCGCTACCCTGTGGCCATGCGCGATCCCTCCACCCGTCCCCACCGCGGCGAGCCGATGCGCTGCCCGTCGTGCGGCACCCGCCTGGTCGAGCTCGAGCGCAGCGACGTGCTCATCGACGCCTGCCCGGAGTGCCGCGGCGTCTGGCTCGACCGCGGCGAGCTCGACCGCATCCTCGACCGCGAGCGGCGCGCCGCCGCCGGCGTGCGCGACGACGACGAGGACTTCTTCGTCGAGATGGAGGGCCGGCGCGGCGGTGGGCGCCGCGAGGCGCCGCGCGACGACGACCGCGACCGCGACCGGGACCGCGATCGGCCCAGGCGCCGCCGCAAGGGCCTGCTCGAGGACCTCTTCGACCTCGACTTCTAGGCCGTCGCGGCGCGCAGCAGCGCCGCCAGGCGCGCCGCCCAGGGGCCCGGGCGGCCGTCGCCGACCGGCGCGCCGTCGACCGCCACGACGGCGGTCGCCCCGCGCAGCGCGCTGACGAGCACGATCTCGTCGGCCCCGCGCCAGCCCGCCTCGTCGAGCGCGGCCTCGCGCACCGGCAGCGACTCCATCACCAGCTCGCGCGCGACGCCCGGCAACAGCCCGTCGGCCGGCGCGGTCACGAGCGCGCCGCCGACCGCGCAGACCACGTTGGCGACCGCGGCCTCGCCCAGCCGGCCGCGGTCGTCGAGCAGCAGCGCGTGGTCGGCGCCGGCGGCCTCCGCGCGGCGCTGGCTCCAGCGGTGGCCCGCGTAGGAGAGCGTCTTGTGCTCGGCGATCCGGTTGCCGGGCAGCCAGGCGCCGCGCACGGCCGCCGCGCGCGCCGTCCCGGGGGCCTCCGGCAGCGGCGCCTCGGGCGCGGCCTCCACCAGCACGGAGGGCAGCGCCGTCACCCGCAGCCGCACCCGCAGGTCGCCCCCCCCGGCCGCCGCGACCGCCTCCGCGACGGCCCGCTCCAGCGTCCCGCGGCCGGGCAGCGGCCCGATGCCGAGCGCGCGCGCGGAGCCCTCCATGCGCCGCAGGTGGCGCTCCAGCAGCGGCACGCGACCGCCCGCGCCGCGCATCGTCTCGAACAGCCCCTCGCCCCAGCGGACGCCCGGGTCGGCGATCGGCAGCGCCGCCGCGGCCGGGTCGACCAGCGCGCCGTCGAGCCAGACGACCGGTGTGTGAGAATGCCCCGCCAGAGATCCCGGTCCCCGGCTCGAGGAGCGCAGCATGCGGCAGACTATCGCCTTCCAGGCGACCAACTTCGACTGCTCGCCGGTGCAGGTGGAGATCGAGGACGACGGCGAGGTCCCCGACCCCGAGAGCCTGCCGGTGGCGCTGCTCGCCTTCGAGAGCGGCCCGAACGTCGTGCTCACGCTGCCGCTCGCCACGGCCGACGCCGAGAACATGATGAACGCGTTCACCCAGGCCGAGCCGTACCGCCAGGAGACCGCCGACGCGGGCGGCTGGCAGCCGCAGCCGTCGGGCCTGCCGGAGGGCCTGTTCTGGGCCCTGCAGCCCAACGTGGTCGGCGTCTCGGTCACGCCGCCGCAGGACACGCCGGACGGCCTGGTGCCGCACTGGACGCTCGCGTTCGACGACGAGGACGGCAGCCAGGTGCAGGTCGCGGTCAGCGACCCCATGTGCGTCCAGATCGTGCGCGCGCTCGCCGACGTGGCGAACGGCGAGCTGGGGGCGCAGGAGGACTGAGGGGGCGGCGGGGCGGGGCGCCCGCCCCGCCGCCCGGTCCCGCGGGGCTACGCCGCGACCGGCTCCCGGTCGAGGGAGCGCGACAGCCGGCGGATGGCCTGGACGAGCTCGTTGGGCCGCTCGACGGCCACGTTGTGGCCGGCCTCGCGCACCACGTGGAAGCGCGCGTTCTGCATCCACGCCGACAGCTCGCGCTGCACCTCGGCCGGGACCGCCCGGTCGGCGGCGCCGGCGACGACGATCACCGGCGCGTCGACCTGGGCCAGCGCGCCGCGCCAGTCCGGGCGCGTGCCCATGGCCTCGGCGGCGAGCGCGGCGCCCTCGGCGCCGGCACGCTCGCGCAGCGCCCGCGCGGCCCGCGCCCAGCGGTCCTGGCCCTCGGGGTCCTCGCCGCGCGGGCCGACGCCCGACACCACCAGGCCGGAGATCAGCCCCGGGTGGCCCAGGGCCAGCGCCAGGCCGGTCGCCGCGCCCAGGCCGACGCCCACCAGCAGCGCGTCGCCGCCCTCGGCGGCGACCAGCCGGGCCACGTCCGACGCGAAGTCGTCGACGCTCCAGGGGCCGTGCGGGGTGGGCGAGGCGCCGTGGCCCCGCAGGTCCGGCGCCACGATCTCGAACTCGCCGCTGACGGCGGCGAGCGCGTCGATCATGCTGCTGCCCGTCTGTCCCAGGTCGTGCAGGGCCACGAGCAGGGGCCCCTCCCCACGACGGTGGACGGCGAGCTCGATGGCGGGCGGCAGTGAAGGCATCAGCGGCGCTCCTGTAAACCACTGTGATACACGTTTGCTGGTGAGAGTAGCCCCAATTGCTGGACCGGTCAAACGTTGACGACCGGCAGCGAGTTCGTCCTCCTCGCCGGGCGCCCTGCGCTCGACCTCTGCAATACCCAGTACGGGGGCCGGGATCTCCTCGGATGTGCCGACGACCTCGCGCGCTGGTTCGTGGCCGCCGGGCTTGCCGACGTGCCGCCGGGCGTGTCGCGGCGCGACCTGGGCGCCGCGCGGGGGCTGCGCGACGGCCTGCGGACCGCGCTGCTCGCCTCCGACGGGCCCGCGGTCGCGACGCTGGCGCAGGGCTGGCTGCTCCGGGCGCCCGGGCGCCTCGCCGTGGAGCCCGGCACGCTCGAGCCGCGCTTCACGCCGCAGGACCAGACCTGCGCCTGCCTGCTGGTGGCGGCGGTCCTCGACGCGCTCGAGCTGGTGCGCGACCTGCCCGGCCGGGTGCGCGAGTGCGCCGCGCCCGGGTGCGGCGTGGTCTACCTCGACACCAGCCGCAACCGCAGCCGGCGCTGGTGCTCGATGGAGCGCTGCGGGGCGCGGGCGAAGGCCTCGGCCTACTACCAGCGCCACCGCGGCGAGGCCGGCGGACGGGGCGCCGACGCCGCCGGCTAGGGCAGCCGCCGCACCAGGAAGCCGCGCACGGCGGCCGCGAACTCCTCCGGGCGCTCCAGCGGGGCCAGGTGGCCGGCCCCCGGCAGCACCACGAGCTCGGCGTCGGGCAGGCCGGCCGCCAGCGCCTCGGCCATCGCCGGCGGGGTGAGCGCGTCCTGGGCGCCCACCAGCACCAGCGCCGGCGCGGCGATGCGGGGCAGGTCGGGCCGCCGGTCGGCGCGCCCCGCGAGCGCGGCGAGCGCTCCGGCCACGGCCTCGGGCGACTGCCGGCCGGCGATCGCGCGGACGGCCCGCGCGGCGTCGTCGGCGTCCGGGGCCACCGCGCCGGGCACGAACTCGTCGAGCCAGGCGGCCGTGCCCTCGGCGAGCACGCGCTCGGCGGTCCGCGCACGCCCCGCGGCGGCCTCGGCCGTGTCGGGCTCCGCCCGGGTGTCGGCGAGCACGAGGGCGGCGACGCGCTCGGGGTGCCGCGCGGCCAGCGACAGGGCGACGTAGCCGCCCAACGAGCACCCGGCCACGACGGCGCGCCCCGTCGGGGAGGCGTCCGAGATGCGGGCGGCGACGGCGTCGGCGAAGCCGTCGACGCCCGCCCCCCGCTGCGGTGGCGCCGCGCCGAAGCCCGGGAACTCGGGGACGAGGGCCGGCCGGGCGTCCCCCAGTGCCCGCCGCGCGGGTTCCCAGAAGCCCGCGTCGAGCGGGAACGGGTGGAGCAGCACGATGGGCTCGCGCGGGGGCATCCGCGACACCGTACCCGGCGCGCCCGCCCGGCGCGACGCGGGGCGGGCCGGGGCGCTACGGTTGTCCGCGTGAGCACCCGGACACCCGTCGCGACCGTCGGGCCGGAGCGTCGGCGCCAGGGCAGCCTCGGCGGCCTGGTCCCGAGCTCCGCCGTCGCCCGCGACGGCGACACGCTGGTCGTCGCGCTCTGCGTCGAGCTGCACGCCGAGGGCGCCGTGCTGCCCCTGCTGGTGCTCTCCGACGCCCCCGGCCTGCTGGGCTGGGACCCCGTCACGGGGCTGCGCGTGCGCGACGACGGCGGCCGCGAGTACGAGGTCGCCAACCTCGCCCAGCAGGCCGGCCTGGGCGCCCTCCAGACGGCCGTCTGGATCGCCCCTTCACCGCCCCCCGAGGCCCGCCGGCTCGTGCTCGAGGTGAGCGGGCTCGTGCGCACGGCCGTCTCGCGCGGCGGCGGGGTGGAGCGGCCGCTGGCGGGCGCGACCTGGTCGCTCGAGATCGACCTGGTGCCGCCGCGCACCGCGGCCCCCCTGCCGGAGGAGCCGGCCGGCGGCGCCCCCGCGCCCCGCCCGGCCCGGGTCCCGGCCCGCCGGTTCGCCGGCTTCCGGGGGCTGCTGCCCATCGGCCAGGCGCGGGTCGCGCGCAACGCGACCGTCTGCCTCTGGGCGCTCGAGCGCTACGACGACCGGGCGGTGCTGAGCGTCGGCACGCTCGCCGACGAGCCGCTGCGGGTCGCGCCGCTCACGCCGGGGGCGGGCGAGGTCGAGGTGTGGGACGACCGCGGCACCCGGTACGAGGTCACGCCGATCCACGGCGCCGCCCGCCCGGGCTGGAGCGAGACGAGCCTCGAGGTGACGCCGGGCGTCGCCCCGGACGCCGCGGTGCTGGGGGTGCGGCTGCGCGACCTGCCGGGCCAGGGCCCGGACGACGCGGCCGGCGGGCTGGCGGGACCCTTCGAGTTCGGCGTCGCCGGCCCCGCCGCGCGGTGACCGGCCCGCGGGGGCCCGTCTGGGTCGTCCTGCCGACCTACGAGGAGGCGGAGAACGTCCAGTTGATGCTGCGGGCCGTGCTGGCCACGGCGGACCGCGCCGGCCTCGACCTGCGCGTGCTGGTGGTCGACGACGGCTCGCCGGACGGCACGGCGGACCTCGCCGCGGCGGTCGCCGCCGCCGACGGCCGGGTGGCGGTGCTGCGGCGGGCGGCGAAGGAGGGGATCGGGCCGGCCTACCGGGCCGGCTTCCGCCGGGCGCTCGACGAGGGCGCGCGGCTCGTGGTCGAGATGGACTGCGACTTCTCCCACGACCCGGCCCGCCTGCCGGCGCTCGTGGCGGCGGCCGCCGACGCCGACCTCGTGCTCGGCTCGCGCTACGTGCGCGGCGGCGGCGTCGCCCGCTGGGGGCCGCTGCGCCGCGCGATCAGCCGCGGCGGCTGCCTGTACGCGCAGGCCGTGCTGCGGGTGCCCGTGCGCGACCTGACCGGCGGCTTCAAGTGCTTCCGGCGCGAGGTGCTCGAGGCCATCCCGCTCGACGAGGTGACGGCGGCGGGCTACGGCTTCCAGATCGAGATGACCTACCGCGCGCTCGTGCTCGGCTTCCGGGTGGCCGAGGTGCCGATCGTCTTCACGGAGCGCGAGCGCGGCACCTCGAAGATGAGCCGGCGCATCGTGTGGGAGGCCGCCGCGCTCGTGCCGCGCCTGCGCCGCCGCCTCGGCGGGGCACGGGCGGCCGCCGCGGCGGCGACGCCGACGCCGACGCCGGAGCCGGACCCGGCCGCGCCCGCGCCCTAGCCCCGCAGGGCCGCCTCGGGGTCCTGCGGGTCGAGCCGGCGCACCTCGCGCCAGGCCGCCACCGCCCGCCGGTCGGGCCCCAGGAACACCGCGAGCGCCCGCCACGGCATGGGGTTGTCCGGCTGGAGCCGGGTCGCCTCGTGCAGCGCGCCGAGCGCGCGGGCGGGCTGCCCCAGCGCGTCGTAGGCGCGGGCCCGCAGGAGCAGGGGCGCCACCGAGAGCGGGTTGGCGGCGTGGGCGTCGCTCGCCTGGCGCAGGGCGGCGCGCTCCCGCCCGGCGGCCAGGGCGTCCTCGCCCGAGGCGGTCAGGCGCGCCGACCACCAGGGCAGGGCCGCGCTGAAGACGGCCGCGAGCGTGACCGCTGCGACGGCGGCCGCCGCGGCCCGGCCGGGCCGGCGACGGCCGGGCGCGAGGCCGGGGTCGGCCGCGGCGAGGACCACCCCGGCGGCGGCGAACGCCGGGACCGTGAGCGCGGGGACGGCCCAGGTCCAGTCGACGGCCGCCTGCAGGATCACGGCCGCCAGCATGGCGAGGGGCAGGCCTGTCTCGGGTCCCGCGCCGCGGCCGCCGGCGCGCAGCGCGGCCCACGCCACCGCCGCCACGAGCGCGGCGAACAGGGCCAGGCCCACGAGGCCGGTGCCCGAGAGCACCCGCAGCACCACCCCGTGCGGCTCGCGGGTGTTGAGCAGGTCGTCGCCCACCTCGCGCTCGGCCAGGTGGACGAGGGCGAACCCGCCGGCGCCCTGGCCGGTGAGGGGCGCGTCCGCGAAGCCGCGCCACGCCTCGCCCCACCAGCCGAGCCGCTGGTTGCCCGACGCGCTGACCAGCCGGGCCGGGTCGTTGGCGACCGCGTCGCCGCCCTCCCCGCGCAGCTCGGCGACCCGGTCGCCGGCCCAGTCCCGGCCCGCGGGCGTCGCCGCCACGGCGACGGCGCCGATCAGCACGAGCGCGGCGCCCGTCGCGGCCGCACGGCGGGCCGCCCGTCGCGGGTCGGCCGGCGGGCGCCGTCGCACGGCCTCGAGCGCGCCCCGGGTGATGAGCGCCGCCACCGCCATCCCCAGCGCGAGGCGCCAGCCCAGCCCCGCCCCGGCGCCCTCGCGCAGCGCGGCGGGCAGGCCGTCGGTGGAGAGGGCGGGGTCCGTGAGCGCGTGGGCCGCCGGCAGCGCCGCCCCGGCGGCGCCCGCGAGGAGCGCGGCCACGCCGGGGCCGCGGCGGGGCAGCACGGCCACCGTCACGCCCGCGGCCATCAGCAGCGACAGCACGCCGCCGCGCGAGTAGGTCAGCAGCACCGTCGTGGCCACGACGGCCACGCCGGCCGCGGCGGCGGGGGCGGTGCGGGCCGCCGGCCGCTCGCCGCCGGCCAGCCAGAGCAGCCCGGGCAGGGCGAGCACCGCGACCAGCGCGAGCGCGTTCCAGTAGCCGAGCGGCGCCGACATCCGCGCCAGCTCACCGTCCTCGCCGAGCACGCCCGGCAGGATCTTGGTGGCGAGCGCCGCGCCCACCGGCACGACGGCGGCCGCGGCCAGCCCCAGGGCGATCAGCCGCCCGGCGCGGGGCAGCACGGCGCCGAGCGCCGTCCCGGTCACGAGGGCGCAGAGCGCGATCGCCTGGCGGTTGGCGTCGGACCACGCCAGGTCGGGCGCCGCCGCCCAGAGGATCGACAGGGCCGCCCAGGCGGTCGACCCCGCCGCCGCGGCCAGCGCCAGGCGGCCCGGCCCCGAGCGGAGCGCCCGCGCCCGCCACCCCACGAGCAGGGCCGCCGCGGCGAGGGGCGCCCCGGCCGCCAGGGCGAGGAAGGCGCCGAGGGCGCCGCCGGTCTCCGCGGGCGCGAGGTCGATCCCGCCGCCGCCGAGCGCGAGGAGCGCCCATCCGGCCAGCGCGCCGGCGCCCAGCCACCAGGCCGCCGCGGGGACGGCCTCCGGCCGGGTGAGGCGTTCTTGTCGCCCCTCGGGGGCGCGGCTAGGATGCCCGGCGCCCTGGGGGCGCACGCCCCCGATCCCCCTCACCGGGTGGCTGCCCTGCTCCGACGCCCCGTATGGGTGATCATCTCTGTCGCGATGCTGCTCCTCGGCGTGACGGCCTCGGCGCTCGCCGGGGGGCGGGACGTGCTGGCCGACGCGCAGGATAGCCGCATCGACGGGTGCTATACGCGCGCGGAGTACCGCGAGGCGCTGCGCCTCGCGGGCGCCGACGAGGTGCTCTACGGCAACACGATCGAGATGATCGAGCTCGCCCAGTCGTCGCGCGTGGCGCGGCCGGGGCGCCCGTGCGGGGAGGCCGCGACCGTGCCCCGGCGGGCGGTGGAGGACCCCTCCGGCAGCCCGCGCGGCCTGCTCGCCGGCATGGCGCTGGCCGTGGGCCTGGTGGCCGTCGGCGCGGGCGCGCTCGCCGGCCGGCCCTCCCGCCGCGACGACGGCTGACGGCGCCCGCCGGCGGCGCCGGCGGCGGGACGTCCGGCCGATGTGCGACAACTGATGGACGCTGCGGGGAGATCCCTCACGGGAGGGCTTGCATCCTCCGCCACGTGTGGAAGGATGCCCGCCCACGACACTGAATATGGGGTCGTGGCACTCGTTCTACACCAGGGATAGCGTCTCAAGTCGTGATCTGCCCATTCTGCGAACACCCGGAGCACCGCGTCGTCGAGTCGCGCGTGGCCGACACGAAGGACGCCATCCGGCGTCGTCGCGAGTGCCAGGCGTGCGGGCAGCGCTTCACCACGTACGAGCGCTTCGAGGAGCTGCCGCTCATGGTCGTGAAGGCGTCCGGCGAGCGGCAGCCGTTCGACCGCGACAAGCTCCTGCGGGGGCTTCAGCGGGCCTGCCACAAGCGGCAGGTGTCGACGGCCTCGCTCGAGCTGGCCGTGCGCGACATCGAGGCCGAGCTGCGCAACCGGCTGCGCCGGGAGGTGGGCAGCACCGTGATCGGCGAGCTCGCCCTGCGCCGGCTGAAGGAGATCGACGCGGTCGCGTACGTGCGCTTCGCGTCCGTGTACCGCCAGTTCGCCGACGTGGACGAGTTCGAGGACGAGCTCGCCCGCCTCGAGCGGGAGCCCCCGCTCCCGCGCGGCCAGTACCCGCTCGACGACGAGCTGTTCCAGACATTCGACGCGGGGCCGCCGGCCGCGCGCGCCGGCCTGCGGGCGCTGCCCGGCGGGCGCGCCGCGGCCGCCGCCCCGACGACCGCCCAGGAGGCACACGATGGCGACTGACGCGCCGCCCACGATGACCGATCGGGCGCTCGGGATCACCCGGCGCTTCACCCGTCCGGGGGTCCACCCGTACGACGAGGTCGCCTGGGGCCCGCGCGACGCCCGCATCGTCGAGCCCGCCCGCGACGGCAGGCCGGAGCGGGTGGTGTTCGAGCAGCTCGGGTGCGAGTTCCCGCTCGGGTGGTCGGACACGGCGGTCCGCATCGTCGCCTCGAAGTACTTCCGCTACGGGATGGACGACCCGCGCCGCGAGCGCAGTCTGCGCGAGGTCATCGACCGCGTGGTCGACACCATCCGCCACCACGGCGCGAAGGGCGGCTACTTCGCCGACGACGCCGAGGCCGAGACGTTCGCCCAGGAGCTGCGGCACATCCTCGTGACGCAGAAGGCGGCCTTCAACTCGCCGGTCTGGTTCAACTGCGGCGTCGCGGCCGCCACCCGCGAGCACGACGCCGACCGCATCCTCGACGTCGACGACCCGCCGGTCGAGGGCGACGAGCCGCAGGTCAACCAGGCCTCCGCCTGCTTCATCCTGTCGGTCAACGACACCATGCCGTCGATCCAGCGCTGGATCGCCTCCGAGTCGGAGATCTTCCGCGGCGGCTCGGGCGCCGGCGTCAACCTGTCGCGCCTGCGCAGCGACGGCGAGCCGCTGTCCAACGGCGGGCAGGCCTCCGGGCCGGTCAGCTTCATGCGCTGGGCCGACTCGGGCGCCGGCTCCATCAAGTCCGGCGGCGGCACGCGCCGGGCGGCGAAGATGGTGATCCTCGACGGCGACCACCCGGACATCCTCGAGTTCGTGCGCTGCAAGGCCCACGAGGAGGCGAAGGCCTACGCCCTCGGCGAGATGGGCTACGACCTCGGCCTCAACGGCGACGCCTGGCGCTCGATCCAGTTCCAGAACGCGAACAACTCCGTCCGGCTCACGGACGACTTCTTCCGCCGCGCGGAGGCGGGCGGGTCGTGGCAGACCCGCTACGTCGCCTCGGGCGAGGTGCAGGGCGAGATGCCCGCCGCCGACCTGCTGCGCGAGATCGCCGAGGCGGCGTGGGCGTGCGGCGACCCCGGCGTGCAGTACGAGGACACGATCCAGCGCTGGCACACCTCGCCGAACGCGGGGCGCATCTCGGGCTCGAACCCGTGCTCGGAGTACATGCACATCGACGACTCGGCCTGCAACCTGGCGTCGATCAACCTCATGCGCTTCCTCGACGAGGACGGCACCTTCCGGGTCGACGACCTCCGCCACACGGTGCGGGTGGTGCTGACGGCGCAGGAGATCATCGTCACGCCGGCCAGCTACCCCACCAAGCGCATCGGCGACAACGCGCGCGCCTACCGCCAGCTCGGGCTCGGCTTCACGGCGCTCGGCTCGCTGCTGATGTGCCAGGGCCTCGCGTACGACTCCGACGAGGGCCGCGCCTGGGCCGGCTCGATCACCGCGCTCATGCAGGGCGAGGCCTACGCGCAGTCCGCCCGGCTGGCCGCGCGGGTGGGGGCCTACGACGGCTACGAGGCCGACCGGGAGGCCCAGGACCGGGTGGTGCGGATGCACCGCGACGCCGCCCTCGACCTGCCCGTGGCCGGCTCGCGCGCCAACTACGCCGAGGTGCGCTCGGCGGCCGCGGCCGCGCTCGACGACGCCGTGGCGCTGGGCCAGTCCGACGGCCGCATCGGCGCGCCGGGCTACCGCAACGCCCAGGTGAGCGTGATCGCGCCCACCGGGACCATCTCCTTCATGATGGACGCCCAGACGACCGGCATCGAGCCGGCCATCGGCCTGATCAGCTACAAGACGCTGGTCGGCGGCGGCCACATGAAGCTGGTCAACACCGACGTCGAGCGGGCGCTGCGCGCGCTGGGCTACGACGAGGCCGAGCGCGCGGCGATCATGGCCCACATCGACACGGCCGGCTCCATCGAGGGCGCGCCGGGCCTGCGCGACGAGCACCTGCCGGTGTTCGACTGCGCCTTCGGCGTCCCCGGCAGCCGCACGATCGCCCCCGAGGGGCACGTGCGCATGATGGCCGCGGTGCAGCCCTTCGTCTCCGGGGCGATCTCGAAGACGGTCAACCTGCCGAACTCGGCCACCGTCGAGGACGTCGCGGAGATCTACAAGCTCGGCTGGCGCCTCGGCCTGAAGGCGATCGCCATCTACCGGGACGGCTCGAAGCGCACGCAGCCGCTGTCCACCTCGGACGGCTCGGCGACCACGGCCGGCGCCGCGGCCGCGGGCGAGCCGGCCAAGCCGGTGCGCCGGCGCCTCCCGGACGACCGCGCCGCGCTCACCCACAAGTTCAGCGTGGGCGGCCAGGAGGGCTACATCACCGTCGGCCTCTACGAGGACGGCACCCCCGGCGAGGTCTTCGTCAAGATGAGCAAGCAGGGGTCCACCGTCTCCGGGCTGATGGACTCCGTCGCGATCGCGTGGTCGATGGCGCTGCAGCACGGCGTGCCGGTCGAGAGCCTGATCGCCAAGTACATCGACCACCGCTTCGAGCCCTCGGGCTTCACGGGCAACCCGCGCATCCCGATGGCGCGCTCCGTGGTGGACTACCTCGCCCGCTGGATGGCGTCGAAGTTCCTGTCCGAGGAGGACCAGCGCACGGCGGGCGTGCTGCCGAGCGTCGAGGCGCCCGCCGACGACCCGGTCGCCGAGGAAGCCCCGGAGGGCCAGCTCGCCTTCGGCGCCGTGGCCGACCCGCCGGTCAACGGCAACGGCAACGGGCACGCCCACGCGGCCGACCCGCCCGCGGGCGGCCGGGCCCGGCTGGTGCTCGACACGACGGGGCAGGTCTGCACCTCGTGCGGCAGCTCCGACATGGTCCGCTCGGGCACCTGCCTCACGTGCCGCACGTGCGGCGCCACGAGCGGCTGCGGATGACCTGAGCGGGCCCGCCCCCCGTCCCCCGAGGACGGCGGGACGGGCCCGCTCAGGGATGCTCGGGCAGGCCGTGGTCCTCGGCCACGAGGCTGTGGACCACCCCGGCGGCGGCCGCGTGGCCGGCGGCGATCGCGCCCGCCACGGACTGCATCGCCCCGGTGACGTCGCCGGCGGCGAGGACGACGGGGGACGTGGTCCGGCCGAGCGGGCCGACCGCCAGGCCGTCGGCGACGACGGCGGTGGGCGGCGAGGTGGCCAGGCCGAGGCGCTCGGCGAGCGGCGACCGCTGGTGCAGCGGCGCGGGGACCATGAGGCCCTCGCAGGGCACCACGTCCCCGCCGTCGAGCGCCACGCCCGTCAGCGCGTCGCCGGGCCCGCGCAGGCCGACGACCGTGCGCTCCTCCACGGCGACGCCCGCGGCGCGAAGGCGGGAGGCGTCGGCGTCGTCGAGCTCGGCGGGCCCGTCCGCGAACAGGGTCACGTCGGCGCTCCACATGCCGAGCAGCAGGGCCCGCCGGGCGCCCGACGCGCCGCGGTCCAGCACGCCGAGCGCGCGGTCGCGGACCTCCCAGCCGTGGCAGAAGGGGCAGTGGAACACCGAGTGCCCCCACCGCTCCGCCACCCCCGGCAGCGCGGGCGGGCGGTAGTCCATGCCCGTCGCCAGGATGGCGCGCCGCGCCCGCTCGCCGCCGCCGCCCGCCAGGCGCAGCGACACGCCGTGCGCGTCGGCGGCGCCGTCCACGACCTCGCCCGCGCGCACCTCGACGGAGGGCAGCCGGGCGAGCTCGGCACGGCCCATCGCGTACAGCTCGGCGGGCGGGCGGCCCTCGTGCCCGAGCAGGCCGCCGACGCCGTGGGCGGGCAGGTTGCTCTGGCGCCCGGCGTCGATGACGAGCGTGCGCCGCCGCGCGCGCCCGAGCACGAGGGCGGCGCTGAGGCCCGCGGCCCCGGCGCCCACGACGATGCAGTCCCATGTGGTGTCCATGGGGCCAGCGTGACGGGCGGCGGGGCGCATGGCAAGATGCATTGCCATGTCGGCAAATGCGCCCGGGGAGACGATCGACGCGCGGGTGCGCCGGCGGCTGCGCGAGCTGCGGCTGGAGGCGGGCCTGACGCTGGCCCAGGTGGCGGAGCGGGCGGGCATGGACGTGTCGACGCTCAGCCGCCTCGAGGCGGGCAAGCGGCGCCTGGCGCTCGACCACGTGCCGCCGCTCGCCGCCGCGCTCGGCGTCAGCGCCGACGGGCTGCTCGGCGCGCCGCCGCCCCGCGACCCGCGCGTGCGCGCCGAGCCGCGCACCGCCGGCGGGCTGACGATGTGGCGCCTCACCGACCGCGCGCGGGCGGGCGGCGCGCACGCCTACCGCATCCGCGTGAGCGCCGGGCGCGACACCCCGCCCGACCCCCTGCCCGTGCACGACGGCCACGACTGGATGTACGTGCTCGGCGGACGGCTGCGCCTGATCCTGGGCGACGAGGACATGGTGATCGAGCCCGGCGAGGCGGTCGAGTTCACCACCTGGACCCCGCACTGGTTCGGCGCCCTCGACGGGCCGGTCGACCTGGTCGCGATCTTCGGCCGGCACGGTGAGCGCTCCCACCTGAGCGGTTGAGGACCCGCCCGTGCGCGCCATCGTCGTGGGCGCCGGGGCCGCCGGCCTCGCCCTCGCCCGGAGCCTCCGCCGCCGCGGCGCCGGGCCGCTCGCGCTCGACCGCGGCGCCCCCGGCCAGTGGCTCCCGCGCCCCTCCGTGCCGCCGTGCCACGGCTCCGGCGCGCCGGCCGACGCGGGCGTGCCCGACGCCCGTCCGCGAGGTCTCGCGGGAGATCGCCCCGACCGGGCGCCGTGCCGGTCGCGCTCGCGACGCCCTCCATCCGCGTCATGGAGATCCACGCCGACGGCGTCGAGGTGGGGCACGGGCAGGAGGTGGCCGGCCTCGCGCGCGGCGATGCCGGCCGGGTGCGGGGGGGGGTGCGGGCGCGCGACGGGCCGGCGAGGGCGACGAGCCGGCCGGCCTCTGGTGGCCTGCGGCGGGTGCGCCCGCCGCTGCGGGCGATGGCCGGCGTCGAGGCCCGCCTGGAGCTCGCGGAGGGCGCCCACCCGTCGTTCATCAGCCCGGCGGAGATCGACCGCACGTTCGCCCTCCACCAGGCCGACGGCCGCCTGGTGGGGCTGCTCGGCCGGCCGGGCTGCTCGGCCGGCTGGTGGGACATCGACCGCTCGAGCGCCGAGGCGGTGCGCGCCCCGGCCTCGACGCCGTCCGCCGCGCCGTTGGGCGCTGCCGCCGCCCGGCCGAGCCGGCGCTCGCCGGGCTGACGTCGGTGGATCAGCTCGTCCACCCCGAGGGCAGCGAGGTGCGCGCGGGCCTCGGCCCGGGCGCCGCCCTCGCCCTGGGGTCGCGTTCGAGGGCGCGGGCGGCGACCCCGACCGCGCGCGCGCCGTGGCGGCGCCCGCCGCCGGCGCCCGACGAGCAGACCGGCGCGGCGGGCGCGCGCATCGCGCGCGGCGGCGAGCGGTCGCCGGGGGGAGCGCCGGCCCCGCCGGAGGGCGCCGCGCCCTAGTGGGTCTTCACGAGGTCGCGCTCGGGGTGGATGCTCCACCGCGTCGCGACCGTGCGCAGCTCCTCGGTCATCGGCCACGAGTCGGCGCGCTCGTCGCCCTCGTGGGCGGGCGTCCCGCCCTTCAGGACCATGCAGCCCGCGTTCTCGCCGATGGCCTCGATGCCGGCGACCTCGTCGGCGCTCAGCACCACCTCGCGCGGCACGCCTGCGAGGTCGGCGCGCTTGGCCTCGATCGGCCGCGCCCCCGCGCCGGGCTCCTGGATGAGGGTGGGGACCACGCAGGCGACGGGCGCCTGGGCGAGCGTCCACTGGCAGGCGAGCTGGAGGGTCGACAGGCCGTGGCGCTCGGCGTAGGGCCGCAGACGCGCGAGGCGCTCGCGGCCCGCGGCCACCCAGCCGGCCGGGCGGAACGCGCGATGGTCGCGCTCGGGCAGCTCCGGCTCGTCCGGGACGTCGCCGTGGAAGACGCCCCCGTGGTCGACGACCCGGGCGATGCCGCGGATGTGGTGCTGCTGCAGCGCTGGCAGCAGCAGCCGCGACGGCCAGGGCTCGAAGGGGCTCAGGATGATCATGGCCCAGTCGATCCGGTCGCCGAAGCGCTCGAAGCAGGCGATCAGGTCGAGCGTGAACCCGTTCGCCGGGCCCGGGGCGACGCCGATCGCGCCGGCCAGCCCCTCGTCGCGCAGCCCGGCCATGGCGTCCCAGACGACCTCGGACGTGTAGCCGACCCGGTCGGGGTTGTGCAGCAGCAGCAGGTCGAAGCGGTCGGTGCCGCACCGCTCGAGGCTCGCCTCGGTCGCTCGGCGCAGGTAGCCGGCGTAGCCCTCGGGGCCGCGCAGCGCGGGGTCGGTGAAGCGCGGGTAGCCCTTCGCGCCCTGGCGCGTGCCCTCGTAGAAGTCGTGCCCGACGGCGCCGACCAGGCAGTAGGCGTCCCGCTCCAGGCCGGCCAGGGCCCGGCCCACGAGCCGGTCGGCCGCGCCGGCGCCGTAGGCGTCGGCGGTGATCACCGTGTCGATGTCGTCGCCCGGGCGCAGCAGCGCGACCAGCCGGTCCTCGTCGATCGGCAGGCCGAAGTGCATGTGGAGGCCGCCGCTCCAGGAGCCGAGGGCCACGTGTCCGGGGTCGCGCACGGCGCCATCTTCGCACGTGCGGGGCGGTCGGTCGCGGCAGCGGCTGCATTCCGGGTCGGCCATCCCCCGCGGAGGCGGATCCATGTCCGTCGCCCGGTGCCGGCGACGGTTTGACCGCCGCCGCCCGGCTCGGTGAGACTCGGGGTGCCTGGGGGGTCCCGTGGACGACGCCGAGCGCATCGCCGAGATCACCGCGCGCTTCCGCGCCGCGGGCTACGAGCTGCGCTTCTCGGAGTCCGTGCCGGGCGCGTGGGACGCGATCTGGCACCCCCATGGGCGCGGCAGCGGCCTCGCGCGCGACGCGGCGCGCACGGCGGTGGGCGCGACGCTGCTCGAGGCGGCCGAGCGGGCGCTGGCGGCGCTGGAGGCGGCAGGCGGGGGCGCCGGCGGCTGAGGCCCGCCCGCCCGCCCGGCCGCGCCGGCCTGCGGGCGGGCCGGGGGTCAGCCCTCCGGGTCCTCCAGCTCGCGCAGCTCGTGGCCGTACTTCGAGCGCATCGCCGCGACGACCTCCCGGCCGGCGGCATCGACCTCCCCGCCGCCCGCGGCGGCCGCGGCGACGGCGCGAAGGCGCTCGACCACCTCGTCCGGCTCGCGCCCCTTCACCAGGCCCGCCAGCGCGCCGGCCTCCGCCGCGAGCGGGCGCGTCCTGTGGACCTCGCTCATCTCGGTCTCCTCCCCCCGGGTGGGTCGGCGACCGGTGCGGCCGCCGCGTGGTGGCCCGATCCTCGCGGCCCGGCCCGTACGCCGCATCCGGGCGGCCGCCGGGCGCGGTTGCGAGGAGCCCGCAGGACCCGGGCGGTGAGGGAGCGGCCTGCGGTGCCCAGCCGTCCGCCGCCGGCCGGCGCCTAGTCGATGCCGGGACGCGTCCGCACGGGGATGCCGTGCGTGCGCGCCAGCGCCTCGCCGCCCCCGGCGCGGATCGCCGCCGAGACCCGGGCGGGCTCGAGCCCCGCCTCGATCAGGCGCTGGCTCAGCTCGCCCTCGCGCGCCTGGCGGAAGAAGAGGTAGGTGATGGCGCCGAACGCCAGCAGGCAGTGCAGGATCATCATCACGGTGCCGGCGTTGGCCTGGTCCTCGAGGGCCTCGAACCCCCACGCGTCGGCCGCCGCGGCGTGCGACTCGTAGAAGGCCGTGCCCGAGAACCAGTAGACGTTGGCGATGAACAGGCCGAGCGTCCACACGCCGTTCATGTAGCCGCCCTTCCATCCGGTCGAGAACCACGCCGGGGCGGGGATCGACTCCACCACCGGCGCCCAGAGCAGCAGGCCGAACAGCGCGAAGCTGAACTGCTGCACGATCCAGATCGCCGAGTTGTGGAGCACCTCGTGGTGGACCGCGGGCACCAGCCAGAGCACGGTGCTCACCGCCCACACCGGGTAGGCGACCGCCGGGTGCTGCAGCCGCTGCAGCCGCCGCATCGCGACCGGGCCGACCAGCCGCGTGGCGAAGTCGCGCGGCAGGCCCAGCAGCAGCAGCAGGGGGGCGACCGCGCCGATCAGCGTGTGCTGGAGCATGTGGGCCGTCAGCAGGCCCTGCTGGGCCATGCCGGTGAGCGGCGAGACCACCGCGGCGAGGATGATCAGCAGCCCGGCGGCGAAGCTCAGCCGGCGGCGGCCCGACACGCCGCCCAGGCGCCGCACCGCGAGCGCGTAGAGCACCGCGGCGACGGCGATCGCCGACGTCTCGATCGGCGGCACGGCCCACAGCTCGCCCGGGTCGGTGGACGGGCCGGTGATCGGCGCCAGGTGGTCGGCCGCGAACAGGCCGGCCCCGGCGAGCGCGGCGAGCACGATCGCCAGCGCCAGGCCGGCCGCGACCACGATCAGGACGAGCGGGCGCCTGGTGCTCATGCCGTCGATGGTGACAGACCGCCGGCCGCCGCCGGGCGCCGACTGTCCCCGGAAACCGGGGTCACGCCGCCCGGCAGTCGGGGCAGCGGCCGCGCAGCACCACGTCGTGGGCCACCACGCTGAAGTCCGACCCGCGCGCGGTGCCCTCGAGCGCCCGCTCCAGCCCGGGGTCCTCGAACGGCTGCACCTCGCCGCAGTCCACACACACCAGGTGGTGGTGATGCTCGCCGCCGGGCAGGGCCGGCTCGTAGCGCGCCCCGCCGCCGCCCAGGTCGAGCCGCTGCACCAGCCCCAGGCTCACCAGCAGGTCGAGCACCCGGTAGACGCTCGCGATGCCGACGCGGCGCCCGTCGGCGCGCAGCTGGTCGAAGATCTCCTGCGCGGAGCGACAGCAGGTCTGCGCGGCGAGCGACTCGATCACGGCGCGGCGGGCGCCGCCGGAGCGGTGGCCGGCGCTCGCCACCCGGTCGAGCGCGTGCGCGGCCCAGTCGTCGTGGCCGCCGGGGGTGTGGCCGTGCGCGCGTATCATCGGATCCTATGCCGGTACCGGTCACCGAGACCGTCTGGCGCCGCCTCAGCGCGGGCGGCCTGCGCCGGACGCCGCAGCGCGAGGCGATCCTCGACGCGCTCGGTGACGCGGACGCGGGGCTGCCGCTGCCGGTGCTGCTCGCGCGCGGCCGTCGCCGCGCGCCCGGCCTCGGCGAGCGCACCGCCGAGCGCACGGTGGCCCTGCTGGTCGAGCACGGCGCCGTCGACGCCATCGCCCGCCCGGGCGGCGAGGTCGTCTATCGCCTGTGCGGCCGTGGCCACCACCACCACATCGTCTGCACCGCGTGCGGCGCCGTCGCGGAGATCGCCGAGTGCGACGTCGCCCGCTGGGCGGCGGGCGAGGCGGCGCGCCACGGGTTCATCGTGGAGGGCCACGACGTCACCGTGCACGGCCGCTGCGCCGCCTGCCGGGCGGCCCGAGGCCGGGGTCAGCCCCGGGGCGGGCGCCCCTCGCGGACGGCGACGAGCAGCAGCGCCGCCGCCAGGGCGAGGGTGACGAGCGGGACGCGGAGCGCCCATGCCACGGTGCCGGTGCCGGCCGCCCGGCGCAGGCGCCGGCGCGCGGCGCGCACCGCGAGGCGGGCGAGGAGTCGGGAGGTGATCACCCCCGGAGCATGACGGCGCGCTCGGACCCCACGCGCCCGCGGCCGGCGTGGCCGCCGTCACGGCGCGTGCCCGTGGCCGTCGTCGCACCGGTGCACCGGGTCCATCACCAGCTCGCCGCCGCCCCCCGGCGCCTCGCCCAGCACGAGGCCGAAGGTGTCCATGAGCGCGTCGCGGGTCATGGCCTCGCCGGGCGCCCCGTAGGCGACGACCCGCCCGGCCAGCAGCAGGCAGCGCTCGGCGGCGGTGGCGTCGCGCACGTCGTGCGTGCACATGACGACCGCCGCGCCGCGGGCGCGCTCCTCGTCGAGGGCCGCCAGCAGCAGCGCGCGACCGGCCACGTCGAGCCCGGCGGTGGGCTCGTCGAGCACCAGCAGGTCGGCCTGCCACGCGAGCGCCTGCGCGATGTGCACCCGCTGCCGCTGCCCGCCGGAGAGGTCGGCGACCGGGGCCTCGGCCAGGTGCGCGACGCCCATCCGCTCCATGCCGCGGTCGATCGCCAGCCGGTCCGCGGCGCGCATGCGCCCCAGCAGCCCGCGGGCGGCGAAGCGGCCCATCGCCACCACGTCGCGGGCGCGGATCGGCAGGGCGAGCCCCGATCCGGTCGTCTGGCCGAGGTACGCCACCCGCGCCGGCGCGCCGCCCGGCGGCCCGCCCAGCACGCGCAGCTCGCCGGCCACGGGCGGGCGCAGGCCCACGATCGTGGTGACGAGCGTCGACTTGCCCGAGCCGTTGGTGCCGAGCACGGCCAGCGTCTCGCCCGGCAGCAGCTCGAGGGCGAGGCCGTCCACCACCGCGCGGCCGTCGTGGCCCACGGCCAGGCCCGCGGCCCACAGGGCGGCGGGCGGGCTCACGCCGTCGCCGCCCGCGCCGCGGGGCGCCGCAGCCCGCGGGCGGCGAGCACGACGAAGAACAGGGCCACCTCGACCAGCACGATCGTGGCGCCGGCGGCCAGGTCGTGGTGGTAGCTCAGCAGGAGCCCCGCCGCCACCGAGACGACGCCGATCACGGCCGCCCCGGCCATGGTGGCGCCGATGCGGCGGGCGACGAGCGCCGCCGTGGCCGGCGGGGCCACGAGCATGCCGAACACGAGCAGCGTGCCGACGGTGCCGAACGAGACGATCACCGTCGCCGCGACCGCCGCCAGCAGCAGCCACTCGTACCGCGCGGGCGGGTAGCCGGCCACGCGCGCCTGGGCCGGATCGAAGGCGAGCATCAGGAACGGCCGGGCGCAGACCGCGGCCAGGGCCGCCACCGCGGCCGTCGCGGCGGCCTGCAGCCAGACGTCCCCCCACGAGATGCCGAGCACGTCGCCGAACAGGATGCGGGTGAGGTCGCCGGAGAAGGAGTCCGAGCGCGACACCAGCACCACGCCGAGGGCCAGCATGCCCACGAACAGCAGGCCGATCGCCGTGTCGCCCGACAGCCGGGTGCGGCGGCGCACCAGGTTGACGCCGCCGATCATCACCACGGCGCCCACCACCGCGCCCGCGGTGGTGGGCAGGCCCAGCAGCACGGCGCCGGCGATGCCCGGCAGCACCCCGTGCGCGAGTGCGTCGCCGATGAAGGCCAGCCCGCGCAGCACCACGAAGGTGCCCGCCACCGCGCAGGCCAGCGCCACGAGGCAGCCGGCCACGAGCGCGCGCAGCATGAACTCGTTGTCGGCGAAGGGGCGCACGAGGGCGTCGACCGGGTCCACCCCTACGACCGCCCGGTGAGCCCGTCACGCACGGCGGCGGCGACGGCGCGGACGAAGGCGCCGTACGAGCCGTCGCCCGGCATGTCGAGGGTCGCGATCGGCACCACCCGTGCGCCGGTCTCGTCGGCGATCGCGCGGGCGATGCCCGCCGGCGTGCCGGGCTCGTCGAAGATCGCCGGGACGCCGGCGGCCTGCACCTGCGCCCGCAGCGCGGCTAGCGTGCCCGCCGAGGCCTGGGCCTGCGAGCTGAACGATGGGATGATCGCGCCGACCACCTCCAGGTCGTAGCGGTCGGCGAAGTAGCCCATGGAGTCGTGGCCGGTCACCATGCGCCGCCGCTGCGGCGGGATGGCCTCGAGCATCGCGCGCACCTGCGCGTCGAGGCGCTCCAGCCCGCGGGCGACCCGCGCCGGGCGGCCGCCCAGGTCCACGGCGAGCTCGCGCTCGAGCGCCGGCCCGAGCGCCGCGACGACGTCGCGCATCGCGATCGGGTCGGTCCAGATGTGCGGGTCGGGCGCCTCGTCGCCGTGGTCGTGGCCGTCCCCGTCGGCGTGCGCCTCGCCGTCGCGCACGCCGCGGCGCACGTTCACGTGGTCGCCCGCCGTGAACACGGCCACCCCGTCGTCGCGCGCCCGCCCGAGCGTGTCCTCCAGGCCCTGCTCCAGCCCGAGGCCGTTCTCGACCACCAGGTCGGCCTGCAGCAGGCGCGCGGCCTGCCGCGCGGACGGCTGGAACTCGTGGGGGTCGGCGCCCTCCGGCAGCAGCACCTCCACGGCCGCCACGTCGCCGGTCACCTCGCGCACGACCGCGCCGAGGGCCGGCGTGGTCACGACGACCGACGGCCGGCCGTCGCCGGCCGCCCCGTCGCCGCAGCCCGCGACGACGGCCAGCGCGGCGGCGAGCGCCGCGAGCGCGGCGAGCGCTCTGGGCACGGTCACGGGGTCCTCCGGGGCGAGGGGGCGGCGATCACGCGGATGAGAATACTTATCAATGGGGGCGCCCGCTAGGATCGCGCGGTGAACGCCGCCGGCCTCGTCGCCACGATCCCCGCGCCCTCGATCCGCGACATCGAGCTGGGGCCGTTCGAGATCCGGCTGTACGCGCTCTGCCTGCTCGCAGGCGTCGCGGTGGCGTCGTGGCTCACCGTGCGGCGCTGGGCGGCGCGCGGCGGCGCGCCGGACGTGGTGCTCGAGGTCACCCTCTGGTCGGTGCTCGCCGGGCTCGTGGGCGGCCGGCTGTACCACGTGGTCACGAGCTGGGACCAGCTCGGCGACGAGTGGTACGCCCCGTTCGCGATCTGGGAGGGCGGCCTCGGCATCTGGGGCGGCGTGCTGTTCGGCGTGCTCGCGGGCGCGCTCGTGTGCCGCCTGCGCGGCGTCAGCGTGCTCGAGATGATGGACGCGGCGGCGCCCGGGATCCTGATCGCCCAGGGCATCGGGCGGCTCGGCAACTACTTCAACCAGGAGCTGTTCGGCGGTCCCACCGACCGGCCCTGGGGCCTCGAGGTCGACCGCTCGCGCCGCCCGGACGAGTACATCGACGCGCTCACGTTCCACCCGACGTTCCTCTACGAGATGCTCTGGAACTTCGGCGGCGCGGCGCTGATCATCTGGGCCGGCCACCGCTTCCGCATCCGCCCGCCCGGGGTCTTCTGCCTCTACGTGGCGGTCTACTCGCTGGGCCGCATCTTCTGGGAGCAGCTGCGCGTCGACCCCTCCCGCGAGCTCCTGGGGCAGCGCCTCAACTTCTACGTGGCGCTCGCCCTCCTCCTCGGCGCCATCGCGGTCTTCGTGTGGGACCGCCGCCGCCGGGGGCCGGAGGAGGAGCGCCGCCCGCCGCCGCGGGCCGGCGTGCCGCGCGCGCCGGGCGGCCGGGCCCGCCCCGCGGGCGGGCGCCGCTAGGCCCGCGAGGTCGCCGGCCGGGGGATCTCGCTGACGAAGGCGCCGAGCAGGCGGTCGGCGAGGGCTCGCACCTCGGGCTGCTCGGGGTCCCACCCGGTGAAGATCTCGGCCAGCGCCGCGCGGCGGCCGGCCGCGAGGCGGTCGTGGGCCGCGCGGCCCTCGCGGGTGAGCCGCGCGCCGGTCGCGCCGGCGCGCACCAGGCCGCGCCGCTCGAGCCCCCCGAGCGCCGCGCGCACCCCGTCGGGGTCGGCGCCGAGCTCGGCCGCGAGCCGGTCGGGCGGCACGGGCGGCCGGTCGCCCAGGCGGCCGAGCAGCCACAGCTCCGGGGGCGGCAGGGTGACGCCCACCCGCGCCGCCAGCCGCTCGTACGCCTCCCAGCGGTTGTCGCGCTCGGCGACGCGGCTGACCGCCCGCTCGAGCTCGCGCAGCGGGTCGTCGTCGCGCGGCGAGGCGAAGCTCTCGCCCACCCCCTCCGCGCCGGCGGTGCGGCGCAGCGGCAGCTCGCGCAGGGTCCAGGTCAGCGCGAACGCGAGCGCGGCGATGACGGCGGCGGCCAGGAAGATCGGCGCGAGCGCGTCGGCGAACGCGGTCACGTAGGGCTCGCGCACCGCGTCGGGCAGCCGGTGGATCGCCGCCGGGTCGGCGTCGGCCGGCACCGAGGCGCCCGGCGGCAGCCGGCCGGCGAGCTCGCCGGCCAGCCGGTTGGCGAAGATGGCGCCGAACGCGGCGACCCCGATCGAGCCGCCGACCATCCGGGCCAGCGCCGAGCCCGACGTCGCCACGCCGAGCAGGCGGTAGTCGACCGCGTTCTGCGCCGCCAGCACGAGCACCTGCATCACCATCCCGAGCCCCAGGCCGAGCACCAGCATCCCGAGCGCGGTGCGCCAGGCCGGCGTGTCGACCGCGATGCCCGCCAGGATCGCGCAGCCGGCGGTCATGAGCGCGGTCCCGGCGATGGGGAACGGCTTGTAGCGGCCGATCCGGCTGATGATCGTGCCGCTGCCGATGGAGGTCGCGAGCACGCCCGCCATCATGGGCGTCATCAGCAGGCCCGACTCGGTCGGGGTGTGGCCGCGCACCACCTGCAGGTACAGCGGCAGGTAGGTCACCGAGCCGAACAGCGCCAGGCCCACGATGAAGCCGATCGCGCTCGTCGTGGCGACGACGTGGTTGCGGAAGAGCGCCATCGGCAGGATCGGCTCGGACGCCCGCATCTCCACGAACGGGAAGAGCGCCGTCAGCACCGCGCCGGCCGCGATCATCCCGATGATCTGCGGCGAGTCCCACGCCAGGGTCGTCCCCCCGAGCGAGGTGGCGAGCACGATCGCCGAGAGCGCCCCGGTCAGCACGCTCGCGCCGAGGTAGTCGATGCGGTGGTGCACCTGCCGGGACCGGGCGCGGAAGGCGACCGCGATCACCGCCAGCGCGGCGCCGCCGATCGGCAGGTTGACGTAGAAGATCCAGCGCCAGGAGAGGTGGTCGACGAAGAACCCGCCGGCCAGCGGGCCGACCACCGTCGAGACGCCGAAGACCGCGCCCAGGTACCCCTGGTAGCGGCCGCGCTCGCGCGGGGAGAGGATGTCGCCCACCACCGCCATCGTCGTGACCATCAGCCCGCCGCCGCCGAGCCCCTGCACCGCCCGGAAGGCGATGAGCTCCGGCATGTTCTGCGCCACGCCGCAGAGCACCGAGCCGACCAGGAAGATCGCGATCGCCGCCTGCAGCACGACCTTGCGGCCGTAGAGGTCCCCGAGCTTGCCGTACAGCGGCCCCGCCACCGTGGAGGCGAGCAGGTAGGCGGTCACCACCCACGAGAGGTGCTCGTAGCCGCCCATCTCGCCGACGATCGTCGGCAGCGCCGTCGACACGATCGTCTGGTCGAGCGACGCCAGCAGCAGCACCATGATCAGCGCGCCGAAGATCAGGCGCACGCGCGGGCGCTCGCCGGCCGTGGCGGCCGGCACGGTTGTGGGATCGCTCGTCACGGCCTCCCGGCGACGCTGCCGTCGGGGTACCCGCGCCCGGGGGCGGCGACACCGCCGCCCCCGGGCCGGCCGGTCAGCGGGGGCGGGTGACCGCCCCCTCGGAGGCCGACGACACCAGCGCCGCGTACTTGGCGAGCACGCCGCGGGTCTCGCGCGGCTCCGGCGCCGTCCAGGCGGCGAGGCGGGCGGCGAGCTCGTCGTCGGGGATCTCCAGGCGCAGCTCGCGCGCGTCGACGTCGAGCACGACGGTGTCGCCCTCCTGCACCGCGGCGATCGGCCCCCCGCGCGCGGCCTCGGGGGCCACGTGGCCCACCATCAGGCCGTGGGTGGCGCCCGAGAAGCGGCCGTCGGTGATGAGCGCCACCTCGTCCCCGATGCCCTCGCCCACGATCGCCGCGGTCACGTGCAGCATCTCGCGCATGCCGGGGCCGCCTGCCGGGCCCTCGTAGCGGATCACCACCACGTCGCCCGGCTCGATGAGGCGCCGCTTGACGGCGGCGAAGGCCTCCTCCTCGCTCTCGAAGACGCGGGCCGGCCCCACGTGCAGGCGGCGCTCGTGGCCGGCGAGCTTCACCACGCAGCCCTCGGGGGCGAGGTTGCCCCGCAGGATCGCCAGGCCGCCGGTCAGCGACAGGGGGCGGTCGGCGGGCACGACGACCTGCTGGCCGGGCGTCTCGCGGGCCGCCTCGGCGATCTCGGCGAGGGTGCGCCCGTCGACGTTGCGCGCCCCGGGGTGCACCAGCCCGGCGCCGACCAGCTCGCGGGTGATGAGCGCGACGCCGCCCGCCTCGTGCAGGTCGGTGGCGACGTACCTCCCGCCCGGGGTGAGGCTCGCGACGATCGGCGTGCGGTCGGCGATGGCGTCGAAGTCGTCGATCGTCAGCGGGATGCCGAGCTCCCAGGCGATCGCGAGCAGGTGCAGCACGCCGTTCGTGGAGCCGCCGCTCGCCGCGATGCCGGCGATGGCGTTGTCGATCGAGTCGCGCGTGACGATCTGGGAGGGGCGCACGTCGTCGCGCACCAGCCGCATCGCGAGGCGCCCGGCCTCGACGGCCGCCGCCGCCTTGTCGGGGTGGGCCGCCGGCACGCCGTTGAGCCCGGCCGGGCTGATCCCGAGGATGTCGAGCGCCATCGACATCGTGTTGGCGGTGAACTGGCCGCCGCACGCCCCGGCGCCGGGGCAGGCGACGCTCTCGAGCGCGTGCACCTCGCCCGCGCTGGCCCTGCCGGCCGCGTGGGCGCCGACCACCTCGAAGACGTCCTGGATGGTCACGTCGCGGCCGCGGAAGCGGCCCGGCGCGATCGAGCCGTTGTAGAGCACGAGCCCGGGGATGTCGAGGCGCGCCAGGGCCATCACGGCGGCCGGGATGGTCTTGTCGCAGCCGACCAGGCAGACGAGCCCGTCGAACGAGTGGCCGCGCGCGGCGAGCTCGATCGAGTCGGCGATCACCTCGCGCGACACGAGCGACGCGCGCATGCCGTCGGTGCCCATCGACACGCCGTCGGAGACGGCGATCGTGTTGAGCTCCATCGGCGTGCCGCCGGCCTCGCGCACGCCGCGCTTCACGTGCGTGGCCAGCTCGCGCTGGTTGAGGTTGCACGGCATGGTCTCGATCCACGTCGTGGCCACGCCGACGATCGGCCGTGCGAGGTCCTCGTCCGTGAACCCGGTCCCCTTCAGCATCGCCCGGGCGGGCGCGCGGTCGGGGCCGTCGGTCATGGCCGCGCTGCGGCGCTTGGCCGGGTCGGAGGGTCCGTACGGGTCAGTCGTCATGGCGGGAGGATACGCGGCGTCCCCGGCACGGAGCGCGGCGCGGCGCCCTCGCTCAGCCGGTGTTGCGCAGGCCCGCCGCGATGCCGCTGACGGTCAGCAGCAGGGGGTGCTCCAGCTCGGCCCGCCGCGCCGGGTCGCGCTCGGCGCGCAGCTCGCGCAGCAGGCGGATCTGGATGGCGTGCAGCGGGTCGACGTAGGGGTTGCGCAGCCGGATGGAGCTCTGCAGCCACGGGACGTCGTCGAGCAGCCGCTCGCGGCCCACAACGGCCAGCAGCCCCTCCGTCGTGCGCCGGTACTCGTCCGTGACCGTGCCCAGCATGCGCTCGCGCAGGGCGTCGTCCCCCACGAGCCCGGCGTAGAGGCCGGCCACGCGCATGTCGGCCTTGCCGACGGCCATGTGGCAGGTGTCGACCACCACCCGCCACCACGGCCAGCCGGCGTACATCTCGCGAAGCACGCCGGCCGCGCCGCGATAGCGGCCGGTGAACGCCCGCAACGCGGTCCCGACCCCGTACCACGACGGCAGCAGGTGGCGGTTCTGCGTCCAGGCGAACACCCAGGGGATCGCGCGCAGGTCCTCCACCCGCAGCGCGCCGTCGCCGGCGCGCCGCGCCGGCCGGGAGCCGATGTTCAGCAGGCCCAGCTCCTCGATGGGGCTGGCCTGGGTGAAGTAGGGGATGAAGCCGGGGTCCTCGTAGACCAGCCCGCGGTAGGCCGCCATCGAGGCCGCGGCGAGCTCGGCCGCCGCCTCGTCCCACACCGGCTTGCGCTCGGAGAAGCCCCGCGCCTCGTCCTCCTCGAGCGTCCGCTCCAGGACGGCGGCCACCACGGAGTCGAGGTTGCGCTCGGCGATCGGCGGCAGGCCGTACTTGGACGACAGGTTCTCGCCCTGCTCGGTGATGCGGATGCGCCCGTCGAGGGTGCCGAGCGGCCCGCCCTTCACCGCCCCGTAGGTCGACGCGCCGCCCCGGCCGGCGCTGCCGCCGCGGCCGTGGAACAGCGTGAGGTGCACCCCGTCGAGGCGGCACGCGTCGGCGATGCGCTGCTGGGCGAGGAACAGCTCCCAGTTGGAGGCGAGGTAGCCGCCGTCCTTGTTCGAGTCGGAGTACCCCACCATCACGGTCTGCCGGTCGCCGCGGGCCTCGACGTTGCGCCGGTAGGCCGGGGTGCCGAGCAGCGTGCGCATCATCTCGGGGGCGCGGCGCAAGTCGTCGATGGTCTCGAACAGCGGCACCAGGTCGACGTCGGAGCGCAGCGCGCCGTCGCCGTCGTCGCGCACCAGCCCGGCGTGGCGGGCCAGGGCGAGCGGCGCGAGCAGGTCCCCGGCCTCGTGGGTGAAGCTCACGATCACCGTGCCGGCCGCCTCGGGGCCGTGCTCGTCGATCGCCTCGCGCAGGCGCCGGAACGTCTCGACCACCTCGGCGGCGCGGCCCTCCGGGGCGCCGCCGCCCGCGACGGCCGCCGCGGCCTCGCGCAGGATCGACGAGTGCTGGCGCACGTCGAGCCGGGCCAGGTGGAAGCCGAAGCTCCGCACCCGGCGGTGCAGGCGGGCGAGGCCCCGGCGCGCGATCCGCTCCCCGCGGTGCTCCTCCAGCGACGCCCGGATGACGTCGAGGTCGGCGATCATCTCGTCCGGCGAGGCGTAGGGCGCCTCGCCGCCGGGGTCGAGCCGCTCCCACACGAACGAGAGCTTGCGGCGGTAGGGCTCGCCGGGGTTGCGCGCCGCCACCACCGGCGCGGCGCGCGGCATGCGGGCCTCGTCGGCGGCCAGCGAGGCGCGCAGCGCGTCGCTCACGCCCACCATCCGCTCGGAGAGCGACAGCTCCGCGGCCAGCGCCCGCACCCGCTCCCGCAGGCTGCGCAGCGCCGCGGTGCGGTGGCGGCCGAGCGCGCGGGGGATGAGGTCCGGCGTGCAGTTGGGGTTGCCGTCCTGGTCGCCGCCGGCCCACGAGCCGAAGGTGAGGATGTCCTCGTGCGCCGCCACGCCCGGGTAGTGCTCGTCGAGCACCCGCCCGAGCTCCTCGTGCACCGCGCCCGCCGCGTCGACGAGCATGTGCTCGAGGAAGAACACGACCCGGCGCACCTCGTCGATGGCCTCCGGGCGCGAGGTGCGCAGCGCGTCGGTCTGCCACAGCACGGTGATCGCCTCGAGCAGCCGCTCGACGGCCTCCCGGTGCTCGCGCGGCGAGCGCGGCGACTCGAGCTCGTCGAGGCAGGCGTCCACCATCAGGTGCTTCTCCAGCACGTTGTGGCGGGCGATCTCGGTCGGGTGCGCGGTCGCGACCAGCTCGATGCGCATGCGGTCGAGCGCCGCCTGCACCCGCTCGGCGGGCACGCCGCGCGCGCGCAGGGCGGCGAGCGCGGCCGCCAGGCTCTCGGGCTGGGCCCGCCCCTCCGCGGCGCGCTCGGCGTCGCGCTGGCGCCGGCGGCGCACCCGGTGGTGCTGCTCGGCGGCGTTGACGAGCTGGAAGTAGATCGAGAAGGCGCGGATGACGCCGACGAGCCCCTCGCGGTCGAGCCCGCCCACGATGCGCTCGACCTCGCGCTCGCGCGCCGCCGCCTCGGGTCCGCCGGGGTCCGCGCGCAGCTCCCGGTTGAGCAGGCGCAGGCGCTCCTCCACCTCGAGCAGCCCCTCGCCGCCCTGCTCGACGAGCACGCGCCCGAGCAGGTCCCCCAGCAGGCGGACGTCCCGCCGCAGGGGCTCGTCGCGCTCCCGGGACCGCCCGAGGGGCGTGTGCCGGTCCCGGGGCCCGGTCACCCGGCCGGGGAGGTCAGTCCTCGTCCCCGCGGGCCTTGCCGCCCAGCGCGCCGAGGGTGAACAGCGCGAAGATGATCCCCATCACGAAGGGCAGGTACCCGGCCTCGTGGCGGTCGTGCCAGCCGACCCACAGCAGCGCCACCGTCAGGCCGAGCAGCAGCCCGAGGATCCAGACCGGCAGTCCCCTCATCTCACACTCCGTCGTCGTTCGCGGACCGGAGGGGAGCCTAGCGGGTCGCCCGCGCGGGCGCGGCACGGGGCGGGGCCCCTGCTAGGGTGCGCGCCCATGACGACCAACCACGTCGAAGTGCGCGTGGAGGAGCGGGGCGACGTGACGGTGGTGACCGTCGGCGGCGTCCTCGACGCGCTCGCCCTCCCGGACGTCTCGCGGGCCCTCACGGATGCCCAGCGCGGCGCGGCGCACGTCATCATCGATCTCAGCGGCGTCACCTTCATGGACAGCCGGGGGCTCGGCTCGCTGCTCGCCGCGAACGAGCGCGCCCGCGAGGGCGCTCCGCCGGTGTCGATCCACCGCCCGTCGGAGGCCGTCCAGCGCCTGCTGGACGTCTCGGGCGTCCGCGGCGTGATCCCCGAGGTCGACGAGCTCCCCACGGCCTGAAGGTCCGCCCCGTCCGGGGGCTCCACACCCGCCCGCGCGCGCCTGCAGTTACCTGTGCTTATCTGATCGATAAGCGGAGTTGATGGATGCCGCCGCCGGCCAGCGGCGGTCCCGTCGCCTCCCCGCCCTGTCCGACGGAGGGGTCCAGATGATCCCGCCACCGCCCGCCCGGCGGCCGTCAGCCGGCGCCCGCCCACGTCCCGGCCCCGTCACGGGCCCGCACCGGTCGCCTCCGCCATCGCCGGCGTCGGCGCCGCCGGCCACGCCAGGTGCGTGCTGGAGGCCCTCCGCTCCACGTTCCGCTTCCGCCGCCGAGGCCCACGAAGGCGTGCTCGACGCCGTCGGCGCGCAGCGCGGCCAGGCCGACGCCGGCGAGGTCCGCGCAGCCGAGCGCCATCTCGCCGCGCGCGGCGACCGCGGTGTCGACCAGCGCCGGCCCGCGGGCGGCGGCCGGCGCGCTGCTGCGCGACGCCGGGTTCGCGCTGCCGCCGATCGTGCACCGCAGCGCGACCGTCGTCGTGTCGGCCCGCCTCGGGGAGGGGCCCAGGTGATGGCGGCCGCGATCGTCAACAGCGCCGCGACCCTCGGCCGGGACAGCCTCGTCAACGCCGGCGCGATCATCGGCCACGACGTCGTCGTGGGCGACTGCGCCCACGTCGCCTCGTGCGCGCGGGTCGCCGGCGGCGTGCGCATCGGCGAACGCACCCGGGTGGGGGTCGGCGCCGTCCTCCTGCAGGAGCGGACCATCGGCGCCGGCGCGGTGGTCGGCGCGGGCGCCGTCGTGCTCGACGACGTGCCGCCCGGCGCCCGGGTGGGGGCGTCCCCGCCCGGGCGCCGCCCCCGTCCCGGCGTCCCCCCGGCGCGCCCGCCGGGCGCCATGTCACCACCACCCAGACGGAGGGGAGGGGCCGGCATGAGCACGGTCACCGACGAGCTGCTCGGGCACACGCGGTCCTGCGCCGACGGGTCCGACGAGGCCACCTGCAAATGCCGCCGGCCCGGCGGGTCGCGGTCGTCGCCTGCATGGACGCACGCCTGGACCCCCAGACGGTGCTCGGCCTCGCCGAGGGCGACGGCCACGTCATCCGCGACGCCGGCGGCGGGGTGGCCGTGTCCGGCTCGGGGTGGTCCGGGGTGGCCGAGGCCCGCGTCGGCTGGGCCCGATCCGTCCCGCGGGCGCGAGCCGGCCTCCTCGGGCCGGCCCGTCCTCTGGCGACGTCGTCGACGGACCGGGTCGGCTGGGGCCGATCCTGAGCGCGGGCGGGACCCGGCCCCGCGGGCCGGCTCGTCCGTTGCGAGGTCGTCGACGGACCGGGTCGGCTGGGGCCGATCCATGCCGCGGGCGGGACCCGGCCCTGCGGGCCGGCTCGCGCTGGGCACGTTGGCGACCGCCGTGCCCCTCACGCGGGGGCCGGCCCACTTGCGGGGCCGGCCACGCGGCAAATCGCCCCTGGCCGGGGCGATTTGCGGACCGGCGCACCGCCTTCGGCGGGGCGGGCGCCGGAAACCCCACTGACGTGAGCGTCCGTGGTGCGCGTGGGGGTGTGCCCGGCGCCCTCGTGGCCGGTTCTGTCTCGCTCCCGCCTTCGGCGGTCGTGTCTACGACCACGTCGAAGCTCGATCAGGTCGTCCAGGGCGGAGCTCGTCCAGTTCGCCGCGCGGTTGAGGGGCAGATTGCCGGAATGGCGCGCCCCGGCCGCCGGGCCGGGGCCGATTCGGCCGGCGCGCCAGCCGGCGTTCCTCGGTCCGACGCAGCCCGGGCGGGGCTACACCCCCTCGCCGGCGAAGACGCGCTCGCGGGTGGGGCGGACGTGGACGGTGGCGCCGGGGGTGAGGGCGAGCGCGTCTGCGACGTCGCGGGTGACCTGGGCGGACAGCCGCTCGCCGTCGGGCGTGGCGAGCTCCACGCGCACCTCGAAGCCCAGGTGCACGAGCCGCTCCACCGTCGCGGGGGAGGTGACGCCGTTGGGCTCGGCGCGCAGCTCGACGTCGTGCGGGCGCACGACGGCGCGGCCGAGGCGCGTGGTGGGGCCGACGAACGTCATCACGAACTCGTTGACCGGCTGCTCGTAGACCTCGCGCGGGGCGCCGACCTGCTGGATGCGCCCCCCGTCCATCACGGCGATGCGGTCGGCCACCTCCATGGCCTCCTCCTGGTCGTGGGTGACCAGGACGGTGGTCTGGTGGACCTCCTCGTGCAGCCGGCGCAGCCAGCCGCGCAGCTCCTTGCGCACGCGGGCGTCGAGCGCGCCGAACGGCTCGTCGAGCAGCAGCACCTTCGGCTCGACCGCGAGGGCGCGGGCGAGGGCCATGCGCTGGCGCTGGCCGCCCGAGAGCTGGCTCGGGTAGCGGTGGGCGAAGCCGTCGAGCTGGACGAGCCGCAGCAGCTCGTCCACCCGGTCGCGGATCTCGGCCTTCGGGCGCTTGCGGATGGACAGGCCGAAGGCGACGTTGTCGCGCACGGTCATGTGCTTGAACGCGGCGTAGTGCTGGAACACGAAGCCCACGCCGCGGCGCTGGGTGGGGACGGCCGTGGCGTCCTCGCCCGAGATCTCGACCCGGCCGGCGTCCGGGTGCTCGAGGCCGGCGATCACGCGCAGCAGGGTGGACTTGCCGGAGCCCGAGGGGCCGAGCAGGGCGGTCAGCGATCCGCCCGGCACGTCGAGGCTCACGTCGTCGAGCGCGACGAAGTCGCCGAAGCGCTTGGTGATGTCAGTGACCGTGATCGCCACCGCCACCTCCCTTCCGGTTGAGCAGGTTCATGACGAGGACGACCGCGAGGGCGAGGATCGCCAGCACGACCGAGGAGCCGTAGGCGGCCACGTAGTCGAAGCCCTGGAAGCGCTCCTCCACGTGCAGGGTGAGCGTCTCGGTCCTGCCCGCGATGCCGCCGGAGACGACGCGCACGGCGCCGTACTCGCCGAGGGCCCGCGCGGTCGTGAGCACGACGCCGTAGACGACGCCCCAGCGGATGGCGGGCAGCGTGATGCGCCGGAAGGTGGCGAACGCCCCGGCGCCGAGCGTGGAGGCGGCCTCCTCCTGGTCGGCGCCGACCTCGCGCAGCACGGGGACGACCTCGCGCACGACGAACGGCAGGCAGACGAACACCGTCGCCAGCACCATGCCGGGCAGGGCGAAGACGACCTGCACGCCGAGCTCCTCGGCGGCCGGGCCGAACCAGCCGGTGCGGCCCCACACGAGCAGGATCGCCAGGCCCACGACCACCGGCGAGAGGGCCAGCGGCAGGTCGATGAGCGCGTTGACGAGCGGTCGCCCCGGCACCCGGCGGCGCACCAGGATGAGCGCGGCAGCCACGCCGAACACCGTGTTGAGCGGCACGGCGATCGCGGTGATGAGCAGCGTCAGCCACAGCGCGTGGAGCGCGGCGTCGGTGGTGACCGCCTCCCAGGCGACGCCGACGCCGTCCTCGAACGTGTTCCAGAACACCAGGGCCAGCGGCGCGGCGAGCAGCAGCCCCAGGTAGGCGAGCGCCACCAGCCGCAGCGCCCAGCGGGAGACCAGCGCGGCGGCGCGGCCGCCGGGCCTGCGCGGGATGGCCAGGCCGTCGCTAGCGGGCATGGCGCGACGTCCAGCGCTCGAGCGCGGACAGCAGCAGCAGCGCCGCCAGCGACAGGACCAGCAGGAAGACCGACACGGCGGCCGCCCCCTGGCGGTCGTCCGACTCGATCCGGCTGTAGATGTAGAAGGAGGCGACCTGGTCCTGGAACGGGATGTTGCCCGTGATCAGCACCAGGGAGCCGAACTCGCCCAGGGCCCGCGAGAACGCGAGGCCGCTGCCGCCGATCACGGCGGGCAGCAGGTTGGGCAGGATGATGCGGCGGAAGACCGTGAACGGGCCCGCGCCGAGCGACGCGGCGGCCTGTTCCATCTCGCCGTCGAGCTCAAGCAGCACCGGCTGCACGGCGCGCACCACGAAGGGCAGCGTCACGAGCAGCAGGGCGAGCACGATGCCCGCCTTCGTGAAGGCGACGTTGACGCCGACCGGCCCGCGCGGACCGTAGAGCGCGAGCAGCGTGAGGCCCGCCACGATCGTCGGCAGCGCGAACGGCAGGTCGATCAGGGAGTTGACGATCCCCTTGCCGGGGAAGCGGTCGCGCACGAGGACCCACGCGATGAGGGTCCCCATCACGGCGTTGAGGAGCGTGACGATCAGCGACACCTCCAGGGTGAGGCGCACGGCCGCCCACGCGGCGTCGCCGGTGATCGCCTCCCAGAAGCCGCTCCAGCCCTCCTCGAACCCGCCCGCGGTCAGGGCGGCGAGCGGGATGAGCACCACGAGGCTCATGTAGAGCACGGCGACGCCCAGCCCGAGCGGGGCGCCGAGGCGCCCCGCTCGGCCGAACGCGACCCGCGGGATGCGGGCTGCGACGCTGCGGCTACTCATCGTCCTGGCTGAAGCCCCGGTCCGCGAAGATGTCGGCCATGTAGCCGCGGTCGGGGTCGAAGAACTCGTCGCGGAAGCTCGTCCAGCCGCCGAGGTCCTCGTCCATCGTGAACAGGCCCGGGATCTCCGGGTACTCCGAGGCGTGCTTCTCGGCGACCGCCGGCAGCACCGAGCGGTAGCCCCTCCGCGCGAAGACCTCCTGCGCCGGGGCGCTGAGGGCGAAGTCGACGAACGCCTGGGCCGCCTGCGGATCGCCCGAGTTCGCGGTGACCGCGATCGGGTTCTGGATCAGGATGGTCTCGTCGGGGATGACGTACTCGACCGGCTCGCCGTTGGCCTGGGCGAGCTTCGCCTCGTTCTCGTAGGCCAGCAGCACGTCGCCCTTGCCGGCCCCGAAGACCTGCAGCGACTCGCGGGCGCCCTTGGGCTGCACCGGCACGTTGGCGAAGAGCGCGCGCAGGTACTCGAGCGCCTCGTCCTTCGACCTGCCCTGCTTGAGCTGGGCGCCGTACGCGGCGGCGACGTTCCACTGGGCGCCGCCCGAGCTGAACGGGTTGGGCGTGATGACCTCGACCCCGTCCTTCACGAGGTCGTCCCAGGTGCGGATGCCCTTCGGGTTGCCCTCGCGCACGAGGAAGACCACGGCCGAGGTGCTGACGAAGCCACCTGTGGGGGTGTCCTGCCACCCGGGCTCCACGATGCCCGGCTCCTCGAGGCGGGTCACGTCGGGCGCCAGCGAGAGCGCCAGCACGTCGGCGTCGAGGCCGGCCTCGACCGCCCGGCTCTGGTCGCCGGAGGGGCCGTAGGACTGCTCGAACCCGATGCCCTTCCCCGCGGGCGTGCCCCCGAAGAGCGGGATGAGCTCCTCGTAGACCTCGCGCGGGGTCGTGTAGCCCACGAGGGTGAGGGTGGAATCGCCGCCGCTCGCGGCGGCGGCGCCGCTCGCCTGGTCCTCGTCGCCGCAGCCCGCGAGCACGGCGAGGGCCGCGACGAGGAGGACGACGGGCAGCGCGAGCAGGCGGAATGGGTGTCGTACGATCACGCAACGCTCCTTGGTCTGGACAGAGGCCGAGCGAGTGAGTCGCCCTCCCCCTGTGGCCGCAGGGGGAGGGCGGCGCCCTGTTATAGCGATCTCTTATCCGTCGGATAAGCGCCGCTAGCATGCTGATGGCTCTTGGCCGTGTCAACCCCCGAGCGCGAGCGACGAGAGGCGATGACGGACGACTACCTGGGCGCCGGAGGGCGCCTCCGAGGCGGGCCCGCGCCCGAGCTGGTGCGGGCCGGCTACGCCCACGAGGCGGGGCACGGGCCGCGGCTGGCGCGGTGGCTGTCGCTGGCCGACCTCGCCCACGCGGTCGCCCTGGTCGAGGCGGGCGCGGTGGCGGGCGACGACGCCCGCGGGCTGCTGCGCGGGCTGCTGGAGCTCGACGGGATCCCGGGCGGCGCCTTTCCGTGGCGGCCGGAGCTCGGCGACGCCTTCAACTCGCGCGAGCACGAGCTCAAGGCCCGCGTCGGCGCCTCGGCGGCCGGGTGGCTGTCGGCGGGGCGCCCGCGCCGCGAGGCGTTCCGGGTGGCCCTGCGGCTGGCGGCCCGCGAGGGGGCGCTCGACCTGCACGACGCGTCCCTCGACCTGGCCGCCGCCCTGGTCGGCCTGGCGGAGCGCCACGCCGCGGACCTCGCCGCCGACTACACCTACCTGCAGCCCGCGCAGCCCACGACCGTCGGCCACCTGCTGCTGGCCCACGCCTACCCGGCGCTGCGGGACGCGGGCCGCCTGCGCGGCGCGCACGCCTGGCTCGATCGCAGCGTGGCGGGCGTGGGCGGCAGCGCCGGGTCGCGCTGGCCGATCGACCGCGAGCGCCTCGCCGACCTGCTCGGCTGCGCCGGTGTGATGCGCCACGCGAAGGACGCGATGTGGCAGGCCGACGGCTACGTCGAGCTGGTCGCGGCCGTGGCGACCGCGGCGACCCACGCCTCGCAGCTCGGCCAGGACCTCGAGATCCTGGCCAGCCAGGAGTTCGCCGCGGTGAGCCTCGCCGACCGCCACAGCCGCGCGAGCGCCCTCATGCCGCAGAAGCGCAACCCCTACGCGCTCGCCGTCATCCGCACGCAGGCCGGCATCGCCGCCGGCGACCTCGCCGCGATCCTCGTGGCGCTGCACACCGGGTCGGCCCGCACCGACCACTTCCACCTGCTCAACGGCAGCGTGCCGCGCCTGCTGGAGGAGGCCGGCGCCGTGACGGCCCTGGCCGCCGAGGTGGTCGCCGGCCTCACGATCGACCCGGCGCGCTGGGAGCGGGCCGCGCGGGAGGGCTTCACCGCGGCCGCCGACGTCGCCGACGTGCTCGCCGTCGAGGCCGGGATCGACTACCGCACGGCGCACCACGTGGTGGGCCGCGCGGTGCGCGACCTGGTGGACGCCGGGCTGCCGCCCGACGCGCTCACCCCCGAGCGACTGGCCGCGGCCGCCGAGGCGTCCGCGGGCCGCGCGGTCACGATCTCCGCCGAGGCGCTCGCCGGGGCGCTCGACCCCGCCGCGTGCGTGGCCGCGCGGCTGCAGACCGGCTCGGCCGCCCCGGGGGAGGTCGCCGCGATGATCGCCGAGTGCCGGGCGGCCGTCGCGGAGGCGCGGGGCCTCAGCGCGGCGGCGCGGGAGCGGGCGGCCGGCGCGGCGCGGGGGCTGCGGGAGCGGGCGCGGGAGCTGGCGGGATGACGACGACCTCGGTGCGGATGCGCGTCGCGTAGCGGCCCAGCAGGCGCAGCAGCGCGGGGCCGGCGACGAGCGCCAGCACGACGTTCGTGGTGGCGTGGACGGCCTCGAACGGCAGGCTGCGGCCGCCGGACAGCGTCAGCGCGGCCCACGACACCTCCGGGCCGAAGGCGGCCAGGTACCAGAGATTCATCCCCCAGCCGTAGGCGACGCCCCAGACGGCGCCGACCGCCGCGAGCCCCAGCCGCGCCCGGCACACGCGCCGCAGCGCGGCGCCCGACAGGCCGGCCAGCGCCCAGAGCGCCATCTGTGGCGGCGTCCACGGCCCCTGCCCGAGGAAGCTGTTGGAGATGAGCGCCGCCACGGCGCCGACCGCGAGGCCGGCGCGCGCGCCGAGGCTCGCGCCGGTCACCAGGCACGTCACCGTGATCGGCTGGGCGCCCGGGATGGGCGCGAACAGCACCCGCCCCGCGGCGGCGAGCGCCCCGATGGTGGCCACAAGGGCCAGCTCCTTCGCGCCCCCGCCGCGCTCGAGCGCCACGAAGCCCAGCGCGATGAGCAGCAGCACCACCAGTACCACCGTGACGGCGGCGCTCACGCGACACCAGCCACGGCCGCCGCGGCGCGCTCGCGCAGCGTGCCGTCGCGCAGGTCGAGGTGGCGACCGGCGAGCCTGGCGGCGAAGCCCTCGTCGTGGGTCGCCACCAGCACGGCCGCCCCCTCGGCCGCCCGGGCGCGCAGCACGTCCGCGAGCGCGCCGCGCCGCGCGGGGTCCATCCCGCGGGTGGGCTCGTCGAGCAGGATCACGCCGGGGCGCGCGACGAGCGCCGCGGCCAGGGCGACGCGCTCGCGCTGGCCCACCGACAGGTCGAGGGGGTGGCGTTCGGCGAGCTCCGCGAGGTCGAGCTCCTCCATCGCGCGGGCGACCAGCGCGCGCCGCTCCGCCCGCGGCACCCCGAGCCAGCGCAGGCACAGGGCCACCTCGTCGCGCACCCGCTCGGTCAGCAGGTGGCGGCCCGGGTCCTGCGGCACGAGCGACAGGGCGGGGAAGCGGCGCTCCGCCGCCAGCGCGGTGACGTCGCGGCGGTCGACCAGCACCCGGCCCGCGTCCGGCGCGTGCAGCCCGGCGATCGCGCGCAGCAGGGTCGTCTTGCCCGAGCCGTTCGGCCCGTGCACCGCCACCGTCTCGCCCGCGCGCACCTCCAGGGCCGCGCCGCGCAGCACGGGCGGCCCACCGTGGCCGGCGACCAGCCCGTCCACCACCAGGCGCGGCCCGCCGGGCGCGCCCGCGGCGTGGGGCACGCCGGCGGCGTCGGCCGGCTCCGGCGCCCCCAGGCGCCCCTCGCGCACCGCCAGCACCCGGTCGGCGAGCCCGCGCGAGCGGTCGGCGCGGTGCTCGCTCACCACGACGGCCACGCCCGCCCGGGCGCGGCCGCGCAGCGTGGCCGCGAGGGCGGCCGCGCCCGCGGCGTCGAGCTGGGAGGTGGGCTCGTCCAGCAGCAGCACCGACGGCGCGGGGGCCAGCGCGGCGGCCAGCGCCACGCGCTGGCGCTCGCCGCCGGAGAGGGTCGCGATGGCGCGCCCCGCCAGGTGGGCGGCGCCGGCCTCCTCGAGCGCCCGCTGCACCCGGCCCGGGATCGCCTCGGCCGGCACGCCGGCGCTCTCCAGGCCGAACGCCACGTCGCGCTCGACCGTGCCCATCACCGACTGCGCCTCGGGGTCCTGGAAGACCATCCCGGCGGCGCGGCACAGCTGGGCGGGCGGCGTGCGCATGGTGTCGAGGCCGCCCACGGCGACGCGGCCGGCGAAGCGGCCGCCGTGGAAGTGGGGCACGAGGCCGCACAGCGCCCGCAGCAGGGTCGACTTGCCGCCGCCGGAGGGACCCTCGAGCAGCAGCACCTCGCCGGCGCGCACGTCGAGGTCGACGCCGTCGAGCGCGGGCCCGGCGCCGCCGCCGTACGCGAACCACAGCCCCCGTGTCTCGGCCGCGGCCCTCACCGGCGCAGCACCAGCGCGGCGCCGCCCAGCGCGGCGGCCGCGGCGGCGGCCAGGGCCAGCCCGCCGGCCCCGAGCAGCGGATCGAGGGTGGGGTAGTACGAGTAGCCGCCGAGCCCCGCCGTGGCCGCGACCGCGGCGACGGCGACGAGGGCGGCGCCGAGCGCCAGCGCCGCGCGCTCCTCGCGCACCCAGGGGCGCTCGGGGCTGCGGGTGCGCGGCCCGGCGCCGTAGCCGCGGGCCGTCATGGCCTCGGCCACGTCGAGCCCGCGCTCGAGGCTCGCGCCGAGCAGCGGCAGCGTCAGCGGGGCCGCCCGCCGGGTGCGCGCGAGCAGGCGGCCGTCGGCCAGGGCCAGGCCGCGCAGCCGCGCCGACTCCGAGATGGCCCGGGCGTCGCGCTGGAGGGTCGGCACCAGCCGCGCGGCCAGCGCGCACGTCATCGCGGAGCGCGGCGCCACGCGGGCGACCTGCGCCTGCAGGCGGTCGGGGTCGACGTGCGCGAGCAGGGCGCCGACGAGGATCGCCACCGCGGCCAGCCGCACGCCGATCGCGAGGCCGGCGACGACCTCCTCGACCGTCACCTCCAGGTCGATGACCGCGACCTCGGGGCCGCGCCAGAGGATCAGGTCGCCCTCCGCGGACACGAACGGGTTGATCGCCGCGAGCGTCAGGCCGCTGAGCGCGCCGCCGAGCAGGAAGAAGCGGCTCGGCCGGCCGGGCGCGGTCCACGCGAGGGCCAGCGCCCCGGCGAGCAGGCACAGCAGCACCAGGGGGTGTCCGGTGGAGAAGGCGAGCACGATCGCGCCGAGCCAGAGGGGCGCAAGCGCCCCGGGCGCCCTCACGGCCCCGCCCGCCCGGCGGCGCGCAGCGGCCGCCCCTCGCCGTCGAGCGTCAGCGCGTAGCGGCCGCGCACGATGGCGGGGTCGTCGGCGAGGGCGCGCGCCGCCGCCCGCGCCGCCGCGTCGTCGAGCCCGGCGACGACGACCGCCACCCCCGCCTGCGGGTCGGCCGGGTCGGTGGGCACGGCCGCGATCAGGGCCCGGGCGCCGGGCACCGGCTCGCGCGGCGCCCCGCCGGGCCGAGGGCCGTTCGCGCCGCCCTCGACCGCGACGCCGATCCCGGCGCCGTCGGGGTCGGCGAGGGCGCGCCGCCAGGCCGGGTCGCGCCGCGCGAGCGCGTCGCTGGCCCCGACGACCGCCCGCCAGGGCGACGAGACGTCGGTCAGCCGCGCCCCGGCCGCCTCGAGCGCCGCGCGCAGCGGCGGGTCGGCCGCCACCGCCGGGCCGCGGCCGCCCGGCAGCGCGAGCGGCGCGGGCCACTGGCCCACCACCGCGAAGGCGTTCTGCAGCGACCCCCAGTCGCGGTGGTCCCACCAGACGGCGTCGCCGTCCCCCAGCGGCACCTGCTCGGCGCTCGTCGCGCCCGCGACGCCGTTGACGAAGAAGAACCAGTCCTCCTCGGCCGCGGCGTCGCTGCGCAGCCCGAGCATGCTGTCGACGAACGCGCCGGCGTAGGCGGTCCGCACCTCGGTGGCCCCCCGCAGCGCCCGCATGACCGACTGACCGGGCGCGACCCGGGTCGACAGCAGCTCCCGCTCGCCGTACCCGGCGGTCGCCACCAGCGTGGCGGCGGGCGCCTCGGCCGCGGGCGCGTCCTGCGAGCGGCGCTCGCAGCCGGCGGCCAGCGCGGCGAGCGCGGCGAGCGCGAGCAGCGCCATCAGCACGGGCGCCAGCGCCCCGCACGGTCGTCGTCGCACCAACGGCTCCATTCCTCGAAAGCGGTGTCGGTGCTCGGGCGGAGGCAGGTCTCCTGGCTTCCGTTCGCAGCGACGTCGCGCCTTCCCGGTCGGACCGGTGGCCGGCTTCTCGCCCAGCGACGCCGCTCCCGGTGACAGTGGCGGGACCGCGCCGGATTCGCACCGGCTTCCCTCGAGCGCCCGAAGGCGACCACCCACCCGAGACACACGGAGGCTACCCCGCCCGTCGCGTACTGGTCGACCGGGTGGGTCGATTCGCGAAAACCAGCGGTTGACACCCGAGCCGCGCGCCGCGTAGAACCGTGAAACTGCCAAAACCGACAGGATCGCCACAGTGATCTCACTCAGAACCGCTAGGAGCTCCATGCGCGACGAACCACCGCGCCCCCCGCTTCCGTCCCCCCTGCCGGACGGGGACGAGGGCGATCCGTTGTCCGACGAGCTGCTGACGCCCGACGAGGCGCGCGCGCTGGTGCGGGCGTCGTCGGGACGGGCGCCGACGGGGCTGCGCAACCGGGCGCTCGTGGCCGTGATGTACCGGTCGGGCCTGCGCCCGGGCGAGGCGCTGGCGCTCCTGCCGGCCGACGTCGACCTGGGCGCCGCGACGGTCGACGTGCCGGCGCGCAAGGGCGGCAGCCGGCGGGTGACCGGCATCGACGCCACCACCCGCGGGCTCATCGCGGCGTGGCTCGAGCGCCGCCGTGAGCGCGGCATCGCCCACGAGGCGCCGCTGTTCTGCACCCTCGCGGGCGAGCCGCTGAAGGCGGCCTACGTGCGCGAGCTGCTGCCGCGCCTGGCCCGCCGCGCCGGCATCCGCAAGCGCGTGCACCCCCTCGCGCTTCGCTACGCCAACGCGGCCGAGCTCGCCGAGGAGGGGATGCCGGCGGCCACGATCGACCGCCACCTGGGCATCGCGCCGGTGGGCGGCGCCCGGCGCTACCGCCGGCCCGTGGCCGACGTCGACGTGGCCGCGGCGGTGGCCGCGCGGGAGTGGCGCCTCTGACGGTCTGTGTATGAACTCCGGCTAGGCCGCGAGCTCTGACACGGCGGCCTTCTCGGCCGTGCCCGCGAGCGGGCTTCTCGTCCGATCGCCGGGGCGGGCAAAGACGCCAGCTGGCACCTCCCGGGCGGGCTCCCCGCGGAGCGAGCGTTTCGCGTCTCCCGGCACCTCCGGGCGACGGTCCTCGAGTTCGGCATCCAGGGTGATCCGGCCGTCGGCCCAGGCAGCGAGCACGGCGGCCGCGTCGGTGTCGCGGTCGGCCGAGTGGCCGCATCCTGAGCAGGTGAAGGTTTGCTCGGAGAGCGGCACTGCAGGGCCGACCTCGCCGCAGGCCGAGCAGGCCCGGGTCGAGGGCAGCCAACGCGGCGCGCGGATCAGCTCGCCCGAGCGCCAGGCCAGCTTGTAGTCGAGCTGGCGCTCGAAGTCGCCCCAGGCCGCGTCGGAGATGGCGCGCGCGAGGCGGGTTCGGACGAGGCCCCGAATGCCGAGCGTCTCGACCACGATCCGGCCGTGGGTCGTGGCCAGGTCGGTGGTGAGCTTGTTCGTGACGTCGTTGCGCTGGTCGCGCGCCCGCTGGTGGAGGCGGGCCACCCGCCGGCGGGCCCGCTCGCGCCGACGGGAGCCGCGCCGGCGCCGGAACATGGCGCGGTTCGCTCGCCGCAGCTGGCGCAGGGAGCGGGTGAGGTGGCGCGGGTTCTCGACCCGCATGATCTCGTCGCCGTCGGCGGTGGCGCCGACCACGAGCGCGGTGAGGCCGCGGTCGAGGCCGACCGCCGGGCCGCCGCCTCGGTGATGGTGGGCCTGGTGGAGCGGAGGGCAGGCGAGCGTGATCGCCACCACGAGGCGCCGGCCGTCGCGGCGCAGGGTGGCCTGCAGCGGCCGCGCGCCGCGGCGCATCAGGCGTCGCACCCGCCGGGTGTCCTCGCGGACGCGGACCACGCCGATCCGGGGGAGCTTCACGACCCGCGCCGCCTCGTCGCTTCCGACCTGCACCGACCGCCGGTCCTTCGCCCGGAAGCGGCAGCTCTCGGTGCCCCGGCCCCGCTTCGTGAAGCGCGGGAAGCCCATGCGGGCGCCTTTCCGGGTGCCGTTGCGCGAGCCAGAGACGGCGCCGAGCGCCCGGCCGAGATCCACGCAGGCCTCCTCCATCACGCCCTGATGAACCTCGCCCCGCCAGGGCAGGCCATCGGACGAGCCCGCTGCGGGCGAGCGCTTCCAGGCGTTGAAGGCGTTGATGATCGAGAACGGCGTCCAGGGCACATCGGTGGTGCCGTCGGTGGCGCGGGCGTCGAGCGCGTCCTTCACCAGCCCAAGGGACTGATTCCAGGCGAAGCGCGCGGCGCCCAGGTGGCGCGCGATCAGCTGTCGTTGCTCGACCGTCGGCTCGAGCGTGAAGCGGAAGCTGGTGGTGCGCCAGCCGTCGGGGAGCTTGGCCGCCATCGCCTGCAAGTATTGGCAGGTTCCCGGACGGCACGGCTCCGATCCCCGTACCGCTCTGCTACGCCAAGACGCGCCCGAGGAGGTAGTGGCAGGCCGCGATCTCCATCCAGGCCCGCGCGCTCGCGGCCGGGCCCTCATACGAACGCGACAGGCGCCGCCAGCGGCCGAGGCGCGCGAAGGCGTCCTCGATGCGCCACAGCGGCCGCAGCGGCGTGACGCGCGAGGCGCCCTTCGGTGGCGCCTTGATGTCGAGGGCGATGCCGCGGCGTGCGCACATCGCCGCCAGCCCGCGGTAGCCGCGGTCGGCGACGATCGCCTTGACGCTCGGCATGGCGTCGAGCACCGCCTCGAGCAGCTCGCGAGCGACGCGTACATCCTGTGGTCGGGCCGAGTCGTCCCGCACCGCGACCGGCGAGCCGGTGATGTCGAGTAGCAGCGTGCGTTTGGCGCCGTTGGTGCGCCCGCCGCGGCCGCCCGACTCGTGGAACGACGGGCCGGCTCGACCCCCGCGGGCCACCTGGGCGTCGACCATCAGCATCGAGGGGTCGACCGTGCGGCCCTTCATCAGCCGGGCGATCTGGCGAAGGCGGGTCAGCAGCTTCGCCAAGACGCCGCTGTCGCGCCAGCGGCGGAACTGCCGCCAGACCGTTCCCCATGCGGGCTGTTCCGACGGCAGGTAGCGCCACGGCGACCCTGTACGGGCGAGGTAGAGGATCGCGTCGGCGATCGCTCGCCGCGAGATGGCAGGCGGACGACCCCGCCGGCCCGATGCGGGCTCCAGCAGGTCGCAGACGAGGCGCCACTCGTCGTCGGTGACGTCACTCGGGTAGGCCATGACGCACCGTTTCCATCGGTGCAGTGGCCGAGATCCCTGATCGGTACCGGGATCAGTTCATACACAGGCCCTGAGGCGGCGGCGGGCCGCCGCCGGGCTAGCCGGCGGGGAGCTCCCGGCGCTCGTGCGCCTCGCCGGCGCGATCCCGGCGGGCGCGCGCGGCGGCCGCGGTCCAGCGACGGCGGGCGGCGCGCATGCGCAGGCGCAGGGCCCGCCCGCGACGGGCCTCGCCGAGGGCGGTCTCGAGCTCGACGCCCCGCAGGGGGCCTGAGGTGATGCGGATGGCTGCCATGGCCGATCGGTTCGCCGTCCGCCCCCCGGCTCCTGCGCCGCGCCGGTCAAGGGGTGCGTCGAGGTGTCGATAAGGAAACCAGCGTCCGCACGGAACCACCCTGGAGGCACCGCCGTGCACGAGCCCGGCCTCACGGACCCCCGCACCGTCTTCGAGCTCACCCGTCCCGGCCGCCTGATCGACGCGCTCGAGGCCTGCATGGCGCGGCGCGTCGCCCCGCTGCGCTCCGGCTGGTCGGCCACCGGCCACCTCGGCCGCGACCTGGAGCGCCACTACGGCGTGCGCGTCCCCCGGCCGGCGATCGACCGGGCCCTGCGCGTGCTGGCCCGGCGGGGGCGCATCGACCTGCGCGCCGGGCGCGACGGCGCCCTCTGGTTCCGCCTGCGCGACCAGGGCTAGCGCCCGGCGCCGCCGCCCGCCCCGCCGGCCGCGAACGTCCGCGCCGACGTCCGGCACCCGGGCTGGTGCTCCTGCAGCAGCGCGACGAGGTCCGCGACCGCCGCCGCGACGTCGGCCGCCGCCGCGTCGTGATGGCCCTCCACGAGCAGGAGCGCCTCGGAGGTGTCCGGCCCGGCCACGCTGTGCGTGCTCTGGCGCCAGCACCAGCGGCGGGCGACCACCGCCCCGTGCCGGTCGACCAGCACCACCTCGCCGCGCTCGGGCGTCGCATCCGCCCCTGATCCGAGGTCGGTGAAGCGCTCGTCGCCGTCGGCGAAGCGCACGGTCACGCCGCCCCCGAGCGCGGCGAGGTCGAACACCGCCACCGGCAGCGCGTGGCGGATCGAGACGAGGTTGCCGATGTCGACGAGCGCGCCGATGGAGGGGATCGCACCCTCCTTCCCGAGCCGGCGCAGGAGCGCCTCGGCGGCGGAGCGGTGCTGGGTCGGGCGGACCCCGAAGGCGCTGAAGGCCCGCCGCCACGCGGCGATGGACGGCATCTCGGCGACGGGCGTGGCCGCGAGGCGCCCGGCGGCCGCCCGCTGCTCGGCGGCGTACTCGGCGCGCAGCGCCTCCGGGGCCGGGCCGCCGGCGACGCCCGCGGCGTGGACGACGCCCGCGCGGGCGGCGGGGAACGCTGCTGCGACGGCGGGGTCGTAGGCGAACACGGCGGCTCCTCGCGGGGTCAGGGCGGGCCGCCGGCCGCGGCGCGCATGTCAGCGAACCACGCCCGGTGGTGGGGCGCCAGCGCGGCGGCGATGCGCGGCTCCCACCCGAGCCCCGGGTGCGAGTTGATCTCCAGCAGCCGCAGCTCGTAGCCGTCGTCGCCCCGGCGCTCGACGATCAGGTCCAGCCCCGCCACGAGCAGGGCCCGGCCCTGCGGCCGCGGCCAGTCGCGCGCGGCGCCCGCGATCGCCGCGAACACCTCGCGGGCGAGCGCCTCGAGCCGGCGCCAGAAGCCCGGCAGCGGGCGGTGCTCGCGCTCGACGTACGCCAGCATCTCGGTCAGCGGCAGGTTCTCGGCGGGGCCGCCGCCGGGCCGGTGCGACTCCGCGTTGAGCCACTCGTCGAGCCGGCCGCTGCCCGGCCGGGCGGGGGCGGCGGTCGTCTTGGCGACGCCCTCCCGGTAGACGCGCACCTCCAGCGGGTCCAGCGAGGTCGCCATCGCGTGGACGCGGGCGTCCCAGCGCCGCCCCCGGTAGAGGAAGGCGTCGGCGACCAGGTCCTGCGCGACGAACGGCGCGCGGGCGCCGGCGGCGACCTCGGCGGCCATCGCCGCGGCCGCGTCGCGCGGCACGATCTCGATGCCCCGGCACTGTCCGCTGCGCGACGGCTTGACGATCACGAGCCCGCCGCCCTCCTCCGCGGCGGCCTCGTCCGGGAGCAGCGTGCGCGGGCGGGGGATCCGCGCCCCGGTCGCCGCCTCGCGCGCGCGCAGGCACCGCTCCAGCTCGCACTTGCCGTCGAGCCAGCCGAGCAGCGACGACTGCGTGTGGCGGCAGCCCGACGTCCCGACGATCGCGTCGAAGAGGGGCGCGTGGCCCCAGTCGACGCCCCAGGTCGTCAGGACGACGGCCGGCGTGCGGGCCACGCCGCGCGCGGTGACCAGCGGCCCGCCGGGGTGCTGCACCCGGCAGCGCCCGGCGCGCACCCGGCCCCCCTCGACGGCGAGCGCCCGCCAGCCGGCGACGACCGCCGTCATCCCGGCCGCGGCGGCGGCGGATGCGAGCGGTGCCCACTCCTTGCGCCGCCGCCCGAGCCACTCGTCCGGATAGATCAGGAGCGCCGTCGGCGGCGCGCCGGTGCGGGCGCCCGCGCCGCTCACCGCAGGCCCGCCGTCTCGAGCATCCCGGCGAGCACGGTGCGCGCCTCGAAGTGCTCCTCGGCGACCCGGCGGGCGGCGCGCGCCTGACGGTCGTAGTCGCGGTCGAGCCGGTCGAGGGCGTCGACGAGCGAGTCCAGGTCGGCGAAGGGCAGCACGCCCGCGTCGGCCGGGAGCCAGTCGCCGTAGCCGGTGTCCTGGTGGAGCACCGGCCTGCCGGCGGCCAGGAAGCACGCGCTGCGATCGCTGAACCACCCCGACCTGCTGGCCACGTAGGCGTGCTTCGCCACGCCGATGTCGCCGCGCGAGCCCGCGATGAAGGCGGCGTACGCCTCGGGGGTCGCCGTCACCTTCAGCGGGTTGACCAGCCGCCAGCCGGCGCGCCCGAGCGCCTCGCGCGGGACGGCGCCGCCGCCGGCCGCGAGCACGTACTCGCCGCCGCGCCGCGACGGCAGCGCGGCGACGCGGCCGAACTCGCGGTCCTTGTGGCCGTACGACCTGCCGGCGTGGCGCACCTCGCCCCCGGCGGCCCAGTGCATGAGCGCGACGAAGGGGGCGCCGGGGGGCGGCGGGGCGCACCGCCAGGCCGACGTCGCCACGACGGGGCGCGTCGGAATCCAGGAGCGGCCCGCGTCGGGCACCGTGCAGTCGGCGGCGCCGATCCGCGCCGCGAAGGTGAAGAGGGTGTCGTAGTGGCGGGGCGCGTCGGCGCGACTGCCCGCGCCGGCGGCGAGCGCGGTCTGGGTGAACATCGGGTCGCCGTCGATGAAGAGCCGCCGCGGGCAGCGCTCCAGCTCGTCGAACCACGTGGGGTCGACGACGGTGAGCACGAACTCGGCCTCGCCGAGCGCCGCCAGCAGGCGTTCCCAGCCCGCCCCGTGGCACGCGCCGTCCCGGTCGATGAAGCTCCACCGGCCGGCGAAGCCGAAGCGCTCGGCGACCGCCGACAGGTAGCGCACGGCGGCGTCCGGCCGGTCCGTCATCGCGTCCGAGGCCGGGTCGTAGGTCTCGAGGGGGCGGTTCTGGCGCTCGACGTAGTGCACGCGGTAGCCCAGCTCGCGCAGCCCGAGGACGTAGTGCACGTAGTGCATCGTGAGGCCGCCGTACGGCAGCTTGCCGATGCCACCGACGCAGACGGCGAGCGGGGCGCTCATGCGCCGACCGCCTCGAGCAGCGGCGCGAGCGCCCGGTCGGGCGCGAGGAACTCGCGGGCGATCTCGCGGGCCGCGGCCGAGTGGCGGCCGTAGTCGGCCTCGATCCGCTCGATGGCCGCTGCGGCCTCCTCGGCGTCGCGGACGGCGAACAGGCCCTCGCCGCACGGCAGGTGGGCCGAGATGCCGGTGTCCTGCACGACGACCGGCCGGCCGGCCGCCAGGTAGGCCGCGCTGCGGTCCCCGAACCACCCGCTGGCGGTCGCCACGAACACCTGCTTGGCCACGCTGAACTCCCCGCGCGAGGCGCGCACGAACGCGCGGTAGGCGTCGTAGGACGCGGTCACGGCGTGGGCCTCCCGGATCGCCCAGCCGCACGCGCGCAGCCGCGCGCGCGGCACCTCCCGCCCCGCCACGGCCAGCTCGAAGCGGGCGCCGCGGGCGACCCGGGGCAGCGCGGCGAACCGCTCGAACTCGGCGTCCTTCTGGCCGAAGACGGCGCCGTCGTACTCGAGCGCCTCGTGCGCGCGCCAGTTCATCACCGTCGTGTAGGGCGCCTCCGGGTCCGGGGGCAGCGGCGCGAACTGGTCCAGCAGCACGGGGTAGCGGACATGGCGCCACGGCAGGCCCAGCGTCGGGACGGAGCTCGCCGGCGTGCCCACCCCCTGGCCCACCGTGAAGTAGGCGTCGTAGCGCGGGGTCGCCTCGCCGCCCCGCCGGCGCAGGTCCCAGCGCATCTGCGTCCATCCCGGCTCGCCGTCGATCAGCGCGGTGACGGCGCGCCCGCCGACGTCGCCGAGCCAGAGCCCGTGCGTGCCCGCGTCGATGAAGGCGTCGCAGGTGCGCAGGGCCTCGCGCAGCCCCGCCCGCGACATGCCGTGCGCGCGGCCGGCCGCGTCGACGAAGCACCAGCGCCCCTCGAGGCCGAACCTCGCGAGCAGCGTCGCGACGACCGCGGTGCCGCGCGTGCAGTCGTCGGTCATCTCGCGGCGCACGGGGTCGAAGCAGGACGACGCCCAGCCGCTCCGCTCCGCCACCACCACGTCGTGGCCCAGGCGGCGCAGCCCGGCGACGAGCTGCAGCGACATCGACAGCATGCCGCCGAGCGGGTAGCGGACCATGTAGACGCCGACGACGATCCGCGCCACGTCAGCCGCCCCCGCCCGCGAGCTCGTCGGCCACGGCCGCCCGCACCGGCGCGAGGGCGCGGCGGGCGCGCGCCGCCGTGGCCGCGGCGGCGCGCGCCGCCTCGGGCCGCAGGCACCAGCCGAGCGCCTCGCGCAGCGCCGCGGGCGTGGCGGCGTCGACCGGGAGGGCGTGCGGCCAGCCGAGCGCCTGCGCCTGCCGCAGCACCTTGGCGCCGCCCCGCACCGGATCGACGGCGACGGCGGGCACCCCGTGCTTGAGCGCCAGCACCAGCCCGTGGAGCCGGGTGGTCACGACCACGTCGACCCGCGCGATCAGCGCCTCGACCTGCGCCGGCGTGGAGAGGCCGGTCGCGTTGCGGTCGAGCCGCGTGTCGATCGGGACGACGGCCAGCCCCGCGTCGGCGAGCAGCGCGTCCACGAGCGCGTCCGCCTCGGCGTGGGCGGCACGGTCGCCGTACTCGTCCTGGCGGTGCACGAGCACGCGGCCGGCGACGGGCGCGGGCGGCGCCTCCGACAGCAGGGACAGGTCCGGGCGTGCCGTGCGCGAGCTGTCGCGCTCGAGCAGCAGGTCGAAGGGGTTCCAGCGCTCCAGCGGGTCGAGCATCGAGACGTCGAGGCCGACCATGCGGCGCCCGGCGAACCGCGGCAGGAACTCGGTCAGCGGCCAGCCGTCGCCGCACGGCCCGCACACGAAGACCACCCGGTCGTAGGCGCCGGGGTCGACCGCGCGCCAGTCGACGCCGCCCGCGAACGGCGGGTCGAGGGCGACGTCGTGGGGCACGCCCGCCTCGCGCAGCCACCCGCACACGACGTCGCGCGCCAGCAGGTCGCCCGCGGTGGCGCCCATCCCCGCGAACGAGAACCATCCGGCGACGAGCGTCCTCACGCGCCCGCCCCCACGGGGGCCCGGGGTCCCGTGCCGAGCGCGTCCTCGACCAGCGCGCCGAGCACGCGCCCGGCGTCGAACCACTCCGCGGCGATTTCGCGGGCCGCGCGCGCGTGGCGGGCGGGGTCGGCGACGACCGCCTCGATCGCCGCCAGGGCGCCGTCCGCGGAGTCGAAGGCGAGCACGCCGAGCCCGGCGGGGGGCGACGGCGCGAAGCCGGTGTCCTGCACAACGACCGGGCGGCCGCAGGCGAGGTAGCACGCGCTGCGGCAGCTGAACCAGCCCGACCGGCCGGTGACGTAGCCGCCCTTCGCGACGCTCAGCTCGGCCCGCGACGAGCGGATGTACGCCCGGTAGGCCTCGGGCGTGCCGCAGGCGGCGAAGGCGTCGCGCACCCGCCAGCCCGCCGCGGCGAGCACCTCGGCCGGGGTCCCCGCCGCGCTCGCGCCGTCCCCCGGCGACTCCCAGCCGGCGTGGCGCAGCGACCCGAGGGCGATCTCGAGCGGCACGGGCGAGCGCGCCGGCAGCGTCAGCAGCCGGCGCAGCTCGACGTCCTTCTGGCCCAGCACGCGCCCGCGCGCCTCGACCGGCGGGTAGCTCGTCCAGCTCATCACGGTCGTGAGGGCGTCGCCGGCCGCCGCCGCGGGCGGCCAGTCGGCGAGGACCACCGGCTGGCGCGTCGGCAGCCAGCGGTGGCCCGTCGCGAACGGGCCGTCGGCCACCCGCGAGCCGAAGCTGAACGTGACGTCGTGCGCGTCCACCCGGCGCGCGAATGCGCCCGCCGGATCCTCGATGATCCGCGCCTGCGTGAACACCGGGTCGGAGTCGATGTACGCGAGCCGGGGGATGCCGCGGTAGCGGCCGGGGTCCTCGAGCGTGCCGGAGACGTTCACCAGGAGGTCGGCCGACCGCAGGATCTCCGCGCGCCGGCGGTCCGGGACCCCGTACCAGCGGCCCTCGAGCGGCGAGCGGTACATCCAGCGGCCGCCGAGGCCGGCGCGCTCCATCACGGCGGCGAGGTGGCGCACGTTGGCGTGCCCGTCGGCCACCCAGCTGGCGGGGTCCGCGCCGCCGTCGAGCCGGTACGGCCACTCGCCCGAGTCCTCGAGGTACCAGACGTCGTGGCCCAGCCGCGCGAGCCCCGCCGGGTACTGCACGTAGTCCCAGGCGACGCCGCCGAGGCGGGGGTGCTGCGCGATCAGGCCGGTCACGACCACGCGCAGCCGGGACGCGGTCCGGGTCATCGGCGCGACCGCGCGGCGGCGCGCGACCCGCGGACCCCGGCCGGCGCGTCGGTCGACACCACCCGTCCCTCGGCGAGCTGCAGGTAGGCGTCGCAGCGCGCGAGCGTCGAGAGCCGGTGGGCGATCATCACGACGGTGCGGCCCTCCATGAGCCGCTCCATCGCGTCGATCATCATCGCCTCGGTCGCGACGTCGACCGCGCTCGTCGGCTCGTCGAGGATGAGGATCGGGGCGTCGGTCAGGAAGGCCCGGGCCAGCGAGATGCGCTGGCGCTCGCCCCCCGACAGGGTCATGCCGCGCTCGCCCACCAGGGTGTCGTAGCCGTCGGGCAGCGCCTCGACGACGTCGTGGACGCCCGCCGCGCGCGCGGCGGCGGCGATCTCGTCCAGCCGCGCGCCGGGCCGCCCGTACGCGATGTTCTCCGCGATCGTCGTGGAGAACAGCACCGGCTCCTGCAGGACGACGGCGAACTGGCTGCGCAGGTCGGCGACCCGCAGGTCGCGGATGTCCCGGCCGTCGAGCAGCACGCGGCCGGCGCCCGGGTCGTGGAAGCGCATCATGAGCCCGACGAGGGTCGTCTTGCCGGAGCCCGTGCGGCCGGCGATGCCGAGGCGCGTGCCGGGCGGGATCGCGAACGAGATGTCGTGCAGCACCGGGCGCGCCGGGTCGTAGCCGAAGGTGACGCCCTCGAAGGTGATCGCGCCCTCGGCGCGCCGCGCGGGCCGCGGGTACCGGGGGTCGGCGACGTCCGGCTCCTGGTCGAGCACGAACAGCGCCCGCTCGGCGCTGGCGAGCGACTCCTGCAGCGTGGTGACCGAGTGCGCGATGGTGCTCATCGGCTGGTAGAGCTGCACGAGGTAGGCCATCACCACGAGCAGGCTGCCGAGGGTGATCACGCCGTCCTGGACGTGCGAGACGCCGATGTAGAGGGCGGCCGCCGTGCCGACGGCGACGGTGAGGGCCGTCAGCAGGCCGAACAGGCCCTCCGCCACCGCGAGCCGGATGCGGGCGGACGTGCTGGCGCGGGAGCGCTCGACGTAGCGCACGTGCTCGCGGTCCTCCTGCCCGAACGCCTTCACCACGCGCAGCCCGGAGAGCGCCTCCTGCACCACCGCCATGGCCGAGCTGTCGAGGGTGCGCTCGCGCGCCCACCCGGCGCGCAGGCGCCGGCGGAAGGCGATCGTCAGGGCGACCAGCACGGGCGCGACGGCGAGCGCGACCAGGGCGAGCTGCCAGTCGATGGACGCGGTGACGGCGATCATGCCCGCCACCATCAGCCCCGAGCTCACGAAGGGCGTGACCCCGTTGACGGCGATCCACTGGATGGCCGGCGCGTCGTACTGGATGCGGTAGAGCGAGTCCGTCACGCCGCGCCGGTCGTGGTACGTGAGCGACAGCCGCTGGACGTGCCCGAAGAGCGCGGTCCGGAACCCGAGGACCAGCCGTTCGCCGGTGGAGGTCTCGAGCACGTCCTTCGCGAAGGTCGTCAGCTGCGACGCGAGCGCGATCAGCACGACCAGCGCGGTCACCACCGCCAGCAGGCCGCCCTTCGAGTCGGTCATGCCGTCCGGCAGCACGCCGAGCCAGCCGGGCACCGGCTCGTCGCCGATCACGTTGTCGACGGCGATCTTCAGCGGCAGCGGGGCCAGCAGCGCGAGCGGGGCCGCGAGGAGCCCGAGCGCGAACAGGCCGCCGATGTGCGGCCAGTGGTCGCGCGCCTGCACCAGCAGCCGCCGGTAGACGCGCAGGTCGCCGCCGGGCGGCCCGGGGGCGCGCGGCTCAGCCATCCACCGGGCGGCGCACGAGCGGGTCGGGCACCACCTCGGGCTCGCCGGCCCGTTCGCGGGCGGCCGGGGCCTCCTCGGCGCCGCCGAGCGCGCGGACGGCCTCGCCGAGGGCGCCGCCGGACTCGCGCAGCATGAGCCCCGCGAGCCCGGCGGCCGCCAGCCCCAGGATCGCGGCCGCCACCGCCGCGCCGTCGGCGAGGGCCAGGCCTGCGAGGACGGCGACGAGCGCGAGCAGCGCCGCGGCCCAGACCGGCCACGAGGGGACGACGCGCGCGCGCACGAGCTGGGCGCCCCCGCCGTGGTCCTCGACCGCGAACCGCACGCGGGCCGACCCGAACAGGCCCCCGCGGACGCGCAGGTCCCAGCGATCGAAGGCCCCGCCGCGCTCGACGACGACCTCCCGGGCGGCCAGCGCGCGCTCGACGTCATGGATGCGCGTCGCGGGGTCGCGCCAGTCCTCGCACCACCGCCTGACCCCGCGCGGGCGCGGCACCAGGCGGCCCGACGTGCGGCCGCGGCTCCAGGGCGCGAGGCCGTAGTCGAAGCGGCCCGACATCCGCGCGAGCGGCTGGGCCGCCGTGAGCATCGCGGTGATGGCCCGGAGCCGGAGCCGCTCGCCGGGCGGTCGCGCCTCGAACCGCGTCCGCAGGCCGCGCGCGGCCGCGCCGGCCAGCGTGGCGACGAGCGCGGCGGCCGCGACGGGCAGCGCCAGCAGGAGGGGCGTCCACGCGATCCCCACCGTGCCGAGCACGGCGAGCAGCGCGATCGCCAGGTACCACTCGGGCATGAGCGGCGCCGCCGCCAGCGCGCCCGGCGCCCGCTGGTAGAGCGACTGGAAGGGCGCCGCGCCCCACACGCCGTGGTAGATCCGGCCGGCCCGCCGGCCGATCCGGCGCAGCACGGCGTTGCCGTACACGGATCCGCCCCAGCTCACGTGGCCGAGCACGTTGTACTTCTCCGGCCACTTGCGCTCGAGCAGCGCCTCCGCCCGCCCGTAGCCGCGCTGCTGGCGCCAGTAGGCCCGCACGGAGGGGCGCCGGTGGTGCCAGACGACGGCGGCGGGGCTGAAGCCGATGCGCCACCCCGCCGCCTGGATCCTCCAGCAGGCGTCGACGTCGTCGCCGGCCACGCGGAAGGTGGGGTCGAAGCCGCCGATCGCCGCCAGCGCCGACCGCCGGAAGGCCATGTTGCAGCCGGGGATGTGCTCGGCCTCGGTGTCCGAGACCAGGACGTGGATCGGCCCGCCGGGCGCGTGCCCCACCGCGTGCGACACCGGCGGATCCTCGTGGGGGGTGATGTTGGGGCCGCCGATGGCGGCGTAGGCCGAGGTGAGGAACGACCACGCGAGGTGGCGGAGCCAGTCTGGGTCGGGGTAGGCGTCGTCGTCGAGGTAGGCGACGATCTCGCCGGTCGCGGCCTGCCACCCGGTGTTGCGCGCCGCGCTGAGGCCGGCGTTGGCCTGCGAGACGAGCCGCACGCCGAACTCGCCGGCGATGGCGGCGGTGGCGTCCGTGGAGCCGTCGTCGACGACGATCACCTCGCGATGCGGGTAGTCCACGCGCTCGAGCGCCTCGAGGGTCTGGCGGATGGTCCGCGCGCCGTTGTAGGAGCACACCACCACGGAGACGGTCGGCCAGTCCACGTCGTGAGGGAACGGCACCGCGTCGAGCGCCCGGGACACGGCCGCCAGCGCCGGCTTCGGCGAGCGGTCGGCGCGCGTCAGGCCGAACGCCCAGTCGTCGACCGGCGCGCCCGCGCGGTGCCACTCGTCGGTCCAGGAGAAGACGACGGCGCCGGCGCACCCCGCGGCGAAGACCGTGCGCAGCTGCCAGTCGAGCACCTCGGCCTGGCGCCACTCGCCGTTGCGCATCGCGTCCAGGCCCAGCTCGCTCATCAGCAGCGGGCGGTCGCCGGCGATGTTCTGCAGTCGGGCGATGTAGGCCGTCAGCCGCTCGCGGGACTCGAGGTAGACGTTGAACGAGACCGCGTCGAGGAACGGCAGCTGCAGGTACTCGGTCGTCGGGTAGTTGACGTAGGTGACGATCCCCGCCGGGTCCTCCTCCTTGACGGCCCGGTAGAGGACCTCCAGGTGGCGCTCGATGCGCCGCCTGCCGAGCCAGCGCGCGAGCTGCGCGGGGATCTCGTTGCCCAGCGCGTAGCAGAGCAGCGCCGGGTGCCCGGCCACCGAGCGGACCCGCTCGCGCACCATGCGCTCGACGTCCGGCGCGCCGCGCGGGTCGGCCAGGTAGCCCACGTACTGCTCGGCCGAGAGGCCGACCATCACGCGCAGCCCGTGGCGGGCGGCGGCGTCGAGCAGCGTGACGGGCGGCGTCGTGTGGGGGATGCGCACCGTGTTGAAGCCGGCCGCCGCCATCGCCGCGAAGTCGCGCTCGATGGTGTGGTGCGCGCGGTACTCCGCGCCGTCCGCGTCGGGCGCGAAGGCGCCGTAGGAGACGCCCTTCACCAGCAGGGTGCGCCCGTCGGCGACGATGAACTTACCGCGCACCGCGGGGCGGGACGGCGGCGCGCCAGGCGCCGGCGGCGGCGCGCCGCCGCGGATGCCGCCCGGTGACGTGGTCGTCGCCATGCGCGCCGCTACCCGGGGATGATGTCCGGGTCGCCGGCCGCCGCGCGCGCGTCGAAGTCGGCGAGGATGGCGTGGACGCCGGCGACCAGGTCGTAGCGCGCGCGGCGCTCGAGCAGCGGCACCAGGTCGGCGTACGCGTCCCGCAGGTTGCCGACCCAGATCATCCGGTACTCGATCACCGTCTGGAGCAGGTCGCGGTCGATGTCGCGCTCCGCGAACGCGGCCGACTCGCGCAGCTTGCCGAGCGCGACGAGCATGAGCTTCGTGCGGATGCACTTCTCGCACGTCCCGCAGTTGCCGCTGCCGCGCACGTCGTGCACGCAGACGCGGATGTTGTCGAGGCCCACCGGCCAGCCGGCGACGAGCGCCGTGCGCTCCAGGCGCGGCATGTAGGTGCCGTGGTGGTGCACCTGCAGGCGGGCGCTCGAGTAGTAGGGGTCGAGCAGCGGGCTCGAGCCGGCCGGCACCGACGGGTGCTGCGCGTCGATGCTGGCGGCGATGTAGGCGTGCCGGTACGCGCCGCTCAGCACGTGCGCCGCCGACAGGAACATGGCGCCGAAGGCGCTCTTCGCGAAGAACCAGCCGTCGCCGTCCAGCGACCAGATGTTCGTCCGCATCAGCACCACGTCGGCGCCCACGTCGTCGCAGACGCGCCGCGCCGCGTCGATCTTCGCGGCGTCCGGGTTGGAGCGCTCGGCCCGCTCGTCGACGAAGTCGACCAGCAGGCAGGAGCGGATGGCGAGCGGGTGGTCCGGGTCGAACCACAGCCGGTTGGCGCGCAGCGTGGCCAGCGAGTCGATCCCGCACGACAGCAGCGAGAGCGCGCGATCGCCCGTGGGCGGCGGCGCCTCGTGGCCGGCCCACTCGACGGCCGGCGGCGGCCCGAGCTCCGGGTACCAGGAGGCGAGCGTCAGCAGCGGCGCCCGCAGCTGGTCCAGCAGCATGGGGCACAGCGGCCCCTCCACCCGCACCCGCCGCTCGCCGGCGTGCCAGGCGGGCAGGACGGCGCCGACCAGGAAGGCGTTGGGGTCGGCCGTGAGCGGCGCGGCGTGGTCGGGCCCCACCTCGTAGTAGAGCGTCTGCTCCGCGCGCGGCGCGTCCTCCCAGGCGATCCGCGCCTCCACGCGGCGCGCGCCGTCGGTCGCCCGCTCGGCGACGGGCCCGACGATCACTCGGCCACCGCCGGGGTGCCGAGGAGCTCGGGCGCGCGGGCGGCCGCCGGGCGCGCGGCGGCGTCGCCGAGGGCGTCGAGCTCGACCTCGAGGAGCGCGCGCACGTCGACGTCGTCCCACCGCGACTCGATGTCGGGCACGGCGGCCAGCCGGTCGAGCAGCGCCTCGTGTCGCTCGCGGATGCGCGCGATCTCGGTGTACGGGTGGCACTCGAACGCGACCATCGTGTAGAGCGGCACGAAGCGGTCCGGCGCCAGCGCGTGGAGCCGCTCCTCGATCGCCTTGCGGCGGACGAAGCCCGGGTCACGGGCCGCGCGCGCGAGCTCGTCGAAGTGCCGTTCGGCGAGCGCGATGGCGGCCTCGCCGTTGTCGAGCCGCTCGGCCTCGAAGGCCGCGAGCGCCGCCGCCCAGTCGTCGTCGGCGCGGTCGAGGCACGCCATCAGGGCCGTGCAGTCCTCGAAGCCCGCGTTGAGGCCCTGCCCGAGGAACGGCACGAGCGTGTGGGCGGCGTCGCCGATCAGGGCCAGCCATCCGTCGTGCACCCACGGCGCGCAGCCGGAGCTGAGCAGCGGCGCCGGGGTGCCGTTGAAGAAGTCGTGGGCGAGGTGCTCCACGTTGACCGCGAGGTCGCCGCAGCTGCGGGCGAAGAAGAGGTCGAGCGTGTCCCGGTCGCACAGGGCCGCGAACGAGACCTCGCCCTGCGAGGGCATGAAGACCGAGACCGTGAAGCTGCCGTCCACGTTCGGGAAGCCGACGATCATGCAGTCCCCCCGCGGCCACAGGTGCAGCGCGCAGGTCGCGTACGCCGGCGCGCCGGATCGCGAGGGCGGGACCCGCATCTCGCGGTACGAGATCGGCGACAGCCGCTGGTAGAAGCGGAAGGCGGGGTCCTTCAGCAGGCTCCGCCGCACGGCCGAGAACGCGCCGTCGGCAGCGAGCACCCGCGCGGGGCGCGCCTCGACCGGCGACCCGGCCGGCGTGCGCAGCGCGATCGTCCGCCGCGCCACGTCGACCGCCACGCAGCGGTGCCCGAAGCGCACGGCGACCCGGGGCTCCCGCTCGGCGAGGTCGAGCAGCCGCATCGTGAGCTCGGCGCGCGAGGCCGAGAAGATCGCGTCCCGGCGCGGGGTGTAGCGCTGGAAGCGCGTGCCGCCGCCCTCGTCGTGGATCATCCGGCCCTCGAGGGGCAGCGCGATCTCCCGCACGGCGTCGTCGACCGCGGCGGCCCGCAGGCCGCGCCACCCGCGCTCGGCGAGCGTCAGGTTGATCGATCGCCCGCCCGGCAGCGGGTTGACGCGGGGGTCCGGCCGTGCCTCGAGGACCTCCACGCCGTAGCCGCGGCGCGCGAGGAGGATCGCGAGCAGCGTCCCCACCGGTCCCGCCCCCACGATGGTGACGTCGAACGTCCGGTCGGCGTTCCGGCGCGCCATGCCGCCCCCTTGGCACCGTGCGATGGAGTGATGGCGGCGGCGCGAGCGGTCGCGTCGTCGCGTGCAACCCCTAACGCGGGCGGCGGCCCAAGGTCGACGCTATCTCCCCGGGCGCGGGTCCGGCGCCCGGGCGCCCCTCGGACGCGGCGGGCCCGGCGCCCTCCGGGCCGCCCGCCGGCCGCGGCGCCGCCGGCGCCGCGTCGGCGCGCCCGCCCTCCCCGCCGGCCCGCTCCGGCCCGCCGCCCGCGGGGCCCCGGGTCGCCGGCGCGGGCGGGCCCGCGGGCCCGCCGGCCTGCGCGGGCCGGGACGGCGGCGGGAGGGTGCCGGCGACGGGGGTCGCGGGGTGCCGGACGGCGGGCTCGGGCCGGGCCGCCTGGGGCGCGGGCCGGGCGGCGCCCGCCGGTGTCGCCGGCGGCCCGTGGGAGCCCGCGGCGGCCCCGGCCGCCGCCGCGGCGCGGGGCGGGACGCCGGGCGGAGGCCCGCCGGGCGGGTCGGCGCGGGGCGGGTCCGCGCGCCCCGGCCGGTCCCCCGCCGGTCCGCGCGCCGGGGCGCCGGCCACCTCGGGCCCGGCCGCCGCCGCCGCCCACGGCGGGGGCGCGGCAGGCTCGGCGGGCGGGGCGGCGACGGCGTCCGGTGGCGGCTGGGGCGCCGGCGCCGGGACGGGCCCCGCGGGAGGCGCGGAGGCGGCGCGGGGCCGGGCGGCCACGGGCGCCGCGCCCGCGGCCGGCGCGCCGGCGGCGGGCGGCGCGGCCGGATCCCCGGACCCGGCCGGCGTGTCCGCCCGGACGGCGGGCTCGGCGACGCCGGCGGGCGCGGCGACCCGCGGCAGGTCGCCCGCCGCGGCCGGCGCCGCGGCGGGCGTGGCCGCCGGCGGCGCCGAGGCGGGCGGGGGCGCCATGCCGGTGGCCGGGGCCGGGCCGGCGCCCCGGGTGCGTCCGACGAGGGGCGCCGGCGGCCGGGGCGGACCGGAACCGGCCTGTGCGGGGAGCGCCCACGCCGGCGGGTCGCCGGGTGCCTCGATCGCCGCCCAGCGGCCGCCGCCGGGCGCCTCCGGCGCGACGGCCGGCCCGCCCAGCACGGGCGGCGCCCCGACCGCCACCGCGATCGCGGCGACCGCCAGCTTGGCGGCGAGCGCGCCGCCCGCGCCGGAGGCGGCCCCCGCGCACGCCCCCGCGCCCGCGCCCGCGCACCCGCCGCCGGCCCCGCCGGAGAGCGCCGCCAGGGCGTCGCGCACCGCGCGGACGAGGCCCTGTATCGCGAGCAGCGGCAGCGCCGGCAGGAGCGCGAGCACCCGCCGTCCGGCGGCCGCGGGCGCGTGGGCGCCGCCGCAGGCCGGGCAGACGCGCAGGTGGGCCGCGACGGCCCGCGACCGGAGCACCCTCCCGTCGCCACCGTCCAGCCGCCGCCGCACCGCGGCGCAGTCGAGCGCCCGCCCCGCGGCCATCGCGTGCAGCCCCCCGCGCGCCAGGTGCACCAGCTGCTTGGCCGCCGCCGCCGTCACGCCGAGCGCCTCGCCGATCTGCGCGTGCGAGCGGCCCGCCATCTCGCGCAGCACCAGCGCGCCGCGCTGCTGGTCGGGGAGCGCGAGCAGGTCCTCCACCAGCCCCCGGAGGTCCTCGGCGGCCTCGATCCGCTCGGCCGGGCCCTCCCCCGGGCGCGGCTCCATCCCCGTCAGCGCGAGCGGCGGCTGGGGCGGGCGACGCCGCAGGATGCTCACGCACTCGTTGTGCGCGACCCGGAACAGCCACGGCCGCAGGTCGATCGGCGCCTCCGGATGGGCGAGCAGCCAGCCGTAGGCGCGCATCATCGTGCTCTGGAGCGCCTCCTCGGCGTCGCGCTCGTCGCGCAGGATCGAGGCGCAGTAACTGACCAGGCGCTGGCGATAGCGCCGGTACAGCTCGTCGAACGCCAGGTCGTCGCCACCGCGTAGGCGGGCGACGAGCGCCGCGTCCGAGGCCGCGGCGGACGCCCGTTCGCGGGGTGCCGCGGGTCGGTGCGCGTCGGTGCTCGTCGTCATCCGTCGACCAGACGTTCAGGATTCTCGGGCACGGCGACTGTCCACCACCTCGGCCGACGCGATCAACCCCGCGCGCGGACGGCCGTGGCTGTCCCGCCGGGGGATGCGCCGCGCCGGCGCGGCGTGGTAGCGAGGGCGGCGGGCCGGCGGGGCCCCTCGGCCGGGACGGCCCCGCACCTCGGCACCGGCCCTCGCGAGCACGGCGCCGTTCACCGGCGCGCCCGCCGCGCGGGGGCCGGGGTGGTGGGCGCGGGTGGCGCGCTGGGCGAGCGCGATGCGTGTGGCGAGGGTCGCCGCCTCGCCCGCTGCCAGCCCGACCTCGCGCAGCGTGACCACCTTCGCGCCCGCCCGGCGACGGGGGCGCGAGGTTCCCCGCGACGGCGATCACGAGTGAGGTGGCGGGGCGCCCTGAAGCGATCGTTCACGCAACGCCGCGCCGCCGCGCATGCCTCGTCCCGGGGATTGACCGCACGCCGGAGGGCGGCGGAAGGTCGCACTACCGACGTCGGCATCGGGCGGAACGGTGACTCGCCGCGTGCCTTCACATCCGAGCGCGGCTGCTGCGATGCTCGTGGTGGCGATCCTCGTCGCCGCGGCGTGCAGCGGCGATGAGACCGGGGATCGGCACGGGCAGGCTCCCACGTCGACGCCACCCGCGACGGCCACTGCTCCCCCGGTCACCCCGCCGCCGGAGACCGCCGCTCCGCGACCGCGACCTCCATCCACGCCGGGCGCTCCGCCGCCGACGCCGACGCCGACGCCGACGCCGAGCCCCGACCCCGGCGCAGAACCGTTCGAGCCGACGTACGCGGGCCTGCAGGCGTACCAGCGCCGGTGCGAGCGCATGACGCGCCGCGGTGCGCTCGCGACGATCGTCTACGACCCGGCGACGGAGATGGACCTCGGGGACGGCCAACCCGTGCATGCCACCGTCACCCTCGAGCGGAACGCCGTTCCCGACGCCGTCCTCCCGGGGATCGAGGCCGCCGGCGTCCCCGGTGTCGTCATCTCGTGCCACCTGCAGGCGCGCCTCGACGCCTCGAGCGATGAGTTCGGCATCGACGATCGTGACTGGGTGACCCGTTCGTTGCTGACCACCAACCGGGTCGATTGGAGCTGGAACGTCGAGCCGCGGGTGGGCGGTCGCCACGCGCTGACGCTCTACGTGCGCCCGATCGCCGTCCTCGAGACGCGTGCCACTGCGGCGGCTGGGACGGTCGACGAGAGCGACGCCGTCGTCCAGGTCTACGAGACACAGGTCGATGTCCACGTGCCGTGGAACGAGCGCCCCGAGGAGCTCATGGCGCGGATGGCATCGACGCTCAACGTTGCGGAGGGTCTCGTGAAGGCGCTCACCGCGCTCATCATCGCCGTCGCGGGCCTCGGTGCCGCGGTGCTCGCTGTCCGGCGCCGGAGGTCGCGGCGCGCGGCCGACACGCGAGGTCCGCCCAACTGACGCGATGGCCCCCGCGCTCCCGATGCCGTGCCGTCACCGCGGTTCCGCTCCGGGACGCCGCCCCGGATGACGGTGCGCCCCGGTCCGCCGCCGGCCGCTGCCGGTCCCACGCATCCTCGCCGACGAGCGGCGTCCGCCGTCGGGGCACGTTCCGAGGGCGTGAGGGCGCGGCGCCGTGCCGCGTCGGGCCTCCGCCGCCGATCGTGCCGGCCCTGCAGCCGCCCGCTCAGGATTCGAGGACCGACACATGGACGTCGTTCCTCAGGGGCCCGTACCAGCGATGAGGTAGCGGAGGAGGGACTCGAACCCCCGACACGCGGATTATGATTCCGCTGCTCTAACCAGCTGAGCTACTCCGCCCCGGGACGTTCCCCGAGGGGGCTCGTCCGAGAGCCCAGTAGCGGATTCGAACCGCTGACCCCTTCCTTACCATGGAAGTGCTCTACCGGCTGAGCTAACTGGGCGCGCGACGGCCAGTCTAGCGGACGGCCGGCGGCCCACACATCATGCACTGCGCGGGCGGGGGCGGGCCGGCCGCGTGCCCCGGACGGCCCACGCGGCGGCGCGCAACCGGATCGAGCCGTCCGCGGCGACGGGCAGGCGGCTCCGTACGGACTCGCGCAGCGCCGCCCGGGCCGCGCCGCCGAGCGAGGCGACGTACGCGGGGGCGGGCCCCTGCCCGCCGAGGAACGGCGCCCAGAGATCCTCGAAGCCGGCGAACACGGTGGGCACCCTGATGACGTCCACCTCGACCTCCGTGAGGCCGGCGTCCGCGAACACCCGCCGCAGGGGGTCCGGGCGGCAGAGCGGGAAGCGGGCGCCCTCGTCGAGCGCGCCCGCCGACGGGTCACGGGCGACGGCGGCGTCCCAGAACCGCCTGAGGAGCTCCATGCCGCCCGCGTAGTCCCACACGTACGCCGCGGTCACGCCGCCCGGCGCCGTGACCCGGGCCATCTCGGCGAGCGCCTCCCGCGCGGACGGCGCGAAGTTGAGCGCGAGCCCGCACACCACGGCGTCGAACGCGCCGTCGCCGGCCGGCAGGAGGGACGCCCGCCCCGGGCGGAAGGCGGCCCGGGCGTCGTCCGCGTGGGCGGCCGCGTGGCGGAGGAACGCCTCGGACGGGTCCACGCCGACGATCGAGGAGGGCCGGGCGCCGGCGAGCACGGCCGCGGTCAGCGCGCCCGTCCCGCACCCGACGTCGAGCCACGCGCGGCCGGCGGGCACCCCCAGCCAGGCGACGAACCGCGTCGCCACCGGGCGGCTCCAGCGGCCCATGTAGCGCTCGTACGCCGCGCCGGCGGACCACTCGTCCGGCGGGCGTCCCGCCTCGCCCACGACCACCTCCGCCGCCGGCGCCCCGCGCGCATCGTCGCGGGGCGCCCCGCGACGGGTCAAGCGTCCCCTTGGCGGGCGGCCGGCGGGCGCCGCGCGGGGGCGCCGGCGGAGCGGTCCGCTACGCGTAGGCCGGCGCCGGCTGGACGAGCCGGATCTGGTTGCCCGAGACGTCCCGGAAGGCGGCGTCGATGCCGTAGGGCACCTCGGTCGGCTCCTGGGAGAACTCGACCCCGCGGCCGCGCAGCTCCTCGTAGGTGGCGCGGCAGTCGTCGCAGTTGAGGATGAAGCCGCCCATGCGGCCCTGCGCGACGGCGGTGCGCACCTCGGCCGCCGTCTGCTCGTCGAACACCGGCGGGGCCGGCACGTTGAGGGTGAACGCGATGTCCGGCTGCCCGGGCGGGCCGACGGTCAGCCAGCGGTAGCCGCCCATCTCGGGCAGCGAGACGTCGGAGCGGAGCTCGAACCCGAGGCGCTCGGTGTAGAAGGCGAGGGCCTCGTCCTGGTCGTGGACCCAGAGGCCGACGTAGGCGACGCGAAGCGACATGCTCCCTGCTCCCTGTGTGGTGATCAGCGGTCGCCGACGACGCTAGCGGCGCCCGCGCGCCGCGGCTTCTCCGAAGCTGCTCGACCCTGCGGGCGCGTCCACGCCATCACCACGCAGGTCGGCACCGGCGCGCGCCGGGCGGCCGGCGGATGGGCGGCGCGGTACGCGGTCGGGGTGACGCCGTAGGCCCGCTTGAACGACGACGTGAACGAGCCGACGCTCGTGAGCCCCACCTCGAGGCAGATGCGCGTGACGGTGTGGTCGGTGGTGCGCAGCAGCGCGGCCGCGCGCTCGAGGCGGCGTGTGAGCAAATACTGGTGCGGCGTCTCGCCGAAGGCCCGCCGGAACCGGCGGATGAAGTGGGCGGGCGAGGCGTGCGCGGCCCGCGCGAGCGCGGGCACGTCGAGCGGCTCGCGGTAGCGCGCGTCGATGAGGTCCTTCGCGCGCAGGAGGTGCCGGTCGGGCGGCAGGGACGCCATGGTGGGCCGATCATCCCACCGGCCCGGCGCCGCCGCGACGGTACCATCCGCGCCGATGGCCGCCCGCGACCCGCTCTACCTGGAGGACCTCGCCCCGGGGCGGCGCTTCGCCACCGCCGAGCACACGGTCGACGAGGCGGAGATGCTGGCCTTCGCCGGGCGCTACGACCCGCAGCCGTTCCACCTCGACGCAGAGGCCGGGCGCGACAGCCTGTTCGGGGGGCTCGTGGCGAGCGGCTGGTTCACCGCCGGGGTCACCATGCGGCTGCAGGTGGAGAGCGGACCCCCGGTGGCCGGCGGCATGATCGGCGCAGGCGGCCGCATCGAGTGGCCGCGGCCCACGCGCGCGGGCGACACGTTGCGGGTCGAGACGGAGGTGCTCGAGGCGCGGCCGTCGCGCTCCAGGCCCGACCGCGGGCTGGTGCGGATCCTCGCCACGACGCTCAACCAGCGCGACGAGCCGGTGCAGACCTTCGAGGTGACCCTGGTGGTGCCCCGCCGGCCCGCCTGAGGCCGCGCCCATCGCCTGTCGGCCTGGGCGGGCATATGGTGACCCCATGCCGAACACGTCGCAGGAGCCACCGGACCAGCCGGTCACGCCGGGGAAGGTCGCGCCGGAGCCCGCCGAGGACGAGGTCGTCGAGGCCTCGGAGGAGTCGTTCCCGGCGTCCGACCCGCCCTCCTGGATCGAGACCCGCGTGGGCCCCGCCCGCCGCCCGGACCAGTGAGATGATCGGGGCGGCGGCCGCGCCGCCCCTGCATCCGTCGACGGAGGTCCCCATGTCGCTCGAGCGCCCCGTCCCGCCCGACCCGTACTCGTTCCTGCCGTCCCTGCCGTCGTTCACGCTCGAGAGCGACGACGTGCGGGACGGCGAGCCGCTCGCGATGACGTTCGTGCACGACAGCGCCGGCGGCGAGAACGTGTCGCCGCACCTGCGCTGGTCGGGCGCCCCCGCGGAGGCGAAGAGCTTCCTCGTGAGCTGCTACGACCCCGACGCGCCCACCGTGAGCGGCTTCTGGCACTGGAACATGTGGGACGTGCCGGCCTCGGTCACCGAGCTGCCGCGCGGCGCGGGGGCGGGCGACGGCTCGTCGGCGCCGGCCGGCGCCGTGCAGGCGCGCAACGACTACGGGACGCCCGGCTGGGGCGGCGCCGCGCCGCCGCAGGGCGACCGGCCGCACCGCTACTACCTCGTCGTGACCGCGCTCGACGTGGAGCGGCTCGGCCCGGGGGCGGACGCGACGCCCGCCGTGGTGAACTTCAACGCGTTCTTCCACGCGCTCGCCCGGGCGACGATCTGCCCGACCTTCAGCCACTGAGCTGACCGCCCGCCGCGCGGCGACCGCCGCGCGGCGGGTCCCGGTGGTCCGGCGAGTCGCCCGCGGCGCCCCGCACCGTCCGCCACGAGGTCCAGGTGATCCGGAGGATCACGGCCGTGATCACCAGGCCGACGACGGGGTCTGCGACCTGCAGCCCCAGGGCGACGAGCCCCGCGCTCGCGACGACGCCGAGGCTGACGTAGCCGTCGGCGCGGGCGTGGTGGCCGTCGGCGACCAGCGCGGGGCTCGCCAGGCGCCGACCCGCCCGCAGGCGCACCCGGGCGGCGAGCTCGTTGCCGAGGAAGCCCGCGGCGCCGGCGGCCGCCAGGGCCACGAGGTGCTCCACGTCGCGCGGCTCGACGATGCGGGCGACCGTCTCGTACAGCGCCACGCAGGCGCTCACGAAGATGGCGCCCACGACCGCGAGGCCGGCCCAGCGCTCGGCGCGCGCGCTGCGCAGGAGGAACGCGGCCCCGACCGGCACCGCGGTGAGGGCGTCGCCGGCGTTGTGGATCAGGTCGGCGAGCAACGCGACGCTGCCACTCACCCCGACGACGACCGCCTGGGCGACCGCGGTGACGGCGAGGATCGCCAGGCTGACGCCCACTGCCCGCAGGCCCGCCCGCGAGCGCATGATCGAGCGGTCGACGAGGCCGTGCGAGTGGCCGTGCCCGTGCCCATGGGAGTGGCCGTCCCCACGCGAGTGGCCGTCGGCGCGCCCGTGCGCCTCCGCGTGTTGCCGGACGCGATCGCTCACGCGCGCACCTCGGATGACGCCGCGCCGCGGCCGAGGCGGACGTGCTCAAGGTGGAGGACCGCCTGGTCGATCAGGTCGCCCACGTGCGGGTCGTGCAGCCGGTACACGATGTGCCGCCCGTCGCGCGCACGGGCCACCCATCCCATGTGCCGCAGCTGGGCGAGCTGGTGCGAGGCGGCCGAGGGGCTCAGCGCGGCGGCGCGGGCCAGCTCGCCGACCGGGCAGGGGCCCTGGCGGAGGCGGCTCAGCAGCAGCAGGCGGCTCGGGCTGGCGAGCGCGCGCAGGGCGTCGGCGACCTCCCCCGCCACGGCCGCGTCGATCGCCGGCGCGGCGGCCGGCTCGTCGGCGCGATGGCTCATGCGGCCATCATATGTGAACGTCCGCTCAGCCGTTCATGCGATGCGCGCGGCCCACGCCCGGCGGCACGCAGAGCCGCCGGGCGCAGGGACGTGCGGTCCCGCTCAGCGCGGCGTCCCGGCGGGCTCCCTCGCGTGCTGCTCGGCGACGGCGGCGATCTGCGCCTGGCGCGCGGCGATCTCGCGCTCGCCGAAGCGCACGCCGTGCACGTAGTGCATCGCCACGCCGATCCCCCAGCCGACGAGCGGGAAGGGGAACCAGAGGAAGTCGGCGTCGGTCGTCGCGACGAGCACGACGTTCAGGATGGTCAGGCCGGTCATGACGAGCGCGTAGACGGCGGCGTGGATCCTCCAGCCGCGGCGCCACTCGCGCAGCGTGAGCTCGCGCTCGGCGCGCTGGTACGCGTCGGCGGTGATCATCGGTCCCACCTCGCTCGGCTCGGGGATGGCGGCGGGACAGGCGCCGTCGGGCGCCCTCCCGTCTGGTCGCCCCGATCGTCCGCCCGGCGCCGGCGTCGGGCATCCGGAAGCGGTGACGGCTCCGTGCGGATCGTCCGCGGCCCCGCCGCGCCCGGGCCGCGCCGGGCCGGCGGGTTGAGCCCCCGGGCCGGCCCGCCGCAGGCGGCGCCTCGACGGCGACGATGCCGCTGATGGGGGGAGGAGGGTTCGAACCTCCGTAGGCGTAGCCGGCGGTTTTACAGACCGCTCCCTTTGACCACTCGGGCATCCCCCCCGGGGTCGAGCCACGGAAGGGTACCGACGGGGGCGACGCCCCTCAAGGCGCGGCCGGGGCGCCGCGCTCAGCCCTCGGCCGGCCCGTCCGCCCCCTCGGCGACCGGCTCGAAGCGGTAGCCGACGCCGTAGTGGGTCTGCACGTACGACATGCCCGGCCGGGCGGCGCCCAGCTTCTGGCGCACCTTGCGCACGAAGACGTCCACCGAGCGGTCGCCGCGCATCATCTCGTAGCCCCACACCTCGCGGTAGACGCGCTCGCGCGGCACCGGCTTGCCGCCCGCGTGCGCGAGGGCGTAGAGCACCTCGAACTCGCGCGGGGTGAGCCCCACCGGGCGTCCCCCGACGAACGCCTGCACCTGCTCGGGGTCGATCAGCAGCCCCTCCGACTCGATCGCCTCGGGGCCGCCGGGGTCGCGGTGCGAGCGCACGCGGCGCAGGTGGGCCTGCACCCGGGCGAGCAGCTCCTTCATCGAGAAGGGCTTCACCACGTAGTCGTCGGCCCCCATCTCCAGGCCGTGCACCCGGTCGAACTCGCTGCCGCGGGCGCTGCAGACGATGACCGGCACCCGCGGGTCCTCGCGGCGCAGCTCCTCGGTGACGCGCCAGCCGTCCATCTGCGGCAGCATCAGGTCGAGGATCACCAGGTCGGGCCGCTGCTGGCGGAACAGGCGCAGCCCCTGCCCGCCGTCGGTCGCCTTGAGCGTGCGGAACCCGGCGCGGTCGAGGGCGAACGCGACCGAGTCGGCGATGGCCTCGTCGTCCTCGACGATCAGGACGGTCTGCGGCGCGGGCACGCCGCCGATTCTAGTCGAGGGCGCCGCCGCCGCCCCCCCTCGCGCCCCGGCGCCGGGGACCCTCCGGGGCGCGGGCACGCCGCCGATCCCGCGCGCGGCGCACCCCCCGCCCTCGGCCCGCGCCGGGCGGGGGGTATCCTCGTCGGGTGCCGATCGCCGCAGAGGACCGGTCGTGACCGGCGCCATCCTCGGGGAGCGCTACCGGCTCGACCAGCTGATCGGCCGCGGCGGGATGGCGGCGGTCTGGAGCGCGACCGACACGGTGCTCGGGCGCCCCGTGGCCGTGAAGCGGTTGCACGCCGGGCTGCTCGCCGACGAGGAGCACGCCGAGCGCTTCCGCCGCGAGGCCCGCCTCGTGGCGCGTTTGTCGCACCCCAACCTCGTCCACCTGCTCGACCGCGGCGAGGACGCCGAGGGCCCCTACCTCGTGATGGAGCTCGTCGACGGCGAGAACCTGAAGACGCGGCTGCGGCGCGAGGGGCGGCTCGAGCCGGCCGAGGCGGCGCGCATCTGCGCGGAGGTGGGGGAGGCCCTGACCTACGCCCACGCCCAGGGCGTGGTGCACCGCGACATCAAGGCCCAGAACGTGCTGCTCACCGCCGACGGCCAGGTGAAGCTCGCCGACTTCGGCATCGCCCGCCTGATGGAGACCGACGACGAGCACGGCCTGACCCGCACCGACATGCTGCTGGGCAGCGCCGACTACCTGTCGCCCGAGCAGGCGGACGGTCGCCCCGTGGACGCGCGGACCGACGTCTACTCGCTGGGCATCCTGCTCTACGAGTGCCTCACCGGCCGGCTGCCGTTCGCCGGCGAGGGCTTCGTGGCGGTGGCGATGAAGCACTGCTCGGAGCCCCTGCCCGACCCGCGGGCCGTCGCGCCCGAGGTGCCCGGCCACCTCGCCGCCTGCACGCTGCGCGCGGCCGAGAAGGAGCCGGCCGCGCGCTTCCCCGACGCCGCCGCGATGGTGGCCGCGCTGCGCGGCGCCGACGAGGGCACGGCGATCATGCCGGCGATCCGGCTGCCGGAGGACGATCGCGCCGCCCCCGCCGCGGGCCGCCCGCCCGGCCGCCGCCGCCGCCGGCTCGCCTGGCTCGCCGCCGTGCTGGCGATCGCCGTCGCGGCCGGGGTGGCCGGGGCGCTGCTGCTGGATCCGGGGTCCGGCGACCCGCCGCCCGCCGCCGCCGCGCCGCTCACCTTCGCCGCGGTGCGCGACCACGACCCCGAGGGCGACGCGAGCGAGAACCCCCAGGACCGCGGCCTGGCGATCGACCCCGACCCGGCGACCGCCTGGTACACGGAGCGGTATCAGTCGACGCCGCGGTTCGGGAACCTCAAGACCGGCGTCGGGCTCATCCTGCGCCTGACCGCCCCCGCCCAGGCGACCGAGATGGTGATCACCTCGCCCACCCCGGGCGCGCGCTTCCAGGTGCTGGGATCGCTCGACGGCGACCAGCGCCAGCTGCTCGCCGAGGGCAGGTTCGAGGGTGAGAACCAGGTGGTGCCGCTGGCCGCGGCGCCGCCCCAGGCGGCGTACCTGCTGTGGATCACCTCGCTCGTGGACGACGGCGCCGGCGGCTACTGGGCCGGCGTGGGGAAGGTGGAGCTGCGGGGGGCGCCGAACGGGACATAGCCGTGACGTCGACCGCCGCCTGGGACAGGAGCCTCGAGGACCTCGCCGCGCGCCTGGAGGCCCAGGGCGGGCGCGGTCGGCGGTTGTCGCCGCGCACCCGGGCGGCGTACCTGAAGGACGCCCGGCGGGTGGCCGCCTGGCTGGCCGCCCGCGGGGTCGAGGGCCCGGAGCGCGTCACGCCGTCGGCGCTCGAGGCGGCCTTCCGCGGCCTGGCCTGGTCGCCCGCCACCCGGGCGCGGGCGATCACCGCGCTGCGCGAGTGGCTGTCCCCGCACCACCCGCCGGGCCGCTCGCCGGCGGAGCTGCTCGACCGCCCGCGGCCGGCCCCGCCGCCGGTGCCGCGCCTCTCGCAGGCCGACGCCGCCGAGCTGGTCGAGGCGGTCGGCGCCGGGCCCGCCGGCACGCCGGTCGCGCGCGCGCTGGCCCTGCGCGACCGCGCCCTGGTCGAGGTGCTGTACGGCAGCGGCCTGCGCCGCCAGGAGGCCTGCGACCTCGTGCTGGCCGGCCTCGACTTCGAGCACGAGGCCCTGCGCGTGGTGGGCAAGGGCGGGCGCGCCCGCACGGTGCCGCTCACCGAGCCGGCGGTCGCCGCGCTGCGCGCCTGGCTCGCCGAGGGGCGGCCGCGCCTGACGTCGGGGCTGCCGCCGCAGCCGTCCGCCCGGGCACCGGTCTTCGTCTCGCGCGCCGGCCGCCCGCTCGACGGCTCGACGGTCTACCGGGTGGTCGCCCGCGCCCTGCGGGCCGGCGGCCGCGCGGGCGGCCCCCACCTGCTGCGCCACGCGGCGGGCACCCACCTGCTGGAGGGCCCCGGCGGGCGCGACGGCGCGCACCTGCGCGTGGTGCAGGAGGTGCTGGGGCACGCCAGCCTCGCCACCACCCAGCGCTACACGGGGGTGACCACCCGCGCCATGCAGGACGCGCTGCGCCGCGGCCACCCGCGCGGATGAGCGGGCCGGCGGTGGACCCCGACGGGCTCGGGCGCCTGGTGGCCGCGTTCGTCGACTCGCGCGAGAACCCGAACACCCGGGCCGCCTACGGCCGCGACCTGGCGGCGCTCACCGCGGCCCTCGGCGCGCCCGCGCCGCCCGCCGACGCGGCCGCCTTCGGCATCGAGGACGACCCCGCGGCCCGCGCCGCCGCCGCCGCCCTCGCGGCGCTGCCCCTCGACTGGTGGCAGCGCTGGCGCGACGGCCTGCCCGGCCGCCTCGCCACCCGCCGGCGGCGGGTGGCGGCCGTGCGCGCCTTCTGCCGCTGGTGGTCGCGGGCGCTGGCGCTGGAGAACCCGGTGCGCGACCTGCGCCCGCCCGCGAGCGGGCCCGAGGGTCAGGAGGCGCTCGGCCGCGAGGTGGTCGCCCTGGCCCCCGCCGCCGTGCGCCGCATGTGCGAGGCGGCCGCCGCGCCCGGGCCGGTCGGCGCGCGCGACGCGGCCCTGATCGAGGTGCTCTACGGGTGCGGGCTGCGGGCGAGCGAGGCCGCCGGCCTCGACCTGTCGGCCTGCCACCTCGACGACCCGGACGACCCGTTCGTGCTGGTCGACGGCAAGGGCGGCAGGCGGCGGCCGGTGGCCGTGCCGCGCCGCGCCCTGGCCGCGCTGACCGCCTACCTGCGCACCGGGCGGCCCGAGCTGCGGGCGCGCGACCGGCGCCCGCGCCCCGACCAGGCCCGCCACCGCGACGCCGACGCGGTCTTCCTGTCCTCGCGCGGCCGGCGCCTGGGCCGCGCGGCCGTCTGGCGCATCGTCACCGAGGTGGCCGACCGCGCCGGCCTGCGCGCCGAGGGCGCGCGGGTCTTCCCGCACGCCCTGCGGCACTCCTGCGGCACCCACTTGATCCAGTCAGGCGTCGACATCCGCTACGTGCAGGCCCACCTGGGCCACGCCTCGCCGGTGACGACCGAGGTGTACACGCACGTCACGGCTGCCCATCTGCGCGAGGACTTCGATCGGGCGCATCCGCGAGCTCGCGCTCGGGCGCGCCCGGGAGGTCCCCCGTCAGCCCCTCCTTGAACTCGCGCATGCTGCTGCCGAGCCCCCTGCCCATCTCGGGCAGGCGCTTGGCGCCGAACAGCAGCAGCGCGATGCCGAGCACGATCAGGATCTGAACGGGCGACAGGCCCACGGCGCGCACCTCCTCCGGTCGACGACGCGGCCCAGCCTCGCAGCGCGCAGCTCCCGCCTCTGCGGGCGCGGCGACAGGATCCGCGGGCGGCCGTTGGGCCCGGCGCACAAGGCGACGGCGGAACCGCCCGGGTACCGCGCGGGGGCGGGGCACGGTATGGATGCCCGATGCCCGCACACACGCCCCGCCGCGCCCTCGCCCCGGCGATCGCCCTCGCCGCCGCGCTGGCCGCCCCGCTCGCCGCCCCCTCCGACGCCCGCGCCGTGGTCCTCGGCGTGCAGGACGACCGCCTCAGCTCGGGCCCGGTCGCCGACGTCCCGAAGCGCATGGCGCTGATCGACGCGACGAACGCCCGCGTGACGCGCCAGGACGTGCTCTGGTCGCTCGTCGCGCCCACCCGGCCGGCCCGGCCCACCGACCCCGGCGACCCCGCCTACGACTGGTCGCGCATCGACGCCGCGATGCAGGGCTTCGAGCGGCTGGGCCTGACGCCGATCCTCGTCGCCTACAGCGCCCCGCCGTGGGCGGCGAACGGGCGCCCGATCCCCCAGGGGACCCAGGTGAACCCGGCCGCGCCCCGGCCGCGCCACTACGCCGACTTCATGGAGGCCCTCGCCCGTCGCTACTCGGGGTCGTACACGCCCCAGGGGGCGAGCGGGCCGCTGCCGCGGGCGCGCCACTTCGAGATCTGGAACGAGCCCAACCTCGGCGCCTTCCTGTCGCCGCAGGTGTCGGGCGGCCGCCGGGTGGCGGTCACCCGCTACGTGGCGATGGCGCGCGCGGGCCACGCGGCCATCAAGCGGGTCAACCGGAGCGCGATCGTCATCGCCGGGGTGGGCGGCCCCCGCAGCTCGACCGGCGCCAACGGGACCGGGGCGCTCGAGTGGGCGCGCCGCATCGCGCGCAGCGCCGCGCCGTTCGACGCGTACTCCCAGCACGTCTACCCGGCCGCCGCGCCGCTCGCGAACACGCGCGCCTTCCCCGCATGGGGGACGCTGCCGCAGCTCTTCGACGCCCTCGACGCGGTCCCGCGCCGGCGCGGGACCCCGGTGTATCTCACCGAGATCGGCTACACGACCGCGGCGACCGAGTACCGCGACGTGCGCGTCAGCCGCGGCCAGCAGGCCGCCTACCTGCGTCAGATCATGGCCCTGCCCCAGGTCCGCTCGGGCCGTGTGCGGGCGATGATCTGGTTCAACATGCAGGACAACCCCAACTGGCCGGGCGGGATCTTCGACCTGGCGGGGCGGCGCAAGCCCAGCTTCGCGGTCTTCCAGCGCCTGGCCCGCGCCGGCGCGCTGACGCCCGACCTGCGCGTGCGGCCGCCGGTCACGCTGAGCCGCCGCCAGCTGCTGATCAACCAGCGCATCTCCCAGGCCGCGGTCCGGCGCCTCAACCTGGTGCAGCGCCGCCTCGACGCGGGCCTGACGACGGCCGACCTGCGGCCCGGCGGGATGGCGCCGCCGGCGTTCGGGCAGGGCGTGGCGACGTCGTTCGCGGCGGGCGCCGGGCCCGTCGCGGCGCCGCCCCTGACCCGCGCCGCCGAGGTCCCCGACGCGCCGCGCCGCAGGCCGGGCGCGGCGGCCCGGGTGCGCCTCGCGGCCGCGCAGCTGCTCATCAACCAGCGGGTCTCGCAGGCGGCCGTCCGGCGCGCGAACGGCATCGAGCGGCGCTTCGCCGGCGGGCTGACCGGCGGCGACCTGCGCCCTGGCGCGATCGACGCGTCGCGGCTGGCGCCCGGGCTGACGATCGACGTCGCGGTCCCCGTCGCCACGCGGCCCGGGCCGTCGCGCACGGTCGTCGCGCCCGCGGCGCGCCGCCCCGGCGCGCGGGTGTCGCTGTCGGCCGCCCAGCTGCGGGTCAACCAGCGCATCGCCCAGGCCGGCGTGCGGCGCGCCAACGCGCTGTCCGAGCGGCTGGCCGAGGGCTTCGCCGCCCGCGACTTCCGGCCCCAGTCGGTCACCGCGATCAGCATCGCCCCGGCACTGCGCACGCCGGGGTGACGCCGCCCGACGTTCAGCGGCGGCGGGTGACCCGCACGCCGACGGCGGCGCGGTCGCGCAGGCCGTCGCCGGTCAGCACCGCCCGCACGACGTAGCGGCCGGGGCGGGCGTCGCGCGGCAGCGGCACGTTCACCGGCCGCCGCGTCGGTCCGGCGAGCTTGCGGATGGCGCGCCGGGCGCCGCCGCCGCGCGGCGTCATCGTGACGACCGCGCGCCCCGGCCGGGTGATGTGCACACGCACCGCGCGGACACCGTTGCGCGTGAGCCGCAGCCCCCCGCCGACCGGCACCGCGGCGTCGCGCCCGGTGGGTGAGACGTCCGGCGCCGCGAGGAAGGCGCGATGCTGGGCGGCCCAGGCGCGGCCGGCGGCCGCGTCGACCAGGCCGTAGGCGGCCGGCCCGTTGGCGAGCATGGCGCGCCCGGCCGGCGTGGCGCGCAGGCGCGCCCAGACCTCCGCCTGGCCGGCGCCCCTGTCGGGGCCCACGACCACGCGCAGCTCGCCGCCGCGGGCCGGCCAGCGCCCGGCCCAGCGCGTGGGGTGCATCGCCATCTCGCGCGCCGGGAAGGGGGTCAGGTCGCCGCGGTAGGTCTGCAGGTACACGGCCCGGCCGCGGCTCAGCGCGCCGACCAGCGCGCGCAGGCGCCCCGGCAGGGCGCGCCGCGGGTCGGCGCGGCCGACCTGCTCCACGAGCGCGGGCGAGGCGTAGAACATCACCCGCCGCGCGTCGGGGCCGAGGCGGGCCATCGCGGCGGCCAGCGAGCGCGCGGCCCGCGGGGTCCAGTGGCGGGGCGTGATCTCGTCGACGGCCACCAGGCCGGCCGCGCCGTCCGAGCGCCAGCCGGCGCGCAGGGCGGCGGCGATGCGCTTCGGCTCCCTGCCGGCGATCTCGCGGCCGGCGACCTTGCCGACGCGCCGCCCGTGCGGCCAGCGCGCGCCCTCGGCGGCGGGCGCCTGGCGCAGCGTGGGCCCGCCGACGGCGTCGTGGATCGCCACGGCGGCGGGCTCGCGGACGTAGAGGAGCGGCGGGTCGGCGGCCGAGGCCGCGCCGGCGGCCGGCCCGAGGGCGGCCACGGCGACGCTCAGGGCGGCCGCCCGGGTGATGGGCGGGACCGTTCGGGGCACGCGGTGAGGGTGCCACGCGGCCGGCCCGCCGGCACCCCCGCGGGCCGGTTCTGACGGAACGCTTACAGGCCGCCGGGCGACGCGGTGAGCATGCCGACCCCGCCCACCGCGGCCAGCAGCGACAGCACCAGGATGCCGAGCACGAGGCCGGTGAGCGCCTGCCCCCGGCCCGCGAGGCGCTCGCCCGACGAGCGGATGTCGCCCAGGGCCAGCACGCCGTAGGCGACCGCGAGCGCCGACGTGACCACCGCCACCACGGCCACGATGCCGAGGATCGCCGCGAGGGGGGCGGTGCGGGCGCGCTGCAGGCGCCCGGGCGCCAGGCGCACCTCCGGCGACGACTGGGCCACCTTGCGGATGCCCACGAGGCTCATCGCGACGCCCGCCAGGGCCATCCAGAAGCCGGCCACCAGCAGCAGGCCGCCGCCCTCGAGCGCGAGGTCGGCGTCGTCGGCGAAGCGGTCGGAGGTGCGCGCCCCGATCACGAGGAACGCGGCCATCAGCGCGAGCCCGGTCGCCAGGACCAGGCCCACCAGGTGCACCCACAGCAGGCGCAGCGCGGCGCCGGCGGCCGCGCCGGCCGCGCCGAGCGCGGCGATGACGGCGACCGAGGCCCCCGCGCCGGCGGTCGCGAGGGCGCCGTGGGGCTCGTCGGCCGGCCCGGAGACGATGTCGGCGACCGGCGCCAGCGCGACGAGCACGCCCGCGAGCGCGCCGGTCGCGAGGCCGGCGCGGACGAGCAGGATCGCGCGGCGGAGCGGGTCGTCGGCCATCGCGGGCGACACTAGCCGAGGTCCAGCGGGACGGTGCTGGGACGGATGCCCCCGCTGCCGACCTCGAGGATCCCCACCGACGGCCGCATCGCCTCTGCGCCGAGCTGGGCGCGGAAGCGCCGCACCGCGCGGTCGGCGACGCCGGTCAGCCCGGCGCCCGGCGGGCGCCCGCCCTGGAGGCTGCCCCAGGGGCACACCGCCCCCGGCGAGTAGAGCAGCGTGCCGCCCGACCAGGCGGTCACCGGCTCGTGCCAGTGGCCGTAGACGATGGCGTCGACCGGGCCCAGGCGCCGCGCCAGCGCGCGCCGGATGCCGGCCCGGTAGCGCAGGTTGCGCCGGGCGGCGAGCGACGCCGTGATCACCGACGCGTCCACCGCCCACAGCCGCCGGCCGTGGGTGAGGCCGATGCGGTGGCCGCCGGCCGCCACGACGGCCGTCGCCGGCAGGGCGAGCGACCCCAGCCGGTCGTGGTCGCCGCGCACGGCGACGACCGGCGCGACGGCGCCGAGCACGTCGAGCACCTCGGGCACGCTGAGGTCGCCGGCGTGGAGGATCAGGTCGCAGCCCTCCAGCGCCTCCAGTACGGCGGCCGGCACCTCGTCGAGGAACTCGCCGACGTGGGCGTCGGCCACGACCCCCACGCGGGTCGTGCGCGCGGCGCCGCGCGCGCTCAGCAGCGGTACCGGCGGGCCTCGGCCGCGCGCTCGACGCCCAGGTCGATGAGGCGCGACACCAGCTCGGGGTAGGGCACGCCCGCCGCCTCCATCAGCCGGGTGTACGCGCTGGTGGGCGTGAACCCGGGCATGGTGTTGAGCTCCGACAGCAGCACGTCGCCGTCGTCGGTCACGAAGAAGTCGATCCGGGCCAGGCCGGCGCAGTCGACCTCGGCGAACGCGCGCAGCGCCAGCGCCCGCGCCCGCTCGGCGACCTCGGGCGGCAGGTCGGCCGGCACCTGCAGGCCCGAGCGGCCCGGCCGGTACTTCGTCTCGTAGTCGTACCAGTCGCCCTCGTACGTGATCTCGCCCGGCGGCGAGGCGATCGGCTCGGGGCCGTCGAGCACGCCGACCTCGACCTCGCGGCCGCTGATCGCGCGCTCGACGAGCGCCTTGGCGTCGTGGCGGAAGGCCAGCTCCAGGGCGTCGTCCAGGGCCGCCGCGTCGGGCACGCGGCTGATGCCGACGCTCGAGCCGAGCCGGGCCGGCTTGGCGAAGGCCGGGTACCCCGGCCCCTGGGCCACGGCCCGCCGCACGGCCCCGGGGTCGCGCTCCCACCCGCGCGCGGTCACGACCACGTGCTCGGGGGTCGGGATGCCCGCCTGACGCAGCACCACCTTGAACAGCGCCTTGTCCATCGCCACCGCCGACGCCATGACGCCCGCGCCCACGTAGGGGACGCCGGCCGTCTCGAGCAGGCCCTGCACGGTGCCGTCCTCGCCGTGCGGCCCGTGGAGCACGGGGAAGACCACGTCGAGCGGCCGGTCCGGCCCGCCGTCGAGCGGGTGCAGGCGGGCCCGCCCGTCGGGGCCGGGCACCACGGCCACGGGCTGCCCGTCGATGCTCCACGCGCCCTGGGGCGAGATCAGCACGGGGGTCACCGCGTAGCGGCCGGGGTCGAGCGCCCCGATGACGGCCGAGGCCGACGCCAGCGACACCTCGTGCTCGCTGCTGCGGCCGCCCATCAGGACGGCGACGGCGACCGTCACCGGCGCTGCCCCGGCGGTCCCAGGCCGTCCGGGCCGCGGCCGTCCGCTCCCGACCCGTCGGCGCCGGAGGGCGGCGGCGCGGGGACGGCGCCCGCGGGCGCGGTCGGGGTGCTCGGCTCGGGCGCCTGCGCGGGCCCCGAGCTGACGGTGATCACGATGCGCGTGCCCGGCGCCACCTGGGTGCCCGCGGACGGGTTCTGCCCGATCACGTCACCGGCGGGCGCGTCGGAGGGCGCCTCCTCGCTGGTCACGACGAAGCCGGCGTCCTGGAGCTTGGCCCGCGCGTCGGTGGCGGTGTTGCCGGTGACGTCCGGCACGGGCACGTTCGCCGGGGCGACGGCCACGACGATGGTGACCGTGGAGCCCTTCGGCACGCGCGCGGTGGGGCCGGGGTCCTGGTCGATGACGATGCCGGGGGCGAAGTCGGTGCTGGGGCGCTGCTCGACGCGCACCTCGAGGTCGCGGTCGCGCAGCAGGGCCTCGGCGTCCTGCTGCGCGCGCCGGCGCACGTCCGGCACGGCGACCTCCTCGGGGCCGCTCGACACCACGATCGTCACCGTGCTGCCCTCGGCGGCCTGCGCCTCGGCTGCCGGGTCCTGGCTGATCACCAGGCCCTCCTCCACATCGTCGCTCGCCTCGGTGCGGCTCCGGACCTCGAACCCGGCCTGGCGCAGGGCGCGTGTGGCGTCGGCCTCGGTCATCTCGAGGACGTCCGGCACGGCCACCTCGCCGGGGCCGCCGCTGACGCGCACTACCACGGTCGAGCCCTCGTCGACCTCCTCGCCCGCGGGCGGGTCGGTGCCGACGACGGTCCCCTCGGGGACGGTGCCGCTCTCGACCGTGCGCACGTCGGCCACGAGGCCGGCGCCCTCCAGCGCCCGCACCGCCTCGGCCTCGGTCTGCCCGGCCACACGCGGCACCGTGACGGTGTCCGCCTGGTCGCCGGTCATGAAGAGGATCGCCCCGGTGGCGATCGCCGCCAGGATCACGAGGATCCCCAGGATCATCGGCCAGCGCCGCCGCCGCCGCGGCGGCTCGGCGGGGGGCGGGGGCGGCGCGACCCGGGTGGGGCCGGTGGCCGGCTCCATCACCCGCGTGTACTCGGCGGAGCCGGCCGCGGCGGCGGCCGGCATGACGCGCGTCGTGCTCCCCGAGCCGTCGATCGCCGAGCGCGCCTCGGCCAGCGCGCGCGACATCTCCTCGGCGGTGCGGTAGCGCTCGGAGGGCCGCTTGGCGAGCGCCTTCATCACCACGGCCTCGAGCTGCGGCGGCACGTCGTGGTGCGCGCTCGGCGGGGTGGGCGGGTCGCTCACCTGCTTCATCGCGATCGCCACCGGCGGGCCGCCGTCGAACGGCACCCGCCCGGTGAGCAGCTCGTAGAGCACGATGCCGGCCGCGTAGCAGTCGCTGGCGGCGGTCACCTCGCCGCCGCGCGCCTGCTCGGGCGAGAGGTACTGGGCCGTGCCGATCACCGAGCCCGGCTCGGTGAACTCGGCCTCGGCGCCGGCGCGGGCGATGCCGAAGTCGGTCACCTTGAGGCGGCCGTCCTCGGCCACCAGCACGTTCTGCGGCTTGACGTCGCGGTGCACCAGGTCGCGGCGGTGGGCGGCGCCGAGCGCGGCGAGGAGCTGCTGGGTCATGTCGATCGCCTCGACGGCCGGCAGCGGCGCCCGGCTGCGGATGACCTGCTTCAGGTCCGGCCCGGACAGGTACTCCATGACGATGTAGTAGCTGCCGTCCGCCTCACCGCGGTCGTAGACGGCCACGATGTTCGGGTGGTTGAGCCCGGCGGCCGCGGAGGCCTCGCGGCGGAAGCGCTCGACGAACTGCGGGTCGGAGGCGTAGGGCTCGGAGAGCACCTTGATCGCCACCTGGCGGTCGAGCAGGCGGTCGTGGCCGAGGTAGACGCGGGCCATGCCGCCCGCGCCGAGCTGGCGGCCCAGCTCGTAGCGGCCGCCGACGACGTCGCCGGGCGCGAAGCTCACCGCGCCTCGATCGCCGCGCGCATGACGTCGGCCGCCACCGGGGCGGCCGCGATGCCGCCGGTCTCGGACGTGTCCTCGATGACGACCGCCACGGCGACGACCGGGTCCTCGGCCGGGGCGAAGCCGATGAACCAGGCCTGGTTGCGGTTGGGGTCGTCCGACTCGGCGGTGCCGGTCTTGCCCGCCACCGTCACGCCGGCGCTCGACAGCGCCGCCGCGGTGCCGGTGCCCTCGCGCACCACGTTCTCCATCATCGCGGCGAGCTCGGCGGCGGTCGCCGCGTCCATCGCCTCGCCCACCGGGCGCGGCGTGGCGCGCCGCACCTCCGAGCCGCCGCGGTCGAGGATGCGCCGCATGAGCTGCGGGGCCATCACCGTGCCGCCGTTGGCGACGCCGGCGGCGACCATCGCCATCTGCAGCGGCGTCACCAGCAGCCGCTCCTGGCCGATCGCGACCCGCGCCACGTCGATGCCCTGCTCGTCGTTGGGCAGCAGGCGGTCGCCCGGGCCGCGCCGGCCCGACGAGCGCACCTGGTCGTCGGGCAGGTCGATCGGCGGCCGCTCGCCGAAGCCGTAGGCCTCCATCGTCTCGCCGAGGCGGGCGGCGCCGAGGTCGTCGCCGATCGAGGCGAAGGTGGTGTTGATGGAGTTGGTCAGCGCGGTCGTGAGGGTGTGCGTGCCGAAGACGTTGCCGCCGAAGTTGCGGATGTCGCCGCCGGGCGTGGAGTAGCGGCCGGTGTCCCGGAAGGTGGAGCCGGCCGTGAAGCGCCCGGACTCGAGCGCGGCCGTGGCGGTGACCACCTTAAAGGTCGAGCCCGGCGCGTAGGCGCCGGCCGTCGCCCGGTTGAGGAACGGCCCGCCCTCGGTGGGGATGGAGGGGAAGTCGGTGATCGCCGTCTGCAGGTTGAAGGTGGGCGCCGAGGCCATGGCGAGCACCTGGCCGGTGGACGGGTCGAGCGCCACCACCGCGCCGCGCCGGCCGGCGAGATGCTCCTCGGCGACCCCCTGCACGCGCGTGTCGATGGACAGCTGCACGTCGGCCCCGCGCTTCTCGCGCAGGTTGAGGCGCTGCAGCAGGGGCTCGGTGCCGAAGCTGCCCGACAGGTAGCGGTTGTAGAAGTCCTCGACCCCGGTCTTGCCGCGCTCGTCCGACGTGTAGCCCACGACGTGCGCCGCGAGCGCCCCCTGCGGGTAGCGCCGCTCGTAGACCTGCTGGCCCTGCACGCGCCGTGGCCGCGAGCGGGCCAGCGCCTTGCCGTCGGCCGACAGGATGCGCCCGCGGTCGATGAGCCGCTCCTGCTGCTGCGTCTGCAGGTTGCCGGTGCGGTCGCGCAGGTCGTCGGCCGCGACCACCTGCCACCAGCCGAGCATCAGCATGAGCAGCCCGAAGCCCGCGGCCAGCGTGAGGTAGAGGCGCCGGATCGACCGGTTCACGCGGCGACCGCCTCGCGCTCGGCGGCCTCGCGCTCCATGCGCCGCCGCTCGCGCCGCGACGGCACGTGCCCCGCCCTCGACCGGTTGCTGATCACCAGCAGGAGGGCCACGAGCACGAAGTTGGTCACCACGCTCGAGCCGCCGTAGGAGAGGAACGGCAGGGTGACGCCGGTCAGCGGGAGCAGCCGGGTGACCCCGCCGATGATGAGGATCGCCTGCAGGCCGATCGCCGCGGTCAGGCCGCCCGCCAGCAGCTTCGAGAAGCCGTCGTTGGCCTGGGCGGCGATGATGAACCCGCGCTGGATGAGCAGCAGGAAGCCCAGCAGCAGCCCGACGCCGCCGATGTAGCCCAGCTCGCTGGCGACCGCCGAGAACATGAAGTCGGTCTGCAGGAACGGGATCACCGTGCCGCCGTCGTCGGTGACGAGGAAGGCCTTGCCCAGGCCCGGCCCGAAGACGCCGCCCTCGCCGAGGGCGTACAGCGACTGGACGAGCTGGTAGCCCTGCCCCTGGGGGTCGTCGAACGGCTGCAGCCAGCCGTCGACGCGGGTCTGGATGCGCGGCACGGCGGCGTAGACCGCCAGGCAGCCCACCAGCACCACGCCGATGCCGATCACGGTGTACGCGACGCGTCCGGTGGCCAGGTAGATCATCGCGAGGAAGACGCCGACCAGCAGCAGGGCGGTGCCGAAGTCGTTGAGCAGCCCCACGAGCGCCAGGCAGGCGACCAGGAACAGCAGCACGGGCCCGAGGGCGGCCATCGGCGGCACGGGCACGCCGAGCCGGCGGCGGGTGGGGATGGCGAGGAGCTCCCGCTTGTCGCGCAGGTAGGCGGCCAGGAAGACCACCGCGAGGATCTTGGTTACCTCGCCGAGCTGCACGGTCTGCCCGCCGCCGATCTGGATCCACAGCTTCGCGCCGTTGATGCGGGTGCCGAAGATCATCGTGATCAGCAGCAGGCCCACGCCGGCGAGGCCGATCAGGTAGGTGTAGCGCTCGAGCACGCGGTGGTCGGGCAGCAGCACGATCGTCGCGACGAAGGCCGCCCCGCCCACGGCGATCCATACCGCCTGGTCGGCGGCGAGCGCCGGGCTGATGCGGTCGAGCTCGACCAGGCCGATGGCCACGAGCACCCCCACCACGGGCAGCAGGTAGGGGTCGGCCTGGGGCGCGCGCACCCGCAGGGCGACGTGCATCGCGACGAAGACGGCGAACACGCCGATCGCCCCCGGCAGCGGCCCGAGGTCGAGGTCGTCGGCGCGCACCGACGCCACCGTCGCCGCCCCGAGCACCCCGAGCAGCGCCGCCGGGACGAGGAGCCCCAGCTCTCGCGTGCGGGGCGTCACTGCGCGCCGGGCTGGGCGGGCGTGGGGTCGGGCGGCTCCGGCGCGGGCGGCCGGGCCGGCTGCGGGGCCTCGAGCACGGGCGGCTGCACGACGCCGTAGCGCCAGACCAGGCGACCGGCGAGGGCGACGGCCTCGCCCTGCCCGCGCGCGGTGTCCGACACGGCCCCCGGCTCGGCGGCGCGCACGGCGTCGGCCGACACGCCGGTGTCCTGCCACGGCTCCGAGAGGTCGCGTCCGAACAGGCCGTAGGGCAGCCCGTGGGCCACGCGCACCGTGCCGTCCGCGGTCGCCTCGAGCGTGTAGGTGCGGCTCGAGACCCAGGCCACGCCGCCCGCGGCGACCAGCAGCAGCACGAGGGCGGCGGCGACGACCGGCACGGCGCGCGAGCGCCGCCGCCCCAGCGGCTCGATGACCTTCGGCGCCGGCGAGGGCGGCGCGCCCGCGCGCTCGGCCGCGGCGTGGCCGTGCAGGCCGCCCAGCACCCGCCGGCCGGTGAGGGTCTGGGCGCCGCCGCCGGCCTCCGCCGGGGCCTCCATCGTGTCGCCCGGCTGGGGGTCCGACGCCCGGCCCACCCGCGCCAGCACCACCGTGACGTTGTCGCTGCCGCCGGCGGCGTTGGCGGCGTCGACCAGGGCGCGGGCCGCGGCGGCGAGGTCGCCGGCGCCGGCGAGCAGCTCCGCCACCCGCGGGCCGGGCACGTACGACGACAGGCCGTCGCTGCACAGCAGCACCACGTCGCCGGCCCGCACGTCGGCCGCCAGCACGTCGGCCTCGACCTCGGCCTCGGCCCCGAGGGCCCGCGTGATCACGTTGCGGTGCGGGTGGTGCTCGGCCTCCTCCTCGGTGATGCTGCCGCGGCGCACCAGCTCGGCGACCACCGAGTGGTCCTCGGTCACCTGGGTCAGCGCGCCGTCGCGCCAGATGTACGCCCGCGAGTCGCCCACGTGCACGATCTCGAGCCGGCCGTCGCGGACCATCGCGACGGTCAGCGTCGTGCCCATGCCGGTCTTGTCCGGGTCGTCGCTGGCCAGCCGGCGGATCGCCCGGTTGGCGCGCTCGACGGCGCCGCGCACCTCCTCGGGCCCGACCGGCGGGGCGAGGCGCGCCACGGCGTCGACCGCCATCTCGGCGGCGACCTCGCCGGCCTTGGCGCCGCCCATGCCGTCGGCCACGGCCAGCACCCCGCCGCCCGCGAGCGAGCGGTCCTCGTTGTGGTGCCGGACGCGTCCCGTGTCGGAGAGGTGGGCCACCTCCACCAGGACGAGCGGGCCGTCCGGGGTGCCCGGGGCGGTCATCTACTCCTCGTAGCGGAGGATCGTCTGGCCGATTCGCAGCGTGTCGTGCACCTTCAGCTGGGCGTCGCGCTCGACGCGCCGGTCGTTGAGGAACGTGCCGTTCGTGGAGCCGAGGTCCTCGACGAAGTGGTACGCCCCGCGGCGCAGGATGCGGGCGTGCATGTGGGAGACGAACTGGTCGTCGATCGTGAGGCCCGCGGCGCCCGAGCGGCCGACCGTCAGCCCGCCCTCCAGCGCGATCGTACGACCCTCCTCGAGCGCCGTCGACTCCACCACGATCAGCCGCGGATCGAGGTTGGACGACAGGTCGAGGCGCTCGCCCGCGCCGACCCACGCGCCCTGGGTGGGCCGGTCGGCGAGGTCGTCGCCGGCGGTGGCGGCCGGCTCGGGGACGGCCGGCTCGGGCGCCGCCACGGGGGCCGCGACGGGCGCGGGGGCCGGGGTGGCGGGCGTCGTCGCCCGCGGGCGCGGTGCCGGCGCCGGCTCGGGCGGCGGGGGCGGCGGCTGGGCCGTCCGCAGCTGCCGCGCGGACGAGCGCACCACCGTCCAGACGAAGGCGTAGAGCAGCGCCAGGAAGGCGATCTGGGCGACGATCAGGCCGGTCTCGTTCACTCGGCGCGCCTCACGGTCGGGGGGTCAGCGGAGCTCGACGCGGATCTCGGTCGTCCCCACCACGATCGTGTCGCCGTCGGCGAGCGCATGTCGCTTGACGACCTGCCCGTTGACCTCGGTGCCGTTGGTGCTCCCCATGTCCACGAGGTAGTAGTCGAGGCCGATGTGGCGGATCTCCGCGTGGGTGCGGCTGGCGTTGGGGTCCGGCACCACGACGTCGCAGTCGCGGCTGCGGCCGAGCGTGGTGACCCGCTTCGTGAGGCGGGTGCGCGTACCGCCCATCACGAGGGTCATCACCTCGGGCGTGATCCCGGCCTCCTCGGCATCGGCCGCCGAGATCACCTGGGTGCCGCTGACGCCCTCGAGCGCGTGGTGGGGGACCGGCGCGGGCGGCGGGACGGGGGCGGGGGGCGGCGCGACGGGCGCCTCGGGCGCCGTGGCCGCGGGCTCGCCGTCCTCGGCGGGCGGCGCCGTCTCCGGGCCGCCGGGCGACTCGGCCATGCGGCAGGCGATGCCGAACTCGCCGACGCGCAGGTCGGTGTCGGTCTCGAGGATGACCGTCGAGGGCGCCACCAGCGACAGGCCCTCGCCGCGGGCGTGGGCGTCGAGGTAGCTCCCGAGCTCGGTGACGAGGGCGCGCTCGTAGGACGCGAAGCTCTCGCGGTCCTGGGGGGCCAGGTAGACGGTGAACTCGTTGGGCGCGTACACCCGCGAGACCGAGACCGTCTTGTGGTCCTCCATCTCGCGCGCGAGCTTGCGGGCCAGCTCGACCGGCTGCAGCGTGCTGCGGAACGCCCGCCGGAAGCCGCGCTCGAAGAGGCCCTCGATCTTCTGCTCGATGTCGCGGAGGAGGCTCATGCGATCGGGTCGCGCACAGTAGCGGACGCCCTCCGGGGGGCCCGGCGGACGCCCCGCCACGGCCGGACCGCCCACACCAGTATGACGACCCCGGCGGGGATGACCGCCCCCAGCGCGGCGGGCGCGTCGGCGGCGCTCGCCACCAGCGCGGCCGCGAGCGCCGCGGTCCAGGTCGCGGCGGCCGCGATGCGCGGGCCGCCCGAGGCGCCCGCACGACCGCCGGCACCAGCGCCGCGGCGGCGACGAGCGCCGCCGCCTGCACCGCGGTGCCGCCGTGCGCGGCCAGCGGTTCCCAGAGCGCCTCGGCGGCCCGGGCGGGCGACGTCTCGCCGTCGAGCCCGGCCACGGCCGGTGGCGCGAACCCGCCCCCCGCCAGCAGCGAGCCGCTGCCCGCCGAGACCTGCCACGCGACGGTCGCGGCCACGCCCGCAGCCGCCACCCAGAGGCGCGCGGGCCACCGCGGCAGCAGGCCCGCCACGGCGGGCAGCAGCGGCAGCAGGCCGATCGCCGCCAGCGCCGGGCCGGCGGCCGGGAGCAGGGTGAGCCGCCCGAGGCGGGCGCCGCTCAGCACGCCGAGCACGGCCAGCAGGCCGAGCACGATCCCGGCGCCGGGGGCCTCGAGCCCCACGATCACGCCGCCCGCGACGGCCGCCAGCAGCGCGGCCGCCACCGGCCTCCAGGCGAACAGCAGCGCCGACGCCGCCACGGTCAGCGCCGCGACCGGCGGGGCGCTCCACTCCACGGGGCCGGCGGCCTCCAGCCGGGCGGCGCCCGTCGCGAGGGCGACGGCCGCCAGCCCGGCGCCACCGGCCGCGCTGAGCGCCGCCGCAGGGCCCTGGCGCCGCGCCGGCGGGCGGCGCGCACGCCGCCGCGCACCCCGGCCAGGGCGTCGGCCAGGTCGGCGGCCGGCGGGCGGCCGGCCGGGTCGGACCGCAGGCCCGCGTCCACCGCCCGGCACAGCTCGGCCGGCAGGTCCGGGCGGGCCCGGCCGAGCGGCGGCACCGCGCCGAGCGCCGCCCGCCGCGCGGTCTCGGCGGGCGACGGCGCGGCCACCGGGTTGCGGCCGGTGAGTCCCTCGTAGAGCACGAGGCAGGCCGCGTAGACGTCCGCCCCCGGGCCGACCGGCTCGCCGCGCGCCTGCTCGGGCGCCATGTAGGCCATCGTCCCCACCACGTCGCCGGTCATCGTGAGCCCGGCCTCGCCCGACAGGCGGGCGACGCCGAAGTCCGACAGGCGGGCGCGCCCGTCGGGCCCCACGAGGATGTTCGCGGGCTTCACGTCGCGATGGATCACCCCGCGCGCGTGCGCGTGCGCGAGCGCGTCGAGCGTCTCCTCGGCCAGGCGCACCACGGTGCCGTCGCCGGGCGGCGGATCGCCGCGCAGCAGCTGGGCGAGCGACGGGCCGTCGACCAGCTCCCACACCAGGTAGAGGCAGCGGCTGTCCTCGCCCCAGTCGAGCAGGGGGACGATCCGGGGGTGGTCCAGGCGGCTGGCGGCGCGCACCTCGGCGCGCACCCGCGGCGCCAGCCCCAGCTCGGCGGGGACCACCTTGACGGCCACCTCGTCGCCGGTCACGAGGTCGCGGGCGCGGTGCACGACCGAGGTCGCGCCGCGCCCCAGGGCCGGCCCGAGGACGTAGCGGCCGAGCGCCCGCTGCGATGCGGTGTCGAGGCTCACAGCGGACCATCTTCCACGACCCGGCCCGCCATCCTTGGCCGCCCGGGTGCGGCGGGTGTCGTCCGTCACCGCCGGTGGGGCCCCGCGGCTGGTAGCATCGGCGGACCCTGATGGGCAGGAGTGCCCGGGCGAGTGGTGGAATTGGTAGACACGCTAGGTTCAGGGTCTAGTGCTCGTACGAGCTTGGGGGTTCGAGTCCCCCCTCGCCCACTTCCACCCCGCAGCTCCCACCCGGTGCGGATCCCCCTCATCCGACTCCCCTCCCCCATCTGACACTTGGCCGAGTTCGACGACGAGCGGCCCGACTTCGACGCGGCGTTCCGCGACGACCCGGACGAGGCCGCGGGCACGCGCCGGAGGGCCGCCCGGCCGGGCCGGCGCAGGCGGCGCGGCGCCGACGAGCCGGGCGAGGGCGCGACCGGCGAGGTGCCGCGCTCGCGTCTGCGCGAGGGGCGCGGCGGGTCGCGGGGCGCGGCCGGCGCGGCGCGGCGGCGGCTCGCGCGGCGGGCGGCCGGGCGGCGGCGGGGGCGTGGCCGTGCTCCAGCAGCCGCGGGCGCGGCTGCTGCTCATGGCGGTCTTCGCGATCATCCTGGTGGTGGTGATCGCGCTGGTGGTGAAGGACTGCCGCCGCGACCAGCTGGTCGACTCGTACACCGGCTACATCAACGACGTGGCCCAGATCCAGACCGCGTCGGCCGAGCAGGGCGCCGCGCTGCGCCAGGTGCTCGCCAACCCGCGCGGCGACAAGCCGCCGCAGCTGCGCCAGAAGATCGCCGCGATCGCCGAGGACGCCCGCGGCCTGGTGGAGCGGGCGGAGGACCTCGACCCGCCGGGCGCCCTGTCCAGCCCGCAGCGTTCGTTCGTGCTGGCGCTCGAGTACCGGGTGACCGGGCTGTCGACGCTCGCGCAGAACCTGCCCGCGCTGCTGCAATCGACCGACACGCAGCGCAAGGCGGCCGGGATCGCCGGGGTGATGGAGATCTTCCTGGCGAGCGACGTGCTCTACAAGACGTCGTTCCAGGGCCCCGCCCGCACCGCGCTGGAGGACGACGACATCACGGGCGTCGAGGTGCCGGCGCTGCAGCCCTTCCTGCCCAACACGACGCTCGTCTCGGCCAGCTCCGAGGACGGCGCCCGCTCGCTGATCCCCGACCTGCAGCGGCGCACGGCGGCGCGCGGCGGCGGCGGCGGCGAGGACGCCGAGGCCGGCACCCTGCGCGGCACCTCCCTCGAGTCCGTGCTCGTCCTGCCCTCGGAGGACCGGCTCTCGCCCGACACCGCCACGACCGTGCAGTCGACGGACCTGCTGAAGTGGCGGGTGACCGTGAAGAACTCCGGCGACTTCGACGAGAGCAACGTGGTCGTGCGCGCCTCCTTCTCCTACCCGGACAGCCCCAACGACGTGGACACGAAGGAGGTCGCGATCGAGTCGATCGCCTCCGGCGAGACGGCCACGGTCGACGTGCCCGGGCCCGGCACGGAGGCGGTCATCTTCGGCGACCAGGGGACGCTCGTGATCGAGGTGGTGCCGGTGACCGGCGAGACCCGGGTGGACAACAACACGGTCGAGTACCCGGTCAAGATCACCATCTGATGGAGGTCGGGGTCTGGGTCGCCGTCGCCGCGGGTGTCCCCGGCCTGATCGCCCTCGGGGCGTGCGTCGCGCTGTGGGTGGTCCTGCGCCGGCTGCGCGCGGCCCAGCAGGTGCTCCTGCCCGACGGGTCCACCGCCGGGCTGGTCGACCGCCAGGCCACGCTCCAGCGGGCGATGGGCCGGCTGGAGGAGGGGCTGCGCGACCTGCAGAGCCTGGTGGAGCGCCAGGGCGAGGTCACCGAGCGCAGCCTCCGCACCGCCCTGCGCTTCCAGGGCATGGTGCGCTACGACGCCTACCGCGACATGGGCGGCAGCCAGTCGTGGTCGATCGCCCTCATCGACGGCAACCAGAGCGGCGCGGTGGTGACCTCGCTGCACGCCCGCGACCACGCGCGGGTCTACCTCAAGGAGCTCGTCGAGGGGCAGCCGAGCCAGCGCCTGTCGCCGGAGGAGGAGCGCGCCGTGGGCCTCGCCCTGGGCGGCCCGCCGCGGCCGCCGCGCCCCGAGCCCGAGCCGCAGCCCGAGGCGCCGGCGGCGCCGGCGCCGGCGGCCGCGTCGCCGCCGGCGCAGCGGGCCGCCGGGGCGGACGCGGACGGGGACGGGGAGGGCGACCGGCAGCCGACGGGGGAGATCGCGCCCGGGCCCGAGCCGCCCGGCGGGCAACGCGCGTGAGGGTCGGCTACCTGGGGCCGCCCGGGACCTTCTGCGAGGAGGCCCTGCTGGCGCTGCTCGGCCACGAGGAGGCGCTCGACGAGGTCCCCTTCCCGACGGTCGTCGACTGCTTCCGGGCGGTGCGCGAGGGCGAGGTGCCCGCCGCGCTGGTCCCGATCGAGAACACGATCGAGGGCTCGGTCACCCAGACCCTCGACCAGCTCGCGGCCAACAGCGGCATCCGCATCCTGGGCGAGGTGGTCCTGCCGGTGCGGCACAACCTGCTCGCGAAGGGGCCGATCGACCCGCGGTCGATCGAGCGCGTGCTCTCCCACCCGCACGCCACCGCCCAGTGCCAGGACTGGCTGCGCCAGCACGCGCCCGGTGCGACCGTGGTGGCGAGCAACTCCACCGCCGAGGCGGCCCGCATCGTGGGCGCCGGCGACGGCGGCCCGGTGGCCGCCATCGGCACGCTGCGCGCCGCCGACCTGTACGGCTGCACCGTCATCGCGGCGGACATCGCCGAGGCCGACCACAACTCCACCCGCTTCGTCCTGATCGGCACCGCGGACCGGCCCTCCGAGCCCGCCGTCGGCCCGGGGCGCTTCCGCACCTCGATCATCTGCGCCCTCGACCGCGACCGCCCCGGCGCGCTGCTGGCCATCCTCCAGGAGTTCGCCATGCGGGCGGTCAACCTGAGCCGCCTCGAGAGCCGGCCCACCAAGACGGGCCTCGGCCGCTACATCTTCTTCATCGACATCGAGGGCAGCCGCGACCGCGACCTGCCGGTCGACGCGGCCATCACCGCGATCGAGCAGCAGGGTGTCGCCCGCGTCACATATCTGGGCGCCTACCGCGCCGGCGGCGAGCCCCGCTAAGATCCGCCCGGGCTCGGGGTGAGAGGCGGAGCCCGATGTTGTCGGTGTGGTCCCTCGCCCCGCGAGCGTCTGAGGAGCCGATGGCGCAACAGGTCCTCGTCCTGAACGCGACCTACGAGCCCATCAACGTATGCTCGCTCCAGCGCGCCGTCGTCCTCGTGCTGAAGAACAAGGCCGAGGTCCTCGAGAAGGCCGCCCGCTCGATCCGCTCGGCCGCGGCGACCCACGTCCACCCGCTGGTCATCCGGCTCGTCTACTTCGTGCGCGTGCCGCGCCACGAGTCGCGCCGCATCTCCCGCCGCGCCGTCTTCGCCCGCGACGGCTACGAGTGCCAGTACTGCGGCGTCGGCACCCACCTGACGCTCGACCACGTCATCCCCCGCTCGCGCGGCGGCCGCTCCTCCTGGGAGAACGTGGTCACCTCGTGCGCCCCCTGCAACCTGCGCAAGGGCAACCGCCTGCCGGCCGAGATCGGGATGCACCCCCGCACGAAGCCGCGCCCCCCGCGCCCCGACGTCTTCATCTCCGTCGCCGCCCCCCGGCAGCCCAACGCCTGGCTGCCGTACCTCTCGCGCGGGGGGTCTATCCTGGCCGCTGCGCCCTCGTAGCTCAGTGGATAGAGCACAGGTTTCCTAAACCTGGTGTCGGAGGTTCGATTCCTCCCGGGGGCATGCGGCGTCCACCCGGTTCGTCTCCGGCCAAGTGGACAGGCGGCACGCAGCCCGACGAGCCCCGTGAACCGGGATCTGGGCGCCACGACGGGGCGGCGGTGGCCGTGGGAGCGCGGGCGCGGCGCCCGGCCTGCTCACGGGCCTCCTCGGGCGCCGGCACCGCCCTGATCCCGAGTCGCTGGTAGCGGCCGGTCAGAACGCTGACGCGGACGCAGACGCGCAGGCACCCGACCAGGAAGCGAGGCGGTCCCGCGCAGCTGATGGACGGCGATGCGGCGGCGCGTGACCCGGTCCCCTGACCGAGACCGGCGCGAGGGCGTGGGCTCGCGCGCCTGCGCGAGCGCACCATGCCGGCACCCACCACGCCGTTCATCGGCTCGGGCGCTCGCCGGATTCCAGCTCGGCCGCGAGCCGCTCGGCATCGTAGGCGCCGACGTGGCGCCGGCCGGCGACGAAGAAGGTCGGGGTGCCGCGCGCGCCGCTGGCCTCGGCGCCCGCGACGTCTTCGCGCACGTGCGCCGCGAGCGCCTCGTCGTCGAGGTCGCGCGCGAAGCGCTCCACGTCGAGGCCCAACTCGGCCGCATAGCCGAGCAGGTCCTCGACCTCGAGCTCGTCCTGGTGGGCGAAGAGGAGGTCGTGCATCTCCCAGAAGCGCCCCTGGGCGCCGGCCGCCTCGGCCGCGCGGGCGGAGAGCTCGGCGTGCGGGTGCACGTCGGGCAGCGGCAGGTGGCGGAAGACGTAGCGCAGCCGGTCGCCGAAGCGCTCCTCGAGCTCGCTCACCACGCCGGTCGCGCGACCGCAAAAGGAGCACTCGTAGTCGCCGTACTCGACGAGGGTGAGCGGCGCGTCGGCCGGGCCGCGGATGTGGTCGCGAGCCGGGTCGACCGCCTCGGCCAGCAGCACCGGCAGGCCCGCCGTGCGCTCGCCGCGCAGGACGGCCGCGAGCCGGAAGATCACCCATCCCAGCAGGGTCGCGAACCCGCCGGCCAGGAGCACGCCGACGGTGGCCTCGTCGCGCAGGGCCCGATCGTCGAAGGCCAGGCCGACGATCAGCAGCGACACCGTGAAGCCGATGCCCGACAGCGCCGCGCCGCCGAGCACCTGCCCCTCGCCGACCCCCTGCGGCAGGCGCCCGAGCCCGAGCCGCACGGCCCCGAGGGCCCCGGCGCCGATCCCGACCAGCTTGCCCGCCACGAGCCCGATGACGATCGCCCACGTCACCGGAGAGGCCAGCGCGTCGCCGAGCACGCCGCCGCGCAGGTCGACGCCCGCGTTGGCGAGGGCGAACACCGGCACGACCACGTAGCTGGTGACCGGGTGGAGGTCGACCTGGAGGCGCTCGTTGGCGGAGACGGCGCGCTGCAGCCCGCGCTTCGCGGCCAGGCCCACCTCTGGCAGGGGCGACTGGCGGAACGCCCGAAAGCGCGCCGCCGCCGCCTCGACCTGCCGCCGCGCGGGCGGTCGGGCGGCGATCAGGAGGCCCGCCGCCATCCCGGCGATGGACGGGTGAAGGCCCGACTCGAGCGTCGCGATCCAGAGCGCGACCCCGACGAGGCCGTACAGCGGCGTCCGCCACTCGCCGCGGCGGCTGAGCCAGGCGAGCGCCACCAGGCAGGCGGCCGCGACGAGCATCGCCGCCGCGTCGAGGGCGTCCGAGTAGGCGACGCCGATCACCGCCACGGCCACCGCGTCGTCGAACACGGTCAGCGTGAGCAGGAAGATGCGCAGCTGGGTCGGCGACTCCGGGCCGATCAGCGCCAGCGCGCCGAGCAGGAAGGCGGTGTCGGTGCCGATCACGATGGCCCAGCCGGCGGTCGCGTCGCCCGACGGCGCGATCAGGAGGTAGAGCAGCGTCGGCACCACCATGCCGCCGGCGGCCGCCACGGCCGGCACCACGATGCTCCGACGCTTCGTCAGCTCGCCCACCGACAGCTCGCGCCGGACCTCCAGGCCGATGGTGAAGAAGAAGAGCGCCATGAGGCCGTCGTTGACCCAGTGGCGCAGGTCGAGATCGATCTCGCCGTCGCCCACCGCGACCACCGCGCGGGCCTCCCAGAGCGACTCGTACGAGCCCGACAGGGGGGAGTTGGCCCACGCCAGGGCGATCGCCGTCGCCACGAGCAGCATCCCGGCGCTGCCCGCCTCGGTGACGATGAACCGGCGGAGGGGCGAGGCGACCTGCGCCATCAGCACGCGCCGGGATGCGCGCGTCTGGCCCGCGTCTCGCCTCGTGCCCGCCCGGCTCACCGGAGCGACTGTATCCGGCGCATCGACGGGAGGGGTCCGCCGCCTGGGGGTTTCCCGACGGCGTCAGCGCTGGCCGCGCAGAGCGGGGTCGACCGCGTCGACCACGTCTCGGTGGCGCCGGATGCACGGGGTCGCGACCGGGCATGTCGGGATCATCGTCGCGCCCCGCTCCCGCGCCGCTGGCGATGGCCTGTCCGACCCTCCGACCGCCGTGACCCCGCCCCTCGTGATCCGGGAGGACTTCGGTGTGCGCGAGGGTGACGCCGGGTCCCGCGGGCCGGCACCCGAGGTTCCTGCTGACGCCCATGCCGCTGCCAATGCATGCGCGGTGATGCCGTCCCGCGCCGGCGGGCCCACGGGGCCGGGTGGGCATCGCGACAACCGGCGAGTCGACGGGCGAGGGGCCGGCCGGCGGGCTGACGTCAGCGGCTCGCCGTGGTGGGCGCGCAGCCGGCGGCGGCCTGCCGCACCATCCGTTCGGGTGGCCACATCGCGGTACCGCGGTGCGACGGTGGGGGCGACCGCCATCGCCTCGGAGACCCTGACGTGCCAGCCCGCCTCCTGTCGCTCATCCTCGCGCTCGTCGCGCTCACGGTCCTGCCCGGTGGGGCGGCGGCTGCCGGATCGACCATCTTCACCGCCGGGATCCCGGCCGGAGCACAGCCGAACGACATCGTCGCGGGGCCGGACGGCCACCTGTGGTTCACGGCGCCCGGCGCCGACGGCATCGGGCGGATCACGCCGGGCGGGTCCGTGACGATGTTCACCGACGGCATCGGCGCCGGCGCGGAGCCCGCCGCGATCTCCGCCGGGCCGGACGGCAGCCTCTGGTTCACCGAGGACGGGGCGGAGCGCATCGGGCGCATCACGACCGCCGGGGTCGTCACCGAGTTCCCGCTGGGCGTCCTCGCGTACGACATCGCCGCCGGGCCAGACGGCCGGCTCTGGTTCACCGCGCCGGAGGCCGGGCTCGTCGGGCGGATCTCGACCTCGGGCGACGTCACGCTCGTGCGCGAGGGGATCAGCGCCGACGCGGCGCCGCTGCACATCGCGGCGGCTCCGGACGGCGGCGTCTGGTTCACGGACTATGCCGGGGACCGGGTCGGCCGGATCGGTCCGGGGGACGAGGTGACCGAGTTCCCGGTGCCGGGCGCGGGGCCGCTGGGCCTCGCCGCGGGGCCCGACGGCAACACCTGGTTCGCCGCGTACGACGGGCACGCCGCCGGGCGGATCACCCCCGCCGGCACGACGGATCTCTTCCCGTTCGCCCCCGGCGGACGGGCGCGGGGCGTCATCGCGGGGCCCGACGGGCGCCTGTGGTACCTGTTCGGTGGCACCTGGCCCCACCGCGTCGGCACCGACGGGCGCGAGGCCGCGCACATCCACCTGATCGGCGAGCACCTCGACCACCCGATCACCGCGCTGGCGGTGGCGCGCGACGGCACCGTCTGGGGGACCTCCCCGCACGACAACGGGATCATCCGCATCGTCCCCGACCCGCCGCCCGCACCGCCCACGGTCGTGTCCCGCCCCGTGCTGACCCGCCCCGCCCCGCCGGCGCTCCGGCTCGCCGAACCGACCGCCGTCGGGACGACGACCGCCACCCTGAACGCGATCGTCGACTCGCACGGGGCCCCGACGAGCATCGACATCCTCCTCGACTGGGCGACCAGGACGATGCGGTACGCCATGACCGTCCCGGCGGGCGCCACCGCCCCCGTGGCGGTCGATCGGACCCTCACCCGGCTGCAGCCGGGCAGGACCTATGACTACAGCCTGGTCGCGCGGAGCGCGGGCGGCAGCGCCGTCGTGCACGGGACGTTCACCACGGTGGCCGTGCCGGCGATCTCCGGTCTCCGGGTCACGCCGCGCAGCCTCCGTCCCGGCCAGCGGGCCCGGATCGCCTTCCGCGCCGCGACGGCGGGCGTCACGCGCTTCGCCCTCCAGCGCGTGAGCCTCGGCCGGCGGAGCGGCGGTCGCTGCGTCGCGTCCGCGACGGCGCGCGCACGGGCGGGCGCGCCGCCGTGCGTTCGCGCTGCGAGGCGGCTCGGCACGATCTCCCGCCGCGTGCCGGCGGGCGTGGCCGCCGTCCGGTTCGGCGCGGCCCTGCGCGGGCGGCCCCTCAGGCCGGGGACCTACCGTCTCGTCGCGTCGCTCCGCACGCCGGCCGGCGGCGTCGCGACCGCGCTGTTCACCGTCGGCAGGCGGTAGTCGCCGGCGGTCGGGCGGCCCGGACCCGGGACCCGGGCCGCCGCGCTACGACTCGCAGGCGATGCCGTCGCCGTCGCCGTCGAAGCGGTGGGGGTCGGATCCGACGGAGCGGAACCGTCGCGCCGGGACGTCGCCGCAGTCCAGGTCCGGCGGCGCCGGCGGGATGCAGGCGCCCGTGTAGCCCGGGTCGCACCGGCCGCGTCCCGGTGACGATCCGGCGGGCGCCTGCGTCGCCGGCCGCCGCTCCGTGCGGCCGTTGCACGGCGGGCCCCACAGCCCCCGGCCGGCGGCCCTGGCCCGGCGCTCCGCCGCCGCGAACGCCGCGGCGTAGGGGTGGGGCGACGATCGGTCGTGGACGTAGTCGCGGGCGTGCCCCGTCGTGACCATCGCGTGGTTGACCGACCGCGGCCCGCCGGCGCCGCCGCGGTAGACGAACCCGAGGAACCGCCCGTAGCGGTCGCGCACGCCCTGGGCCGGGTCGCTCTCGAGGCGCACGGACGCCCCCCGGGGCAGCAGGCGGGCGAGGCGCCGCGAGGCCTCGGGCCCGAAGCACTCGAGGCCCCGCTGCGGATGCTTCGTCTCGGGCGTGTCGATCCCGATCAGCCGGACCGTGTCCTGGAAGCCGCGCACGCGCACCCGGACGGTGTCGCCGTCGATCACCCGCTCGACGGTCGCGCGCAGGACGACCACGCCGCGCCGGCGTGCGGCGGCGGCGATGGCCCGCGATCCCTCGGCCGGCCGGACGGCGGTCGTCGCGGCGTGGCCGTCCCTTGCGGGAAGCGCCACGCCGCCGCCGCGCTCGCCGCCGGCCGAGCACCCGGCGGCGAGGGCGGCCGTCGCGCAGAGCACGGCGGCGGCCCCGATCGTCGCTGTCCGGCTCATGCGCCCACGCCCCTCCGTCCCGCCCGGCCGCCGTCGCGGCGATCCGCCCGGGCCCACGGTACGGGCGGCGCGGCCGGTGCGCGCCCGCCGACGGGCTGGTGCGACGGGTGACGTTCGTCGAGGCTGTGCCCGACGACCCAGGAGGAGCCCCATGCGGCGAGCGGTCCGGCGCGCGGGCCTCGCGGCCGGCGTCCTCGCGCCGCCGGTCGTCGTGGCGACCCTCGTCCCGCTGACCATCGCCTCGCGCGGCTTCCTCGGCGAGGCGGGGTGGTCGGCGGTCGCGCGCCGCGACGTCATGTGGCCGAGCATCCTGGCCGTCGGCCCGCACGGCTGGGCGATGGCGGTGCTCTTCCCGCTCTGCGGCGCGGCTGCCGTCGCGTTCGCGGCCGCGCTGCGCCCGCTGCTGCCCACGCGGACGGCCCGCGCGGCGACCGGGTGCATCGCCCTGGCCGGGGTGGCGCTCGCGCTGCTGGCGTTCGAGACGGACGTCGGCGACGACGTCGATCCCACCTGGCACGGGGTGATCCACGACCTGGCGTACCCGCCGGTTCCGCTTGCGTCGATCGCCGCCGCCGCGCTGCTGGCGGCCGGGCTGCGGGGCGGCGCAGCCTGGCGGGGCGTCGCGCGCCTGTCGGCGGCCGCCGCGGCGGCGTTCGCGGCGGCCTTCGCGCTGACCGCCGTCGGCCCGATCGCGCAGGTCGCACGCTACGCGCTGTTCGGCGCGCTCCTGGCGTGGTTCGAGGCCCTCGCCCTTGCCGCGGTCGCCCGCGACCGGCGGTCGCGGAGGGATCCGCTTGCAGGCGCGTGAGGCGCCGGGGGAGGATCGCCCCGATGGGCGGTGCCGCACCCACCCGTCCCGTCCGCGTGCCGACCGCGCTCGGGACGATCGCGCTGGAGCTGCCGCAGGGCGCCGAGCTGGTGCCCGACCCGGGGGCGGCCGACGGCGCGTTGCTGATGTGGGCGCCGGACCCGTCGCTCGGCGGCTTCTCGCTGAGCCACGGGGCGGCCGCGGGGCGCCGGGCGGACGACCTGCTCGCGCTCGAGCGGGGCTTCGCGCGAACCGTGGACGTGGCGGGGGAGGGGGACGACGAGCTGCGCCTGATCGTCGAGACGCCCGGCTCGCGCGACCTCGTGGAGGGCCTGGACGGCCGGCTGACCGGGTCGTCGCAGGAGCCCCGGCGGGAGCGGGTGCGCTTCCGTTTCTGGGAGCAGGGCGACCAGGCCGTGCGGGTGGGGTACCGGCTCGACGAGCGCGCGCCCGCCGCGCTCGGCGACGCGTTCGATCGGGCGACGGACAGCGCGCGGCTGGAGCCGTCGTGAGGGCGCGCAGGACGCCGGCGGACGAGGGGCGCGCGCCCGCGCCGGCGCAGCCGGGCCGGGATGAGCCGACGCGGCAGGGCCGCCTGCTGGCCCTGCAATCGCACGCCGGCAACGCGGCGGTGGGCCGTCTGTTGCAGCGCCACGAGGAGGACGACGCCGCGACTGCGGTCGCCGGTCCCGACGCCGGCCCCGCGGCCGCCCCGCCCGCCGGAGCCGCCGCCGGGGACGTCGCCGCCGCCGAGGCGATCGCGACCGAGACCGTCACCCGCATCGACCGGGCGATCGACGCGATGGCGGCGACGACGGGCAACGCGACGGCCCGCAACACCGCGGGCCTGCTGCGCGGGAGCGCGCCCCGCGTGCGGTTCACGCCCATGACCCCGCGCAGCGACTCGGAGGCGATCCGCGCGGCCCGCGGCCAGGCGGCGGGCTCGGTGGTCTACTTCTTCACCGGCACCACCCAGCCGCCGCTCGGTGCGGCGCCGGCCGCGCCGCCGCCCGGGACGCTCGAGAAGCGCCCCAGCGTGATGGGGACGATCCGGGGCGACAGCACCGTGGTGATCCGCGGGCAGGACCAGCGCGGCCGCTGGCAGAGCGAGGAGGACTTCAAGGGCGTCCTGATCCACGAGGCGAGCCACATCCTGCTGAAGGCCTACGGCGAGCACCCCGGCACGGTCACCGACGCCGCGAGCTTCGACCGCTACAAGGACGAGTTCCGCGCCTACTTCGTGGAGCAGTACGGGCCGTACGCCGGCGAGCGCGATCTCGACAAGCGGGCGCGCATGATCAAGCGCCACCTGATCGGCGACAGCCTCACCGACACCCGGGGCTACCCGCTGCTGCGCACCGCCTACTGGTCGAAGCCGGCGGGGGACCGGTTCCGCACCGACATCGACGGACACATGCGCCCGGACGGCTTCAACCTCACGAACTCGCCGCGACTCGACCGGTTCTTCGCGGCGCTGGAGCCCGCGGCCGCCGACCCGCTGAAGGTCGACGACGTGATGGCCGCCGTCAGCCGCCTGACCGCCGAGGAGCGGGTGGAGGCGCGCACCAGCCGGCTCATCCGCACGAGGGCGGACGCCTGCGGGGCCGATGCGGCCACCCGCATCTTCGCCGCGCTCGACGCGCCGACGCGGCGCGACTACACGGGCGAGCTCAACCCGTCCGGCAGCCCTCGCATCGCCCGCCTGTACGAGGAGATCGCCCGCACCGCCCCGCAGCGGATGCGCGACGCCTACGGCGCCCTGCAGGCCGGCGAGCGCGCCGGTTTGCAGTTCAACGCGGCGACGATGGTCTACGTCGACCACAACGTGCTCGACCCGCGCACCCGCGCGTGCGTCTACGCGATGCTCACCTCGCGCTCGGCGACGCAGTACACGGCGATGGACGACTTCCTCGAGACGTGCTTCCTCGCCCACGTCGGCTCCTACGGCGACCCTCCGGCGGGGCTGCCGGGCGAGATGCGCGCGGCCGCCAGGCGTCTCACCTTCGAGAGCCGGCTGGCGCTCTACCGCCTCGTCGAGGACGCCCGGAGGGAGTGGGTCGACCCGCTGCCCGCGCCGGTCAGCGGGCCGCTGCTGGCGATCCTGCGCGGCGACGCCGACCCGTAGGTCAGGCGGGGGACAGCTCGACGGCGACGCGGCCGGTGACGCCGTCGACCTCCGTGCGCTCGGCCAGGCGGCGCACGATGCGCAGGCCGCGCCCGGTGGCCGGCGCGCGGACGGCCGCGGCGTCGCGCCCGTCCGCCGCGAAGCCGTCGCCGCAGTCGGCCACGCTGAGCGCCAGCCGGGGCTCGCGGAAGCGGAGCGTCAGGTGGATCGGCGCGCCGTATCCCAGGCCGGCGTGCCGCACCGCGTTGGTGACGAGTTCGCTCGCGACCAGCGCCGCGTCCTGCAGCGCCCGGGCCGACAGGCGGCCGGCGCCGACGGCGGCGATCCATTCGCGCGCCGCGCACGGCGCCGCCGCGGTGGCGGGGATGGCCGTGCTGCGGATGTCATGACGCGATGGCACCGTGGCCGCCCGGTGCCCACCGGGCCGCGCCGTATGCGGGGGATGTTCCGGCGCGACCTCGGCCTCAGTACGCCTTCGCGCACAGGCCGCCGTCGACCAGCAGCTCCGCGCCGGTCACGTAGGACGCCTCCGCGGAGGCGAGGAAGAGCACCGCGCGGGCGACCTCCTCGGGGCGCGCGATCCGCTTGATCGGGTACGCGCCCTCCATCTCGGCGCGGGTCGCCTCGGGGTCGTCGCTCGCGGCGAAGTACTCGACGATCATGGGCGTCTCCATGTCGCCCGGCAGCACGCAGTTGCAGCGGATGCCGTCGGTCGCGTAGTCGACGGCGATCGCGCGCGTCAGGCCGAGCACCCCGTGCTTCGTGGCGGTGTACGAGGTCAGGAACGGATCGGCCGAGATGGAGAGGATCGAGCCGATGTTGACGATGGCGCCGCCGCCGACGCCGCGCATGGCGCGCACGGCGGCGCGGCACCCGAGGAAGGTGCCGCGCATGTTGACCGCGTTCACCTCCTCCCACGCCTCGAGGCCCGTCTCGTGCAGCGGGCCCTCCGGCCCGAGGATGCCGGCGTTGTTCACGTAGGCGTCGAGGCGGCCGAACCGGTCGCGGCACAGGGCGACGGCGCGCTCGTGGCAGCGCTCGTCGCGCACGTCGCCCGCCAGGAAGACCACCTCGCCCGGCAGGTCGCGCGCGGCGCGCTCGAGCGACTCGCCGTCGGCGGCGTCGCGGCCGACGCCGACCACCCTGCCGCCCTCGGCGGCCATCAGTAGGGCGGTGTCGCGCCCGAGCCCCTTCGTGGCCCCGGTCACGACGGCGGTGCGGTCCTCGAAGCGCGGCATCTGGTCCTCCCCTGGGCGTGGTCGCGGTGACCCTACGCCCGGCAGGTGCCCCTGCGGTGGACAATGCCGCCCGGCGGCCGATGAGATCCGGGTGAGCGCCGATTCCGCGTATCCGCGTCCGCGTCCCGCGCCGACGGCCCCCGAGGCCGCCCGCCCCGAGGCCGCCGGCCGCCTCGATCAGCGCTCCGCCGCCACGCCGGCCGGGGAGCGGTCGGCCACGTCGACGCGCCGGGGGGGGACGGAGGCCGGCGGGAGGCGCTCCGGGCACGCGCTCGTCGCCGAGCCGGCCGCCGCCGCGCTCTGGCTGGGCCTCTTCCTCATCGCCGGCGGGGCCTACACGCTGTGCCTCGCGGTCACCGTGCCGGGCCACTCCGGCGAGGGGGCGATGTCGGCGACCATGCACGTCCTGGGCGTGGGCCTCGTCGCGCTCGGCGCCGCCTGCGCGCGGTGGGGCGCGCGGCGTCCCCGGTGGCTGCTGGCCCTGGGCGGCCCGCTGCCGGTGCTGCTCATCGCCGCGGCGAACCTCGCCACCGACGACACGACGGTCGGCTCGCAGCTCTTCCTGCTGCTGCCGGTGCTGTACGCGGCCAGCTTCCTCGGCGGCCGCCTCAACCTGCTGGTGCTGGTGGAGGCGGTCGTGGCGGAGGCGCTCGTCATGGCGGTGCTCGCGCCGCCCTCGGAGGCGCTGGCCGCCACAGTCGGCCTCGCCACGACCTTCGCCCTCACGACCGGGACGATCCTCACCTTCCGCCGCCGGATGGACGGCGCGCTGGCGGCGCTCGCCAGCCAGGCGGCCGAGGACCCGCTCACGGGCCTCGCCAACCGGCGGGCGTTCGACGACGGCCTCGCGCGCGCCGTGGCGTCGGCCGCTCGGACGGAGGCCCCGCTGTCGCTGATGCTCGTCGACGTTGACCGCTTCAAGGCGATCAACGACGCCGACGGCCACCCGGAGGGCGACCGCACCCTGCGCCTGGTGGCCGAGTCGGTGCTGGCGTCGGTGCGCGCCGCCGACACCGCCGCGCGCCTCGGCGGCGACGAGTTCGGCGTGCTGCTGCCGGGCTGCTCCGCCGAGGAGGCGGAGGAGGTCGCCGGGGCGGTCGCGCGCCGGGTCGCCGAGCGCACCGCCGCGGCCGGGCGGCCGGTGACCCTCAGCACCGGCGTCGCCACGCTCCCGGACGCCGCCCGCTCCGGGGAGGAGCTGTTCGCGGCCGCCGACGCGGCGCTCTACCGCGCCAAGCGGCTGGGCCGCGCCCGCGTCGCGTCGGCGGCGGCGTCGCCGGAGCCGGCGGGACGCGCCTAGGCGAACGGGGGGAGCCGCGCTGGCCGCCGGTCGGGTGACCGCGCGGGCCGGCGGGTGTGAGGATCGCCCATCGGGGAACGGGGGTGACAGCCGGGGCCCCTGCGAGGCTCCCCGTGGACGGCATCCGACGCGGCGAGGAGGCGTGATGGAGACCCAGCACTACTGCGACGAGTGTGGTGACCTCCGCCAGACCCCGGGCGTCTGCGCGGGATGCGTGAGCTTCGAGCTCATCGACCGGATCGAGGCGGAGGCCCAGCAGGCGGCGTAGGGCCGGCCGGGCGGGCGGACCCGCCCGCCACCGTGCCGTCGAACGGCCACTCGCCTGCCGCGTGCCGGCGGACGGCGTCCCGCAGGCCGCCCCAGGCGCCGCTGCAGACCTCCTCCGGGTAGCCCATCTCGCGCGCCCGCCGGTGGAAGTCGTCCTCGTCCTCGAGCCGCACCCGGCCGCCCGCCACCGCCAGGTCCAGGTCGAGGTCGACGAAGGCGACCACGTCGGCGCCCGCCGCCTCCACGGGCAGCGCCGCGTCGACCGTCCAGCCCTCGACCGCGCCGCCCGGGCCGAGGGTCGCGGTCACGACCCACCACTCGTCGCACGCGGCCGCCACCTCGTCGTGCGCGACGGTCTCGGTCTCGCCGCGGCGGGGATGCTCGCGCCGCGTGCCGGCCGGCGTGCGCCAGAGCCACGGGCCGGGCGGCGCGGACAACAGCGCGGCCCGCCAGCGGGCGGAGACCGACCCGTCCCACTTGCGCTTCTCCACGGTGACGGTGCGCGGCGGCATCGGCGGTGTGCTGCCCGGCGGCGGGCGGGCCCACGCCCGGGCCGCTTGATACAACGGGGGACATGAGCGAGCCCGCACGCCACCGCGTGGTCGTCGTCGGCGGGGGGTTCGGCGGCCTGCGCGTCGCGCAGCGCCTCCGGCGCGCGCCGGTCGACGTGACCCTCATCGACCGCCGCAACTTCCACCTCTTCCAGCCGCTGCTGTACCAGGTCGCGACCGGCGCCCTGTCGCCCGGCGAGATCGCCTCGCCCCTGCGCGGCGTGCTGAAGAACAACCGCAACGCGACGGTGGTGCTGGCCGAGGTCGACGGCTTCGACGTGGAGCGCAGGCTCGTCCACATCTGCCAGGTCGGCGGCGAGCGCCCGGCCAAGGTGCCGTACGACACGCTCGTGGTCGCCGCGGGCGCGCGCCACTCCTACTTCGGCCACGACGAGTGGGCGGTCGACGCGCCCGGGCTCAAGTCGCTCGAGGACGCCCTCGAGCTGCGGCGGCGCATCCTGACCGCCTTCGAGGCCGCCGAGCTCGAGCCGGACCCCGACGTGCAGCGGGCCCTGCTCACGTTCGTCGTGGTGGGGGCCGGGCCGACCGGCGTGGAGCTGGCCGGCCAGATCGCCGAGATCGCGCGCGACACCGTGCGCCGCGACTTCCGCCACATCGACCCGGCGCGCTCGCGGGTCGTGCTCGTGGAGGGCGCCGACCGCGTGCTGCTCGCCTTCCCCGACCGGCTGTCGGAGAAGGGCGAGCAGCAGCTCACCGACCTCGGCGTCATCGTGCGCCGCAACCGGCTGGTGACGGGGGTCGACCCGGAGGGCGTGTGGCTCACCGGGCCGGGCTCCGACGGCGAGACCGAGCGGCTCGACTCGCGGACCATCGTCTGGGCGGCGGGCGTGCAGGCGTCGCCGCTCGCCCGCATGCTGGCCGAGCAGACCGGCGCCGAGGTCGACCGGGCCGGCCGGATGACGGTCGAGCCGGACCTCACCGTGCCCGGCCACCCGGAGATCTTCGCCCTGGGCGACATGGTGCGCGTGTCCGACGGGCAGGGCGGCCACTCGCCGGTGCCGGGCGTCGCGCCGGCGGCGATCCAGGAGGGCAAGTACGCCGCCAAGGTCATCCGCGCGCGGCTCGCGGGCGACGCGCCGCCGCCGGCCTTCCGCTACCGGGACAAGGGCAACCTCGCCACCATCGGCCGCCGCCGCGCGGTGGGCCAGATCCGCGGCGTGCAGCTGTCGGGCACCCTCGCCTGGCTCGGGTGGCTCTTCATCCACCTCTTCTATCTGACGGGCCTCCAGAACCGGATCCTGGTCTTCATCCGCTGGACGATCAGCTTCCTCACCCGCGGCCGCGGCGCCCGGCTCATCACCGGCGGCCAGGAGGATCCGCTCGCCTCGCCGCAGCCCGCGCCGCCGCGCGACGCGGCGGTCACGGCCGGGGGGCCACCCCCGTCAGGATGACCGCGGCCGCCCGGCGCGGCGCCTCGGCCGGCAGCGAGAAGGGCCGCGCGCGGCGGGGCAACCGCACGTGGCGCCGCTCGCCGGCGACGGCCGCGACCGCGGCGCGGGACAGCCGCCCGAGCGGGGTGTCGGTCAGCACGCCCAGCCGGTGGAAGCGGCGGACGGCGCGCGGTGGGCGGGTGCGCCAGCACCCGACGACCGCATCTCGGTGGGGATGAGCCCGGTCCCGACGACCGTGGGGCCCACGGGCAGCCCCCGCGGCTCGGCGCGCAGGCCGGAGGTGGACCGGGTCAGCGCGGCCTTCGTCGTGGCGGAGCACCATCCCGGGGGGCGCCTGGCGGGTGAGCTCCCTCGGCGCCAGCACGTTGAGCGCCACCAGGCGCTCGGTCGGCACAGCCGGCGGCGGTGGACGCGCCGGTCGCGTCGATGCCGGCCGTGTCTGCGAGCACGTCGACCGGCCCGGCGGCGTCATCGACCCGGGCGATCAGCCGGCTCCGGCCGTCGCGCCCGGCCAGGGTCGGCCCGTCAGCGCGACGCGCCGAGCTCGGCGGCGAGCTCCTCCAGGGGCACCGCCGAGCGCGTCACGACCGTCACCCGCGCGCCCCCGCGCGGGCGAACTCCCGGGCCAGCGCCGCGCCGACCCCGCGCGACGCCCCGGTCACCAGCCCATGCGCGTCCTGCAGCTCCATGTCGTGCCCCTCGGCTCGTGGCGGAGCCGCGAGGCGAGTCGTCAGCGGCCGCCGCCCGCCCGCTGCAGCAGAAAGCCGCCGCCCCAGACCGCCGCCCGCGCCGCCACGCCTGCCGCCACCGAGCCGGCCACCGCCGCGAGCACCAGGTGGGTGGCCGCCATGCCGGCCGTGGCGCTGAGCACGCCGCCCGCGACCGCGCCGGCGCACCCCGCGGTGGCCCAGGCCGAGCCGGCCGCCAGGCCGACGGCCGGGGCGAGGTCGTGGCCCGCCGCCAGGCGGAGCGCGCGGGTCACCAGGATCGCGAGGAACGCGCCGGCCGCCAGGCTCAGCCCGTAGGCGGCGGAGGCGCCGAGCGTGCCGTCGGCGGACCAGGCGGCCACCGACGCGGCGGCCTGCACCGACAGGGCGAGCGTCAGCAGCGACGCCATCCGGGCCCGTCCGGCGATGCGCCGCACCAGCGGCCGGGACAGGCGCACGGCGACGAAGCCGGCCATCAGCGCTGGCACCAGCGCGCCGCGCAGGCCCACGCCGTCCTTCAGCCACACGATGAGCACGGCGCCCTGCGCCGCGCCGACGCCGGCGCTCCAGGCGCCCGCCGCCAGCACGCGCCGCAGGAGGCGGTCCGACGCGATGGTCCCGGCCGCGCCGCGGAGCGCCGCGGCGACGGCCGGCTGGTGGTCGATGCGCAGGTCCATGTCGGGGTGGTGGCGCGCGGCGACGACGGCCGCCGCCCCGGCCAGCAGCGCGGCGAGCGCGATCGCGCCCTGCGGCCCGGCGACGAGGCCGGCCAGCAGGGTGCCCGCGCCGCCGAGCGCCGAGCCCGCGCCGAACTGCTGGGTGAGCGCGTGGGCGCTGTCGGGGCGCCGCTCCGCCGGCACGAGCTGCTGCAGGGTGTCCGTCGTGGCGGCGTCGAAGAGGGTGCGCGCCACCCCCACGACCGCCGCGCAGGCCACCACCAGGGCCACGCCGGACGTGCCGGCCGCCAGCAGGCAGGCGGCGAAGGCCGCGCACATCGCGGCGGGCGAGCCCCAGAGCACCGCGCGCCGGCGCGCCCGGGCCACGAGCGGCGCGGCGATCGGCAGGGCCACGGCCACGGGCGCGAGCCCGGCCACGATGACGGCCGCCGCGCCCGCGGCGCCGGTGCCCATGGTCGCGGCGAGCCAGACGGCGCCGATCGACCCGCAGGTGAGCGCCGCCGCGAACAGGCGCTGCAGGCGCCACATCCGCGCGCGCTCGCGGGCGGTGTCGGCGGTGGTGTGATGTGTGACGAATCGGCCCATGACGTGGCTGTGGCCGGCGCCCCTGCGGGCCCGGCCACACACCGAGGGTAGGGACTCCCGCCCCCGCGTTCCACCGCCCGCGTAGGATCGGCCCATGAGCCGACGACGCATCGACGTTGGCGAGGTCCGCCTCGCCGTCACCGAGGCGGGCGACCCCGGCGGGGAGCCGGTGATCCTGCTGCACGGGTTCCCCGAGACGGCGCACTCGTGGCGCCACCAGCTCCCGGCGCTGGCGGAGGCGGGCTTCCACGCCGTGGCGCCGGACCTGCGCGGCTACGGCGGGTCGGACCGCCCGGCGGCGGTCGACGACTACGCGGCGGCGAAGCTGGTCGGCGACGTCGCCGGCCTCATCCGCGCGCTGGGGCACGAGCGCGCCCACGTGGTGGGCCACGACTGGGGCGGCGGGCTCGCGTGGGGGCTCGCGGGCACCATGCCGGCGCTCGTCCGCTCGCTCACGATCCTGAACGCCCCGGTGGGCCCGGTCTCGGCGCGGCTGCGCCGCGAGGACCCCGCCCAGCGCGCGAAGAGCTGGTACATGCTGCTCTTCCAGTTCCCCGGCGTGGCCGAGACCTGGCTGTCGGCCGACGACTTCGCCAACCTGCGCCAGTTCGTGTTCGACGACGCGGCGCCGGGCACGTTCCCGCCCGAGGACCGCGAGGTGGTCGTCGAGGCGCTGCGCGCCGACGGCGCCCTGACGGCGGCGCTCAACTGGTACCGGGCCAACATGCCGCCGGCGTCGTGGCTGCGGGAGCCGCCGGACCCGCCGGAGGTGACCGTGCCGACGATGATCATCTGGGGCGAGGCCGACAGCAACATGGGGACCGAGCTGCTCGAGCGCTCGGCCGCCACCGTGACCGGGCCCCTGCGGGTGGAGCGCCTGCCGGGCGTGAGCCACTGGGTGCAGCAGGAGGTGCCCGGCCGGGTCAACGAGCTGCTGCTGGACTTCCTGCGCGGGCTGCCCCGCGGCTGAACGGGGCCGGGCCCTCAGTCGCCCTCAGCCCCCCTCAGCCGCCGACGGTCGAGCTTGCCCGACGGCAGCCGCGGCAGCTCGTCGACGACCGTGACCGTGCGCGGCGCCATGTAGGCCTCCAGCGCGTGGGCCACGTGGCGGCGCAGCTCGGCGGCGAAGTCGCCGGCCGGGTCGGCGCCCGGGGCGGTCACGACGAACGCGGCCGGCCGCAGCAGGCCCTCGTCGTCGGCCGCGCCCACGACGGCGGCCTCGGCCACCGCGGGGTGGCCGAGCAGCGCGGCCTCGACGGCCGCGGGGCTGACCCAGCGGGCGTCGACCTTGAACAGGTCGTCGGCGCGCCCCATGTGGCGGTACCGGCCGTCCCGCGCCACGAGCATGTCGCCCATCCGCAGCCACGGGCCGTGCACGAGGTCGCGGGTGGCCTCCGGGCGGCGCCAGTACCCCGTGGTGTTGGAGTCGCTGCGGATCCACAGCCGGCCGGGCTCGCCCTCGTCCACCGGCCGCCCCTCGTCGTCGGCCAGGCGCACCTCGAGCCCCTCGACGGCGCGCCCCAGCACGCCGGGCTCGTACGGCTCGCCGGGACGGGTGGAGATCACGACGTTCGAGCACTCCGAGCAGCCGAGGCCCTCGATCAGGTCGAGCCCGGCCGCGCCGCGCAGCCGCTCGGCGACCGGGGCGGGCAGGCTGTCGCCGGACGAGACGGCGAGCCGCACCGACGCGAGCGACCCCGCGCCCGGGTGGCGCTCGAGGAATGTCGCCAGCTGCGCCCAGTGGGTGGGGACGCCGGTCAGCACGGTGACGCCGTGCTCCTCGACCGTCGCGAGCACCCCGCGCGGCGTGGGGCGCGTGCCGGTCAGGACGGCGGTCGCGCCGCGCCCCAGGACGCGGAAGAACCCGTTGCCGAAGCCGAGCGAGGTGAACAGGCGGGCCATCGAGTGGCAGCGGTCCCCCGGCTCGAGCCCCAGCACCGTGCGCGCGTACGTCTCGATGCCGGCGCGCATGTCGCCGTGGGCGTGCATGACGCCCTTCGGGCGGCCGGTGGAGCCCGACGAGTAGACGAGGTAGGCGAGGTCGGCGGGGTGGACCGCCGCGATCGGCGCCGCCCGCCCGGCGTCGAGCGCCCCGGGCGCCAGCGCCACCGGCCCGGCCGGGACCTCGGCTCCCTCCGCCGCGACCACGACGGCCGGCTCGCAGTCGTCGACCAGGTCGGCGAGGCGCTCGCCGTCGGCCGCCGGGTCGACGGGCACGGGCACCGCGCCCATCCGGGCGGCGCCGAGGAAGGCCTGCAGCCACGGCCGCCCGTCGCGGAGCGCCACGATCACCCGGTCGCCGCGGCGGGCGCCGGCCGCCCGCAGCGCCCCGGCCGCCCGCGCGGTGGCGGCCGACAGCTCGGCGAAGGTCCACGCGCCGTCCTCGTCGATCGCCGCCGGCGCGCCGGCGAGGTCGCCGCGCGCGTGCCGCTCCACGACCAGCTCGACAAGGTTGTGCTCCGCCCGCGCCGAGCGCGTCGGCGTCGCGTGGGTGGCGCCGGGTGCGCCCCCGCCGCCCCCGGGCGGCCCCGGCGCGGCCAGGGTCGCCTCCGCCAGGGCCTCGAGCGCCTCCGGGGGCGTGCGGTCCGGCAGCACGAGCACCGCGTCGGTGGCGCCCGCCCGGCCGACCTCCGCGAGCGCCTCGCGCAGCTCGTCGGGCGGCGCCACGATGCCCGTGGTGCGCAGCCAGCGCAGCAGCTTCGCCGGCGTGGTGCCGAGCGCCCGCGCCTCCGGCGCGAGCCACGACTCCGCCTCGGCCGCGGACGGCACCGGCAGCGCGTAGGTGTAGAGCGCGCAGGCCAGGGGCGGGCGCCCCGCGGCCTCGCGCGCCGCGTCGGCGATCGCCAGGCGCCGTGCGACCTCGCCGGCGCCGCAGAAGGCCGCCACGATGCCGTCGGCCCGCTCGCCCGCGAGGCGCAGCAGGCGCGGCCCGTGGGCGGCGAGCCAGATCGGCGGCCCGCCCCTCTGCACGGGCGCGGGCAGGTTGGGCGCGCCCGCGAGCACGCCGGGCAGGTCAGCGCCGGCCGGCTCCGCGAACATGGCCCGCATGGTGGCCAGCGCGGTGCGCAGCCCCGCGGTGCGCTCGCGCGGCGGCGGGAACGGGAACCCGTAGGCGGCGTGCTCGGCGACGTCGGAGCCCGTGCCGAGGCCCACGACCACCCGGCCGCCCGAGATCACGTCCAGGATCGTGACCGCCTTGGCCGCGAGGGCCGGCGGCCGGTACGACGCGGACAGCACCACCGTGCCGAGGCGCACCCGGCTGGTGAGCGCCGCCAGCGCGGCCAGCGTGGTGAGCGCGTCGAAGGCCGGCTCGGCCTTGACGCGGCCCGGCGACTGGAGGTGGTCGTTGACCCAGACGCCGTCGAAGCCCAGCGCCTCGGCGCGCAGCGCCCCGTCCCGCAGCTCGGTCCAGCCGGACCCGTACTGGGGCACGCGCACGCCGATGCGCGGCGCGCCCACGGGCGCTACCCGGTTCCCAGCACGACGACCACCTGCGCGCCGTCGGGCGCCGCGTCGCCGACGGCGCCGGTGCGCGGCAGGGCGCGGATGCGGTCGATCTCCAGGTCGCGGCCGACCCGGGTGGCGGCCGGGCGCCGGCCGGGGCGGAAGTAGACCGTCGTGGGCTCCGCGGTGGTGGGCGCGTTGCCCGTCGTGACGCCGCTGTAGCCGAGGCTCTCGGCCTGGCCCGCGGTGCGCGCCGCGGCGCCGTTCTCGTTCGTGCCGTTGAGCACCGCGAGGGCGATGTCGGCCCGGTCGGGGGGCGGCGCCGGCGGCCGCGCGGCCGTCGTGGCGGGGGCGGTGGACGTGGCGGGCCCGTCGGACCCGCCGTCGCCCCCGGCGGCGGTCTCCTCGCCGGCCGGCGCGAGCACGGTGACCGGGCCGTCGTCGCCGCGGACGATCCAGCCCGCCACGAAGCCGATCACCAGGCAGGCGACCACGAGCGCCACGGGCCGCACCCACGGGCGCGCGCCGGCGGGTGGGTCGGGGGGCGGGGTGGTCGGGGGCTCGGTCGTCATGCGTGGGGGCCACCCGGGATGCTAGCCGCGGTCCCGGTCGGCACGGGGATGTTGACGACCGGGACGGGTGATAACCTGCCGTCAGGTCGCGCCAGACCGCGCTGTCGCAGGACGGGAGAGTCGCTCCCCTCCTGACCCGAGGACGAGCACGCGCGGCGATCACTCGGCATGCCGGGCCGCCCCTTTCGGCCCACGGCGTGCGCCCGTGCCCTGGAGGTCGGCACGAGATGCCCGACGGAACGCACCCCACGACCGCAACGCGCGCCGAGACGTCGCCCGGCGAGGCGCTCTCGCGCGCCCTCGCCGACCCGGCGTCCGCCTGGCCGGACGTGGTGCTGCGCGAGCACCAGGTCGAGGCGCTCGACGAGCTCGCGGGCCGGCTCTCGCACGGCGCCACCCGCACCTGGGTGGACGCGCCGACCGGCTCCGGCAAGACGATCATGTTCCTCGCCCTGGCCGCCGCGCTCGGCGGCAGCGCCCTCGTGTTGGTGCCGCGGCGCAACCTGGCCGAGCAGACGGCCGCGGGGCTCGCCCGGCACTTCCCCTCGGTGCCGTCGCATCCGGAGGGACCCGAGTCGGCGGGCAGGCCGGGGGTCGCGATCTGCACCTACCAGGCGGCGCTGCGCCACCAGGACCGGATGGACTGGGAGTCGGTCGACCTCCTGATCTGCGACGAGGCGCACGCCACGCTCGGGGCGCAGACGCGCAAGCTGCTCGACCGGGCGGTCAACGCGGTGATCGTGGGCTTCACCGCGACGGGGGCGACCACGACCGGGCACGTGGAGCAGGTGTTCGGGCCGGTGGCGGCGACCCTCGACCGCATGTCCGCGATCGAGCGGGGCATCCTCTGCCCCCTGCGCTCCCTGCGGGTCGAGCGCGCGGTGGACCTCTCCGACGTCGCCCGCGTGCGCGGCGACTTCGACCAGGCCCAGCTGGGCCGGGCCCTCGACCGGGCCCGCTGGCACCGCGCCTGCGCGGAGGTCTGGGTGGAGCACTTCCAGCCGCTCGGCCTGGCGGGCGTGGCCTACACGGCCACGGTGGCCCAGGCCCACGCGCTCGCCGACGAGCTCACCCAGCGCGGGGTGCGCGCCGCCGCCGTGTCGGGGCAGACGCCGCCGAAGGAGCTCCAGCGGGTCCTGTTCGACTTCTCGTCCGAGCGCATCGACGTGCTGTGCAACGCCGACCTGCTGACCGAGGGCTGGGACGAGACCCGGGCCTCGGTCGTGATGCACCTCGCGCCGACCACCTCCGAGCGCGTCTTCGTGCAGCGGCTCGGGCGCGTGATGCGGCCCTCCCCGGGCAAGGAGGCCGTGTCGGTCGAGTTCCTGCCGGCGGGCGACCCGATGGGCGTCCAGACCAGCCACGAGGTGTTCGGCCTCGGCTGGTACAAGCCGCTCGGGCGGGTCGCGGGGCCGCCGGAGGGCGGCGAGCGCGGCAAGCTGGCGAAGGCGGCCGACCTGCTCGCCGCCGCCGAGGGCGGGACCGCCAAGCTGGTCAACCCGGCCGCCGCGCCGGGGCTGATCGCGGCGGGCCTGGCGGAGGGCGGCTGGCGTGAGGCGGACCCGGCGCTGCTGCCCGAGAACCTCATGGAGGAGTGGGTCGAGGCGGCGAGCAACGACGTCTCGGTCGACGAGCTCATCGAGCGGGTCACCCTGGGCGTCGATCCGCTGGCGGCCGTGCCGTGGTGGGCCCTGTCGGGGGTCATCGCGCGCCGCCTGCACGACGGCGCCGACCAGCCGCTCTGGCGCGCGTGGGCGACGGCGCTGCTGGTGCAGCCGGACCTGCGCCGGGCTCTGCCCGACGACGTGCCCCGGCGGGTGCTCGACCGGCTGCGCATGACCTCGCGCGAGCGCCTGCGGGCGCTGTGGTGGCACGCCGACCAGTCCGGCAAGTGGGAGCGGCTCGCCACCCTCGAGCAGCTCGGCCGCTCGAGCGACCGCCGCCGCCGCTGGGCGGCGCTCGACGAGACCTCCGGCTGGGCGCCGAGCTGGGCCTGGGACGTCTCGCGCGCCCTCGCCGACGGCACGCGGCCGGGGCGCAACCAGGAGGCGGCCCGCATCGCCGCGTGGGAGGCGCACCACCTGATCTCGAACGGCGGCGACCTGGCCCTGATCGGGGTCTGGCTGCGGGCGGCCGGCGAGCCGCCACCCGACCCGGCGCCGCCACCCGACCCGGCGGCCCTGCGCCTGGGGCAGGCGGCGCGGCTGCTGGTGGTGCTCGGCCCGGGCGACGTCCCGCTCCGCAGCGAGCACCTGCGCATCGCCGGGCGCGCCGCCGGGGCGGCGGGCGGATGGGCCGAGCTGCGCGGCGTCCTCGACGCCCTCGACCTCACGACGCCCGACGCCCGCCGGGCGGTGCGCGCCGCCGTGGGGGCGGTGCAGCCGAAGGCGCTGGCGTCCCGGCGGGCCTGGAACGCGCTGCGCGCCCGCATGCCGCGCCTGCCGGAGCCGGAGGCGATGGGGGTCGGCGACGGGCGCAAGGCCGGCCCGCGCGCGGGCGGCGAGGAGGGCGCCGCGGGCCCGTCGCGGCCGCGGCGGCGGCGCAGGCGCCGGCTGCGCTCCCCCGAGGGCGCCCCGCCCGCGGGCCAGCCGGGCGGCGAGGGCCAGCCGGAGCGCCGCGAGCCGACCCCCGGCCCGGCCGGCGAGGCCCAGCCGGCCTCGGGCGAGGGCGCGCCCGCCACGCGCCGCCGGCGGCGGCGCAGGCGGCGGTCGCGGGGCGGCGCGGGTGCGCCGGCCGCGGCGGAGGGCGGCGGGCAGGCCGAGGTCGCGCCCCGCCCGGAGGCGCCCCCGGGGGGCGAGGGGTGAGCGCGCGGACCGGCGACCGCTCGGAGGCGGTGGCCGACGAGCTCTGGGGGCGGGTGCGGACGATGGCCGCCCGCCTCGCGCAGCTCGAGGCCGCGGACGCGCTCGGCGAGCTGGACGACGAGGGCCGCGGGCGGCTGGCCGCGCTGCGGCTGCGCTGCTCGCGCGCGGCCGAGCGCGCGCGCATGGCCGACGAGCTCGCCGACCGGGTCGCGGAGGTCCGCTCGCGCCGTCGCCCGTAGCGGCCGCGCGGCCGTCGCGCGACGGACCGCGGGCGGCGGGCGGGTGGCCGAGGTGGTCGGCGCGCCCATAATGCGCGCTTCACGTCGGCCCGCTACAACCACGGGGTGACCGGACCCCTGCCACCGCTCGAGCCGCGCGGGCGAGGCGACGGCCTGCCCGCCCTGGCGCCGCGCGCGCCCGCCGCGCCCGGCCTGCCGGCGCTGCCGCCCGCGCCTCCGCGCGCGGACGGGGTGCTGCCGCCGCTCGGCGGGCCGGCCGGGCACACGCCGCCGCCGCCCCCGCCGCCGCGGCGCAGGCGCGCGGGGCCGGGCGCGCGCCTGGCCGCGCTCGTGGCGGCCACCGCGCTGGTCGCCGGCCTCGTCGGCGGCGTGGCGGCGGGGCTGCTGGACGACGACGGCGCCCCGGCACACCCCGGGGGCGCGGGCACGGCGACGCCCGTGACCCGGTCGCCCGTGACCCCGCCGTTCCGGCCCGGCTCCGGCGGGGAGCTCGCCGAGGCCGTGGCGCGCGTGTCGCCCACGGTCGTGCAGGTGCGCTCGGACGCCGGCAGCCAGGGCAGCGGCGTGATCGTGGCGCCCTCGGGCCGCATCATCACCAACGAGCACGTGGTGCGCGGCGCCTCGCAGGTCACCGTGCTGACCGCCGACGAGCGGCGCGTGCCCGCCACGGTGCTGCGTGCCGACGCCCGCCAGGACCTCGCGGTGCTGCGCGCGGACATCCCGGTGGGGCGCGGCGCCGAGCTGTCGCCGTCGACCGACGGGCTGCGCCAGGGCGAGCAGGTCTTCGCCATCGGCTCGCCGTTCGGCCTGCAGGACACGGTCACCGCCGGCGTCGTCAGCAACGTGGGCCGCACGAACCGCGAGGGGGTGCCGATGATCCAGATCGACGCGCCGATCAACCCGGGCAACTCGGGCGGCGGCCTCTTCGACCTCGACGGCCGGCTGGTCGGGATCCCGACCTCGATCGTCGGCCCCATCCCCGGCAACGTCGGCATCGGCTTCGCCGTCCCCGTCTCGCGGGTCCAGGCGATGCTCGACGGCGCCCCCTGACCCGACCAGCAGGAGGACGGAGCATGGACACAGCAGCGCACGGCGGGGGGTCGCAGCCGGCGCCGGCGCCGCCGATCGGGGCGACGCCCCGCGAGCGCCTCGAGGCGGTGCTCTACGAGCTGCGGCGGGTGGTGGTGGGCCAGGACCGCCTGCTCGACCGGGTGCTCGTGGCGCTGCTCTCCCGCGGCCACGTGCTGCTCGAGGGCGTGCCGGGCCTCGCCAAGACGCTGACCCTCGAGACCGTCGCCCGCGTGTGCGGCGGACGGTTCAGCCGCATCCAGTTCACCCCCGACCTGGTGCCCTCCGACGTGGTCGGCGGCCAGGTGCTCGACCGCTCGGGCGACTTCGCGACCCGCCTGGGCCCGGTGTTCGCCAACTTCGTGCTCGCCGACGAGATCAACCGCGCGCCCGCGAAGGTGCAGTCGGCGCTGCTCGAGGTGATGGCCGAGGGCCACGCGACGATCGCGGGCGAGAGCCACCCCACGCCGCGGCCGTTCTTCGTGCTCGCCACCCAGAACCCGATCGAGAGCGAGGGCGTCTACCCGCTGCCCGAGGCGCAGGTCGACCGCTTCGCCATGAAGCTGGTGGTCGGCTACCCCTCGCCGGCGGACGAGGAGGAGATCGTGCGGCGCATGGCCTCCGACCCGCCCCGGCCCCGCCAGCTGCTCGACCCGGCCCAGATCCTGGAGCTGCAGGAGTCGGCCGACACGGTCTTCGTCGACCACCGCGTGCGGGCCTACGCCGTGCGGCTGGTCAACGCCACCCGGGCGCCGGCCGACGAGGGCCTCGGCCACCTGGAGCCGTACCTCGACCTCGGCGGCTCGCCCCGCGCGTCGCTCGCGCTCATCCGCGGCGGGCGGGCGCTGGCGGTGATCCGCGGGCGCACCTACGTGATGCCGGAGGACGTGCACAGCCTCTTCCACGACGTGCTGCGCCACCGCGTCGTGCTCTCCTACGAGGCGCTCGCGGCCGACGTGCGGCCCGACCAGGTGCTGGACGCGATCATCGACGCGATCCCGCAGCCGGACGTGGAGCTCGGCAGTGGCCGCGCCGTCGGCTGAGTCGATCCTGCGGCGCGTGGAGCTGCGCGTCGCCCGCCGGCTGGACGGCCTCATGCAGGGCGAGCGCCAGGGCCGGCGGCCGGGCCCCGGCGGCGAGCCGTCGCTCACGCGGCCCTACGAGCCGGGCGACGACGTGCGCTGGGTCGACTGGCCGCTCAGCGCGCGCGCCGGCGAGCCGACCGTGCGCGTGCCCGAGATCGAGCCCGTGCTGACCGCCTGGGCGCTGGTCGACTGCTCGCCCTCCATGGCCTTCGGCACCCGCGGCGGCACGAAGCTCGAGCTGGCGCAGGAGGTGCTCGCGGGCGTCGGCGCGGTGCTGCGGCGCCGGGGCGACCGGCTGGGCGTGGTGGCCACGCGCGCCGGCGACATCGACCTGGTGCGCCCGCCGCGGGCCGACCGGCGGGGCGTGGTGGCGGCGATCGCCGCCGTGGCCAGGCTCGCGCCGCCGCAGGGCGAGGGTGGCCGCACCGACCTCGTGCGCGCCGTGTCGGCGATGGGCCGCATCGCCCGCCACCGCGGGGCGGTGGTGATCGTGTCCGACCTGCCGATGCAGCCGGGCCTGGAGCGCGCCGTCGGGGCGCTCGGCCGCCGCCACGAGGTGATCGCCGTCGAGGTCCGGGACCGCCGCGAGCGCCACCTGCCCGACGTCGGGCCCGTGCGGCTGCGCGACCTCGAGACGGGCGCGCGGCGGCTGGTCGACACCTCGGACCCGCGCTTCCGCGACGGCTTCGCGGCCGCCGTCGAGGCCACCGACCGCGCCCGCGCGGCGATGCTCGCCCGCGCCGGCGCGCGGCACGTGATCGTGGAGACCGGCGACGACTGGCTGCTGCCGCTCGCCCGCGGGCTGGCGCGGCCCGCGCGCCGGCGGGCCGCCCTGCGCGCATGACGTTCGGGCAGCCGCTCCTGCTCCTGCTGCTGCTCGCGGTGCCGCTCGTGGCGGCCGCCGCGGCATGGTGGACCCGCCGCCGCCCGGCACCCGGCGTCCCGTTCCCCGACCTCGACGTCGTCGCCGCCGCCGATCCGGGCCCCCGCCGCCGGCGCCACCTGCCGGCCGCGCTCGCGCTGCTCGCGCTGGCCGGCTTCACCTTCGCCCTGGCCCGCCCCGAGCTGCCCCGCGACGAGCCGCGCGAGCGCGCGACGATCATGCTGGCGATCGACGTCTCGGGCTCGATGGCGGCCGCCGACGTCGAGCCGTTCCGCCTGCGCGCCGCGCAGGACGCGGCCAAGCGCTTCGCCGAGGAGGTGCCGCGCCGCTACCAGGTGGGGCTGGTCAGCTTCTCCGGCCAGGCCGACACGCTGGTGGCGCCCACCACGGACCGCGGCGCGCTGCTGCGGGCCATCGACGGGCTGGTGCCCGACGGCGCCACGGCGGTGGGCGAGGCGATCGCGTCGTCGCTCGAGGCGATCCGCTCCACCCAGCCGGCCGCCGACGCGGACGGCCGGCTCGAGGCCGCGCGCATCGTGGTGCTCTCGGACGGCGCCACCACGGTCGGCCTGCCGCCCCAGCTCGCCGCCGAGGACGCCCGCTCGGCCGGGGTGCCGGTCTTCACGGTGTCGCTCGGCACGCCGGACGGGATCCTCGCCAACGGCACCCCGGTGCCGCCCGACGACGAGGGGCTGCAGGCGATCGCCGAGATCACCGGCGGCCAGGCGTACCGCAGCGAGGACGCGGAGTCGGTGAGCGCGGTGTACGAGCACCTCGGGTCGTTCATCGGCACCGAGCGGGTGCGCTCGGAGGTGACCGGCTGGGCCGCCGGCGCGGCGGCGCTCCTGCTGGTGGCGGCCGGCGTCGCGGCCTGGCGGCTGGCGCCGCGCCTGTCGTGACGTTCCAGTCGGCAGGGTGGCTCTGGGCCCTTCTCGCCGTGCCCGTCCTGGCGGCCGGCCTCGTCGCCTGGGCGCGCGCGGGCCGCGCGGCGGCCCGGCGCTGGTCGGACCCCCGCGTCATGGCGGTCGGCCCGTCGCCGCGCGCGCGGCGCCTGCGCGCCGCCGCCGCCCTGGTGGCGCTGCTGGCCGTCGCCGCCGGCGCGGTGGCGATGGCGCGGCCCTCCGTCGAGGACACCCGCCGGCAGCAGCGCTCGACGGTGATGGTGACGCTCGACGTCTCCGAGTCGATGGTGACGACCGACCTCGCGCCCTCGCGCCTCGACGCGGCGCTCGACGCCGCCCGGCGCCTGGTCGACGGCGCGCCGGCACGCACCGCGATCGGGCTCACCACGTTCGCCGACCGGGCGACCGTCGTCCTCGCGCCCACCGACGACCGGCTGCGCATCCGCGAGGCGCTCGACACCGTGGGGGAGACGCGCGTGGGCACGGCGCTCGGCGCCGCGGTGACCGCGTCGCTGGCCGCGCTGACCTCGGCCGGCGCGGTCCCCGAGGCCCCGCCCGCCGACCCGTCCGACTCGCCCGCCCGCATCCTGGTGCTCACCGACGGGGCCAACTCGATCCGCAGGGCCACGTCGCCCGAGGCGGCCGCCGAGCGCGCGGCGCAGGCCGGGGTGCCGATCTACACCATCCTGCTCGGCGACGACCCGGGGCGCCCCGACCAGCCGCTGCCCGCCGAGACGCTGTCGGCGATGGCCACCCGCACCGGGGGGATCTTCGCCCAAAGCACGAGCGCCGGCGACCTGCGCGTTGTGTTCGACGACATCGGCTCGATCGTGGCGCCCGTGGAGGGGCTGCGGGAGCTGACGGTGTGGGTCGCGGCCGCGGCGGCCCTGCTGCTGCTCGTGGCCGGCGCGCTGCTCGCGCTCGCGCGGGCCCCGTGCGCGCGGCGGCCGGGCGCGCGGCGCCTTGCCCCGCGGCGCATCGTCTGACTATGGTCAGACGATGCCGGACGCCGCGCTCGTCGAGGAGGTGCGCCGCTCCATCCGCGCGGTGACCGCCCGCGCGGGGGCGCTCGACGACCGCTTCTTGGGCCGCGGCCGGCCGCTCGGCGCGGCGCGGCTGCTGTGGGAGATCGGCGACGACGGGGCCGAGGTGCGCGACCTGCGGGCCCGGCTGGGGCTGGACTCGGGCTACCTCAGCCGGCTGCTGCGCGCGCTGGAGGGCGCCGGCCTGGTCGTCGTGGCGCCCAGCGAGCGCGACCGCCGCCGGCGCACCGTGCGCCTGACCGGCGCGGGGCGCGCCGAGCGGCGGCTGCTGGACGAGCGCGCCGACGAGCGCGCGCGGGCGATCCTCGCGCCCCTGCGCCCGGCGCAGCGCCGCCGCCTGGCGGACGCCATGCGCGAGGTCGCGCGGCTGCTCGACGCGGGCGCGGTGGAGACGCGGGCCGTGGACCCCCTCCACGCCGACGCGCGCCGCTGCCTGGACGCGTACTTCGCCGAGCTCGACCGGCGCTCGGGCGGGCGCTACGACCCGGCCGCCGGGGAGAGCGCCGACCCGCACGAGCTGCGGCCGCCGGACGGGCTGCTGCTGGTGGCCTACCTGCGCGGCGCGCCGGTCGGCTGCGGCGCGGTGAAGCACCCGGCGGGACGGCCGGCCGAGATCAAGCGCATGTGGGTCGACCCGTCCGCGCGCGGGCTCGGCATCGGCGCCCGCCTGCTCGACGAGCTCGAGCGGCGCGCCGCCGCGGCCGGCGCGGCGACGGCGCGCCTCGAGACGAGCCGCACGCTGACCGAGGCGATCGCGATGTACCGGCGCGCCGGCTACGCGGAGGTGCCGCCGTTCAACGGCGAGCCCTTCGCGGACCACTGGTTCGAGAAGCGGCTGTGACCTACGGCCGGGCGGGGCCGGCGCCGGCGAGCGGGTCGTCCAGCGAGCCCGCCAGCGGGGCGTCCGCGAGCACCTCGTCGAGCATGTGGGCGACGTCGGGGTCGAGCTGCGCGCCGGCCACCTCGCGCACGATGGCCATCGCGCGCTCCGGCGCCAGGCCGCGGCGGTAGGGGCGGTCGGCGGTGAGCGCGTCCCAGGTGTCGGCCACGGCCATGATGCGGGCGCCCATCGGGATGTCCTCGCCGGCGAGCCGGTCGGGGTAGCCGTCGCCGTCGATGCGCTCGTGGTGGTGGCGCACCCACCCGATCTGCTCCTCGTCGAGCACCTCGGAGACGATCTGCGCGCCGAGCGCCGCGTGGGCCTCGACGATCGTGCGCTCGTGGGCGGTGAGCTGCCCGGGCTTGAACAGCACCGAGTCGGGCACGCCGACCTTGCCCACGTCGTGCACGAGCGCCGCGTCGCGCAGCGCGCCGGCGCGCGCCGGGCCCCAGCCCAGCGCCAGGGCGAGCCGGTGCGAGAGCTGCGCCACGCGCTCGGAGTGCCGCTGCGTGCTGGGGTCGCGGGCGTCCACCGCGTGCGCCAGCGCGCGCAGGGCGCTGTAGGCGCGCAGCTGGGAGACCCGGCCCACCGGGTCGTCGTCGAGCGGGTCGCGCACCACCTCGGGGGTGTAGCGGCACACGAGGTCCCGCCCGTGCGACTTGGCCCAGTAGAGCGCGCCGTCGGCCAGGCGCACGAGGCCGGCCGGGTCGGCCGCGTCGCGCAGGTCGCAGACGCCGCCGGAGATCGTCATCTCGGCGACGGGGCCCACCGGCGCCCGGCGCACCTCCTGGCGGGCCCGCTCGGCGGCCGCGAAGGCGCCGGCCGCGTCGGTCTCGGGCATGATCCAGGCGAACTCCTCGCCCCCCACCCGGGCGACCATCTCGCCCGAGCGCGCCATCGAGGCCAGGCGCGCGGCGACCTCGGCGAGCACCCGGTCGCCGGCCTGGTGGCCGAGGCCGTCGTTGACGTGCTTGAACTCGTCGAGGTCGAAGAGGGCCAGCGCGAGGCGGCGGTTGTGGCGGCGCGCCCGCTCGACCTCCTCGGCGAGCCGCTCCTGGAACGCCCGGTGGTTGGCCAGGCCGGTGAGCGGGTCGGTCGACGCCTGGGCCACCAGGCGCTCGCGCGACTCGACGCTCTCCACGGCCAGCGCCACCATGTCGGCCATGCGGCCCAGCCGGGCCAGGTGCTCGTCGCCGGCGCCGGCGTCCGCCTCCCAGCTGAGCACGGCCGCGCCCCAGAGGGCGCCGTGGCGCACGATCGGGGCGACGGCGCGGGCGGGCGCCCCCGCCACCCGGCCGGCGGGCTCCACGAAGGCCGGCGCCGCGCCCGAGCGGAGGGCGGCGATCACCCGCCCGGCGATGGCCGCCTCGGGGTCGGGCCCCGCGTGGCCGGCCGCGCTCAGCGTGCGGTCCGGCTCCAGGCGGGCGATGACGGCGGTGCGCGCGCCCGGCCAGCCGGCGAGCTCCCGCGCGGCGGTCGCGCAGACGCGCTCCACGCTCTCCGCGCTCGGCACCGAGGTCGCGACGCGGCTCAGCGAGAGCTGCTCGTCGGTGGTGGCGCGCAGCGCCGAGACCACCCGGTCGCGGCTGCGGCCGAGCGCCCACCAGAGGGCGAGGCTGCCGAGCGCCAGCAGCGCCACCGCGGCCGCGACCACGGCGACGAAGCGCCGCTGGTCCTCGTCGGCGCGCTGGGTGCTGCGCCGGCCCTCGGCGTCGATGGCGGCCAGCCAGGCGGCGGCCTCGGCGTCCAGGCGGGTCGCGAGGGGCTCGACGCGGTCGCGCAGCGCCCGGGCGGCCGCCGGGTCGGTCAGGCCGCCCGCGTTGCGCAGCGCCACGGCGACCACCCGGTCGAGCAGCTCCACCGAACGCGCCCCGTGGCGGCGCATCGCCTCGCTCGCCGGGTAGTCGGCGCCCTGCCGCTCCGCGACGGCCGCGAACGCCGCCTGCCCCGCCAGCAGGCCCTCGACCGCCTCGCGCACGGCCTGGGGCCGGGCGGTCTCGCCGCGGGCGAGGAAGTCGGCCTCGATCGCGCGCAGGTCGTCCGAGGCGGTCGCGATCGCCACGAGCCCCTCGTAGAGGCGCGCGCGCTCGTGCTGGCCGTCGAGCGAGCCGACCGCGGAGAGCGCGACGACCGCCACGACGACGGCGCCGAAGACCGCGAAGCCCAGCAGCTGGCCCAGGTGCAGGCGGCGCAGGCGCGAGGCCGCGTGGGCCCACGACGTCGGGCCCTCCGCCGTCCCGCGCGTCACCCCTCCGCCCGTCGCAGCACCGACCACCCCCGAATCGGCGTGCCGCCCTCCGGGGGCGGCACGCGGCGCATGCTACTTCACGGCGCCCGCGAGCAAACCCTGCACGAAGTAGCGCTGGAAGGCGAAGAACATCGCCAGGGGGATCGCCATCGAGACGAAGGCCGCCGGCGCGATCAGGTCGATGTTCGAGCCGAACTGGCGCAGCTGGGAGAAGATCGCGACCGTGATCGGCTGGGTGTCCCGGGCGAGGGTCAGGGCCACGATCAGGTCGTTCCACGTCCAGATGAACTGGAAGACCGCCAGCGCCGCGATCGCCGGCAGGCCGAGCGGCAGCACCACCCGCAGGAAGATGCGCCACTCCGAGGCGCCGTCCAGGCGCGCGGCCTCGAGCAGCTCCTTCGGGATCCCGATGAAGAAGTTGCGCAGCAGGAAGATCGCGAACGGCAGCCCGAACGCCGTGTGGAACAGGATCAGCGACAGCTCGGTGTCGAAGATGCCGAGGTCGTTGTAGAGCGAGAACATCGGGATCAGCGCCATCTGGATCGGCACCACGAGCATCCCGATGACCGCGATGAACCACCAGTCGCGGCCGGGGAAGTCGATCCAGGCGAAGGCGTACGCCGCCAGCGCCGCGACGAAGATCGGCAGCACGGTGCCGCCGATGGCGATGATCGCGGTCGTCGTGAGCGACGACGTGATGTCGTCGTTGTCGAAGATCGCCTGGTAGTTGTCGAACGTCGCCAGGCTGGGCTCGGCGAAGATCTGCCACCAGCCGTTGTCGGAGGCGTCCTCGGCGGTGAGCAGCGAGGTGAGGAAGAGGCCGATCGTCGGCACCAGCCAGACGAGGGCGATCGCGATCAGCAGCACCTGGAGCGGCGCCTTCGTCAGCACGCGCACGATGCGGGCGCCCACGCCCTCGCGCCTGGTGCCGGCCTCGGTGGCGGGCGCGGGGCCCGGGGCGGTCGCGGTGGTCACCCTTCCCTCCGGAAGCGTCGGATGTTCAGGACCAGGATCGGGATCACGAGCACGAACAGCAGCACGGAGATCGCCGAGCCCAGTCCGAAGTCGCTCGTGCCCGTGAACGCCACCCGCCACATGGAGAGCGCGATCACGGCCGCGTCGTCCTGCACCGAGGCGGGTGCCACGGCCAGCACGATGTCGAAGACCTTCAGCACGTTGATCAGCATCGTGATGAAGACCACCGTCAGCACCGGCGCAAGCAGCGGCACCGTGATGCGGCGGAAGACCTGCCACTCGTTGGCGCCGTCCGTGCGCGCGGCCTCGAGCAGGTCGCGCGGCAGGGCGGCCAGCCCGGCGGCGATCACCACCATCGCGAAGCCGGCCCACACCCACGTGTAGGCGATGATGCAGGAGATCGTGACGAGGGACGCCCCGAGCCACGAGACGCCGTCGAAGCCCTGGCGGAAGGTCTCCGAGCCGATGCCCACGCGGTAGTCGCCGGGCGCGAGGCCCTCGAAGCGGAACGTGCCGTCGTCGCCGGTGGTCGTGCTCTGCGACGCGCCGTCGGGACCGCGGATCTCGACGGTGACGCCCGGCAGGCCGACCTCGTCGGCCTCCACCACCCCCGGCTCGCCGCCACCGGGCTTGAAGTCCCGCCACACGACGCCCGTGATGCCGTCGTCGATCGGCTCCGGCTGGACCGCCTGGCCGGCCCGCTCGGGCACCTCGGCGGCGCGGATGCCGGTCAGGCCGAGCAGCGCGCCCTGGCCGGGCCGGATCGACTCGCCCAGCACGATGGCGCCGCCGGAGCGGGTCACCTCGCCGCCGGAGGGCTGCGCCCCGGTGAGCGGCCCGGGCGGTCGCACCTCGTCGTAGACCGCCGCGATCGCCGCGTTGACGGCGCCGCGGTCGGGGTTGATCTCGAGCATGATCCGCCAGGAGATGCCGGCCGCGAACAGCGAGATCGCGATCGGCATGAACACCACGAGCTTGAAGGCGGTGCCCCACGAGACCCGCTCCGTGAGCACCGCGAAGATCAGCCCGAGCGCGGTGACCAGGGCCGGCACGATCGCGACCCAGATCAGGTTGTTGGTGACCGACTTCAGCAGCGTGTCGTTGCTGAAGATCTCCGAGTAGTTGTCGAAGCCGACGAACGCGTCGCCGGCGCGGTCGAAGAAGCTGCGGATGATCGTCCAGATCGTCGGGTAGACGATCCAGACGCCGAGCAGGACGACGGCGGGGGCCAGGAAGACCCCCGCCGTCATCAGGGAGCGGAGCCGCGTCGACGGCCCGCCCTCCGCCTCCGGCGCGGGAGGCGGAGGGGGCGGTGCCGCGGTGACGGAGTCCGTGCCCACGCGCCCTTACCGGTAGGCGCGGGCCGCGGCCTGCTCGAGCTGCCGCGCGATGGCCTGCGCGTCGCCCGGGTTGCGGAGGAAGTCCTGCAGGAGCTTCCACTCGCCCTGCCCGGCGGTGCCGCCGAACGCCGGCGGCGCCAGGTCGGACATGTCGAAGCGGAAGGTCTCCGCGTCGGCCAGGTCCGTGGCGATCTGCCGGGTGATGTCGTCCGGGTAGACCGACGGGTCGAGGTTCTGGTTGGCGCTCAGGAAGCCGCCCCGGCTCGCCCAGGCCTCGGCGGCCTCGGGCGTGGTGAGGAAGTTCATGAACGCCTGGCCCGCCGGCGAGTCGCGGAACAGCACGCCGATGTCGCCGGCGCCGACCACGACCGGGCCGGAGTCCTTGACCGACGGGAACGTGAAGACCCCGAAGTCGCCCTCCTGGGCGTTGGTCTCGTTGCGGATGTTGCCCGCCACGAAGTCGCCCTCGAAGGTCATGGCCGCCTGCGGCGGGTCGGTGAAGAGCTGCTGCACCGAGCGCGGGAAGTCGACCTGCAGCGCGTCGCGGGTGCCCCCGGCGATGTTGGCCGAGGTGCCGATCACCTTGCGCATCTCCTCGAGCGCCTCGATGACCGTCGGGTCGGTCCACGGGATCTCGTGGGCGGCGAGCTGGTCGTACTTCTCCGGCCCGGCCGTGCGCAGGTAGATGTTCTCGAAGAGGTCGGTGAGCGTCCAGCCGTCGGCGCCGGCGATCGAGAACGGGGCGACGCCCGAGGCCTTGATCGTGTCGGCGGCCGTGACCAGCTCGTCGAGGGTGGTGGGCGGCTCGACGCCGGCGTCCTCGAAGACGGTGGTGTTGTACCAGCCGAGCGACTTGTTGGCGCTCTTGAAGAGGATGCCGTAGAGCTTGCCGTCGAACGTGCCGATGTCGGCGATGGACTCGCCGAAGTTCTCGACCACCGCGTCGCGCGCGAAGTCGATCGGCTGCAGCGCGCCGTCGGTCACGAAGCCCTGGATCGTGCCGGGCTGGGCGATGAAGGCGATGTCGGGCGGGTTGCCGCCCTGGACCGCGGTCTGGAGCACGGTCGGCAGGTTGTCGCCGGCCGAGTTGTAGCTCACGTTGACGTTCGGGTAGTCCTCGTTGAAGCGGTCGATGACCGCCTGGAAGGACTCCTGCTCCTGGCCGGCCCAGATGCCGCTGATGCTGAGCGAGCCGCTGACGTCCTCGTTGGCGGCCGCGCCGCCGGCGGTGTCGCCGCCCTCGTCGTCGTCGCCGCATCCCGCGGCTGCGAGTGCGGTGAGCACCGCGACGAGCACGAGCGCCAGCAGCCAGAGCCGCGCGCGCGCCCCGGTCGCGTCCCTCATCCTGCACCTCCCCCTGTCGTTGTCTGATCGCCGTAGACCGCCGCGCCCGACTCGGGGTCGAACACGTGCACCCGGTCGGTGTCGATCGCCAGCTCGGTCGCGTCGCCCTCCCGCACGCCGGAGCGCGGGTTGACGCGGGCCACGACCAGCGTGCCCTCGGCGCCCTCCATGATTGGCGCGCCCCCGTCGCCGCCCGCGTCGGCGGCGAGCTCGGCCACCTGCTCGGTCTCCGCCGCGCGCGCGCCCGGCAGCCGCACGTGGGCGTGGATCTCGGATCCGAGCGCCTCGCGCAGCTCCACCGACCCGCGCAGCCGGCGGTCGGCGGGCCAGTCCGCCTTGAGGGCCGCGTCCTCCATGTCCTCGGGCCGGATGCCGAGGATCACCCGCCTGCCCGCGTGTGCCCGGATGCCGGGCCGCGCCTCCAGCAGCCCACGGCCCAGCACCAGCCGCTGCTCGCCGAGCACCGCCACGGCGCCGTCGCCGTCGGCCTCGAGGCGGGCCTCCAGCAGGTTCATGGCCGGGCTGCCGATGAAGCCCGCCACGAAGATGTTGACCGGGTGGTCGTAGACCTCCTGCGGCGAGTCGACCTGCTGCAGCCGCCCCTTGCGCATGACGGCGACGCGATCGCCCATGGTCATGGCCTCGACCTGGTCGTGCGTCACGTAGAGCGTCGTCACGCCGAGGTCGTCCTGGAGCTTGCTGATCTCGGCGCGGGTCTGCACGCGCAGCTTCGCGTCGAGGTTGGAGAGGGGCTCGTCCATCAGGAAGACCTGCGGCCGGCGCACGATGGCGCGGCCCATCGCGACGCGCTGGCGCTGGCCGCCCGAGAGGGCGCCGGGCTTGCGGTCGAGGTATTCCGTGAGGCCCAGCGACTGGGCGGCGGCGCGCACCCGCCGGTCGATCTCGGCCTTGTCGGTCTTCTGCAGCCGCAGGCCGAACGCGATGTTGTCGTACACCTTCAGGTGCGGGTAGAGCGCGTAGCTCTGGAAGACCATCGCGATGTCGCGGTCCTTCGAGGGCACCCGGTTGACGACGCGCTCGCCGATCCGGATGCGGCCCTCCGAGATGTCCTCGAGGCCGGCGACCATCCGCAGGGCCGTGGTCTTGCCGCACCCCGACGGCCCCACCAGGACCATGAACTCGCGATCCTCGATCGTGAGGTCGAAGTCCTCCACGGCGCGGGCGCCGCCGGGGTACACCTTCCCGACGTCCTCGAACTCGACCGAGGCCATCAGGGGATGGGGTGCGTCGTCATGCCGGGGACCCTCCGCTCGTATCAATGGCGACGAAGTCCCGCGCACCATAGTCCATGTGCGGACCGTCACGCGACACCGCCGACGCGGCACGTGCTTCCCGTTCCCAGGCGGGTCTGAACGTCGCCGCCCAGTCCGCCGCCTCGGCCTTCGAGCACCACCGGCCCTCGACGGCGTAGCGCGCCCCGCGCAGCGCGTTGAGCACCGCGTCCGGCGATCCGGGGGCGTGGCGGCGGTGCCAGGCCAGCGAGCGGCGCACGGCGACGAGCTGCGCCGAGCGCGGGACCACGGGGAAGCCCTCGCGCGGCGGCGGCCCGCACAGGGCGACCGCCCGCTCCCGCGCGATGGCGGCGTCGAGCGTGAACCAGTGCGCCGCCGGCATGCGCGAGCGCCCCGTCGCGACGCGCCGCCGCATGGCCGGCCCGTCGTTCAGGTTCACCATCACGACGGGCGCCGCGCCCGCGAAGCGGGCCACCACCAGCTCCAGGCCGCGGGCCGGGCAGGGCAGGGCGGCGTGGTCGCATCGGCGCGCCACCGCCCGCCGCACCGAGGCCGGGAGGTCGTCCCGCGCCACCGCCCACACGTCGAGGTCGCTCGAGCCGGGCCGGTACGCGCCCATCGCGGCCGAGCCGACCAGGTAGACGCCGACCAGCCCTCCGCCGAGCGCGTCGGCCAGGCGGGCCCGCAGCTCGCGCAGGTAGGCCGTCTCGCGCGGCGGGATCACCGCCCCGGCGACAGCAGCTCCGCCGGGTGGGCCACGCGCACGTCCGAGCCGATCTCCCGCAGCCCGGCGGCGATCTGGATCGCGCATCCCGGGTTGGCGACGGCCACGACCGGCGCGCCCGAGGCGACCACGGCCTCGGCCTTCTGGCGGCGCAGGCGGGCCGCCCAGTCGGGCTGCAGGACGCTGTAGAGCCCGGCGGCCCCGCAGCAGCGGCCGCCGTCGCCGAGCTCCACGCAGGTGGCGCCGGCGTCGCGCAGCATCGGGCGCGGCTCGAGGCCCTGCGCGTGCAGGTGGTGGCACGCGTCGTGGACGGCCACGCGCCCCAGCCCGCGGTCGCGGGGCGGCGGGCGCAGCTCGATGAGGTCGACCGTGCGGGCGGCCACCCGCCGGGCGCGCTCCGCCCAGGCGGGGTCGTCGGCGAGCAGCTCGCCGTAGGCCTTCACGTGGGCGCTGCACCCCGACGCGTTGACCACCACGACGTCGGCCCCCTCCATCTCGGCGATGCGCTCGCGCGCCATCGCGCGCGCGGCCTCGGGGCGGCCGTGGTGCATGGCCAGCGCGCCGCAGCAGCCGGCGGCCCGGGTGCGCTCGGCGCGGTGGCCCGCCTCGGCCACCAGGCGCATCGTGGCCCGCCCGACCGGCCGGAAGGCGACGTCCATCACGCACCCCGACAGCACCTTCGCCACGGGGCCCTCGCCCAGCGCGGCCGGCACGGGCCGCAGCAGCTCGCGGATCGTCGCCGGCGGGGTCGAGGCGCGCTGCGCCGGCGGGGCGAGGCGGTCGAGCCGCAGGGCGCGGGCGACGGCGAGCAGCCACCCGGCGGCGGCGACGAGCCGCGGCCGCGGCAGCACGGCGGCCAGGCCCAGCCGGCGCAGCCCCCGGGCGGCCGGCGCTCGGGTGGTCTCGGCCTGGGCGCGTGCGCCCTCGATCATGCGGCCGTACGGCACCCCGCTGGGGCAGGCCGCCTCGCACGCGCGGCAGGCGAGGCACTCGTCCATCATGCGGGTGAACGCGGCGTCGACCTCCCCGGCGCCCTCCTCCACGGCGCGCATCGCCGCGATGCGGCCGCGCGGCGAGGCCGTCTCCGCGCCCGTCAGCCGGAAGGTGGGGCAGTGCGGCAGGCACAGCCCGCACGCGACGCAGGTGACCAGGTCGTCCTCCGCCGGGGCGAGCACGTCCGGCCGCCAGTTGCTCACGCGCTCCACGGGAGGAACCTCCGGTTGAGGATGCCGGCCGGGTCGAACGCCGCCCGCAGCCGCCGCATGATCGCCAGGCCCGGCGGCGGCGGGCCCCACGGGTCGGCGCGCAGCTCCTCCGGGGCGTCGGCCACCACGGCGTGACCGCCGAGCTCCGCCGCCCAGGCCCGCACGCGGCCGACCTCCTCCGCCGCGCCCACCGCCACCAGGCACGTGCCGACGCCCATGCGGGCCTCGTAGGGCAGCCCCGCCGCCTCCAGGCGCCGGGCCAGGTCGGCGACGGCGGGCGGTGGCACGCCGGCCTCCACCACGCCGGCGCCGGCGGGGGCGGGCGGGGCCCCGGAGGGGCCGAGCCCGGCCGGCGGGCGGACGTCCTCGGGCGGGCCCGTCAGCTCCACGTGCAGGCGTCCCGGCGTGAGGATCACGGCCCCGGGCCGCGGCGGGCCGGCGAGCGCCGCCTCGCCCACGACGACGCGGTCGGCCAGCGCGCCCTCGGCGGCGAACCAGCCGCGCGCCGGCGGGAGCGGCCACAGCTTGAGCGTCACCTGCACGATCACGCCCAGCGTGCCGAGCGAGCCCACCGCCAGCCGCGGGATGTCGAAGCCGGACACGCCCTTCACCGTGCGCCCGCCCGCCGTCACGAGGCGGCCGTCGCCCGTCGCCAGCACGACCTCGAGCACGGAGTCGCGCACCGCGCCGTCCCGCAGCCGGGAGCGCCCGCTCGCGGCCGCCGCGAGCACGCCGCCGACGGTCGACCCCGGTCGCGCGTCGGCCTGCGGCCAGCACTGGCCGGCGGCGGCCAGCAGGGCGGCCACATCCGCCACCGGCGCCCCGGCCTCCACGGTGAGCGTCAGGTCGGCCGGCTCGTGGGCGACCACCCGGCGCAGGCCGCCGGTCAGCAGCTCGCGCCCGGCGACGGGCCCCGGCCACCCGCGCGCCGACCGCGTGCCGCCGCCGCGCACGTCGACCGGCTCGCCGCGGGCGGTGAGCCCCGCGAGCGCCTCGGCCGCCTCGGCCGGGGTCGCCGGGGCGAGCGCCGCGCTCACAGCCACGTGCCCGCGGGCAGGGCGCCGGCGTCCAGCACGAGCTCGCCGCAGCGGCTGCCCACCGGCAGCACCTTCGCCGGGTTCATGCGCCCGGTCGGGTCGAAGGCGTCGCGCGCGCACGCCTGGGCGGCCAGGTCGACGTCGCTGAAGGTCAGCGGCATGAAGTCGCGCTTCTCCAGGCCGATGCCGTGCTCGCCCGACAGCACGCCGCCGGCCGCGACGCAGGCCTCGATGATCGCCGCCCCGGCCGCGTGGACGCGCGCCACCTGGGCGGCGTCGCGGCGGTCGAACGCGATCAGCGGGTGCAGGTTGCCGTCGCCCGCGTGGAAGACGTTCATGATCACCAGGTCGTGCTCGGCGGCGATGGCCTCGATGCGCTCGAGGATCTCCACCAGCCGCGTGCGCGGCACCACGCAGTCGTGCAGGTAGTAGTTGGGGGCGATGCGGGCGACCGCCCCGAACGCGCTCTTGCGCGCCTTCCACAGCAGCGCGCGCTCGGCCTCGTCGGCCGCGGCGCGCACGCCGCGGGCCCCCGCCTCGCGCGCCACGCGCTCCACCACCTCGGCGTTGGCGGCGACCTCGGCCGGCGTGCCGTCGACCTCCACGAGCAGGATCGCCGCCGCGTCGACCGGCAGGCCGGCGTGCACGAACTCCTCCACCGCGACGGTCATCAGCCGGTCCATCATCTCCATCGCGGCCGGGATCACCCCCGCGGCGACGATGCCGCCCACCGCCTCGCCGGCGGCCCGCACGGTGGGGAAGTCGAGGAGCATCGTCCGCACCGCCGGGGGCGTGCGGCTCAGGCGCACCGTGACCTCGGTCACCACGCCGAGCGTGCCCTCGCCGCCCACGACGAAGCCGCGCAGGTCGTAGCCCGGCGGGTCGGGCGCCGTGCCGCCCAGCCGCAGGACCTCGCCGTCGGCGAGCACGATCTCCATGCCGAGCACGTGCTGGGCGGTCACGCCGGAGGCCAGGCAGTGCGGCCCCCCGGCGTTCGTCGCGACGTTGCCGCCGATGGAGCACGCCCCCTGGGAGGAGGGGTCGGGCGCGTAGTGCAGCCCCAGGTGGCGCACCGCGGTCGACAGGTCGAGGTTGAGCACGCCCGGCTCGACCCGCGCGCACGGCACGGCCGGGTCGATCTCCACGATGCGGGTCATGCGGGCCACCGACATCACGAGCGCGCCGTCGAGCGGCACCGCCCCGCCGCAGAGGCCGGTGCCCGAGCCGCGCGGCACCACCGGCAGCCCCAGCTCGGCGGCGAGCCGCACGCAGGCCACGACCTCGGCGGTGGTCTCGGGCAGCACCACCAGCCCGCACTCGCCCTGGGCGATCGAGCCGTCGCGCGCGTAGAGGCGCCGCTCGAGCGGGTGGTCGATCACCCGCCCGGGGCCCAGGAGCTCCTCGAAGCGGTCGCGGGTGCGCGGTGCCGGTGCGGTCGCCACCCTCGCGAGGCTATCCCACGCGCCGCCGGGGCCGGGCACGCGTCAGGGCAGCGTGGTGGCCGGGTCCTCCGGGACCTCCGGCCCGCGGATGCCGGCGAGGATCGCCGCCGCGGCCCGCTCGCCGCCCTCGACGGCCTCGATCACGGCCGCGCCCGGCGCCAGGTGCACTCCGTTGAGGTCCGCCAGCCACTCGGCCGGCGCGCGCACCGCCGCCATCTGGCCGGCGTCGGCCATGGGGTACGCGCGCGCCACGCGCAGCACCTCGACCGGCCGGGCGGCGGCCGGGTCGTCCAGCAGGCCGAGCGGGTCGGCCAGCGCCGCCGCGCACAGGCGCCCGAGCTCCGTGTCGCCGAGGCTCCAGACCGGGTCGCCGGCCTCGGCCTGGCAGTAGCACTCCAGGCCGAGGATCGTCCGCCCCGGCGGCGCCAGCGCGTCGCTCCAGTTGCGCGGCTCGAACATGCGGGCGAACGGCACCGCGGGGTGGTCGACCTGGATCCAGGGCTCGTCGGTCAGGCGCTCGCGGTCGAGGGCGAGGTAGACGATGCAGACGGCGCGCATGCGCACGCCCCGCGTGGTGGCGCCGGGCGGGGCGGGCGTCAGCATCCGGGCGGCCGCCGCGGCGGGCATGGCGACGACCGCCTGGCGCACCTCCACGACCTCCTCGCCGCGGGGCCCGGCCAGGGCGACGGCGGCGAGCGCCCCGTCCGGCACCTCGATGCGCGTCACCCGCGTGCCCAGGCGCACCTCCGCGCCGGCGGCGACGGCGGCGCCGGCCATGGCGTCCATCAGCTGGCCGATGCCGCGGGCGGGGAAGACGAAGCCGTCCGGGGCCGCCTGGTCCTCGAGCAGCCGGCGGGCGCGCTCGGCGGGGATGCGCTCGAGCGGCACGCCGTCGACCTTCTCGAGGTAGGGCCGCATGACCCGGTCGACGAACGGCCCGCCGAAGCGGGCCGCGAGCTCGCCGCGCGCCGTGCCCTCGCCCGCCGCCCCGTGCCACACGCGGCCGTCGCCGCCGCCGCCGGGCCGCTGGTCGAGGTAGCGGCCGCGCCGGATGGCGCCGTCGATGACGCAGGAGACCGGCCGGCCCACCCACACGAGCTCGTCGCCGAGCAGCGACTCGAGCCAGGCCCGCCGGGCCGGGTCGCGCACGAACGGGATGTGGCCGCCGACGTCGTAGGCGAACCCGTCGCGGCGGCGGGTGACGCAGAGGCCGCCGACCTCGTCGGCCGGGTCGACCACGAGGGGGCGGGCGCCCGCGCGCGCGAGGGCGAGCCCCGCGCCGAGTCCCGCGGGCCCCGCGCCCAGCACGACGGCGTCGAACGTTGCCACGGTCTCAACCTCTGCCCATTCCGGCGCGTCCGTCAACCAGCGGCGGGGACAGGCGTCCCGGCGTCCCGCCGCCGGCCTCGGCTATCCTGCCCCGGGTGAGGAGGCGCGCCACATGACCCTGCGAGCGTTCGCGCTGATCCTCGCGGCCGTCATCGCCGTCCCCGCCGCCGTGGCGCTCATGCGCCCGAGCCGCGATGGCGCCCCCCGGCCGACGGCGTTCACGCTGCGCCGCCCGCTCGACGCGCTCTGGGCCGTCGTGCCCGTGGCGCTGCTGATCCTGCTGGGCGCCCTGTCGGCGATCGCGTGACGACCCGCGCAGTGCCCGCCGCCGCCGCGGCCCGCCCGCTCGCCGTGGTCGGCGACTACGTGCGCCTGACGAAGCCGCGCATCATCTCGCTGCTGCTGGTGACGACCGCCGGCGCGATGTTCGTGGCCGCCGCGGGCGTGCCCGACGGCTGGCTCCTGGTCTGGACCATGATCGGCGGCTACCTGGCCGCGGGCGGCGCCAACGCCATCAACCACTACGTCGACCGCGACATCGACGGGCGCATGAGCCGCACCACCGAGCGCCCGGTGGTCGCCGGGCGCGTGCCGCCGGCGCGGGCGCTGGCCTTCGGCGTGGCCCTCGGCGCGCTCAGCGCGCTCGTGCTCGGCCTGGCCGCCAACTGGCTGACGGCCGCCCTCGCGCTGCTCGGCCTGGTGCTCTACGTGGGGCTCTACACGCTGTGGCTCAAGCGCACCTCGGTCCACAACATCGCGATCGGCGGCTCCGCGGGGGCCGTGCCGCCCCTGGTGGGCTGGGCGGCGGTGACGGGCGAGGTGGGCCTGTCGGCGTGGCTGCTGTTCGCGATCGTCTTCTACTGGACGCCCCCGCACTTCTGGGCGCTCGCCCTGCTGCTGCGGCGCGACTACGCGGCCGCCGGGGTGCCGATGCTCCCGGTGGTGGCGGGCGACCGCGAGACCAAGCGGCAGATCCTGCTGTGGACCGTCGTGATGGTCGCGGTCACGCTCCTGCCGGTCGCCTCGGGCGCGGCCGGGGCCTTCTACCTGGTCGCCGCGCTCGTGCTGGGCGGCATCTTCCTCGTGCTGGCCGCGCTGCTGGCGCGCGCGCCGGAGCTCGAGTGGGCCCGCGCGACCTTCCACTACTCGCTGCTCTACCTGGCGCTCGTCTTCGTCGCGCTGGTCATCGACGCGGCCTGATCGCGGCTGATGGGACGCCGGGCCGGGCGCGGGCCGTCCTTCCTCCTCTCGCCGCTCGGGATCGTCTTCACGACGGTCGTGATCGACCTGATCGGGTTCGGCATCGTGCTGCCGATCCTGCCGCTGTGGGCGGAGGAGTTCGGCGCCTCGCCGGTGGAGATCGGGGTCATCACCGCCTCGTACGCGGTGATGCAGCTGATCTTCGCCCCCGTCTGGGGCCGGCTCTCGGACCGCCACGGCCGGCGGCCGGTGATCCTCATCTCGCTGGCCGGCAGCGCGCTGGCGGCGCTGGCGATCGGCCTGGCGGGCACGCTGCTCGTGATCTTCCTCGCGCGCGTGCTCCAGGGGGTGGCGGGCGCCTCGTACGCGGCGGCGCAGGCCTACGTCGCCGACGTCACCAGCCGCGCCGAGCGGGCGAAGGGCATGGGGATGATCGGCGCCGCGTTCGGCATCGGCTTCGTGCTGGGCCCGGCGATCGGGGCGCTCTTCTCGTCGATCGACGACCGGCTGCCCTTCTTCGTGGCCGCCGGCCTGGCCGCGGCCAACCTGCTGATCGCGTACCGGCGCCTGCCCGAGTCGCGCCGCCCGGGCGCGACCGAGGCGCCGGCCCCGCGGCTGGCCCTCGTCCGCCGCGCGCTGAGCGCCCGCGAGCTGGCCCCGCTCGTGTGGATCTCGTTCGTCGCCACGTTCGCCTTCGTCGGCATGGAGTCCACGTTCGCGCTCTTCGGCGAGCGGCGCTTCGACTACGACATGACCCAGATGGCGCTGCTGTTCACCTACATCGGGGTGGTCACCGCGGTCGCCCAGGGCTGGGCGGTGGCGCGCGTCGTGGCCCGGTGGGGCGAGCGGCGGGTGATGATCGGCGGGCTGCTCGGCACTGCGGCCGGCCTGCTCGGGGTGGCCGCGGCCGAGGACCTCTGGCTGCTGCTGCCCGCCCTCGGGGTGCTGTCGCTCGCGGCCGGGCTGGTCTTCTCCACGACCACCGCGCTCATCTCCCTGGCCGCCAGCGAGCGCGAGCAGGGGCTCGTGCTGGGGGTGTCGGCCTCCGTCGGCGGGGCGGCCCGCATCGCGGGGCCGCTGGCGGCGACGGCGCTGTTCCAGCACGCGGGCATCGCCGTGCCGCTGGTCATGGGCGCCGCGCTGTTCGCCCTGTGCGCCGCCGGCGCGGTGCGCGCCGCGCCCCGCCCCGCCCTCAGCGCCAGTCAGTGAGCAGCCGCGGCGGCGCCACGAGCGTCTGCATCACCACGCAGTAGCGCTCCGTCTTCGCGACGAGGGACCGGCGGGCCGCCTCGTCCAGCTCCGGCGCGTCGAGCTCGAACCGCAGCCGGATCGCCGCGAACCCCACCGGCACGTCGCGCCGGGTGCCGAGCGTGCCCTGCAGGTCCAGGTCGCCCTCCGCGGTGACGGCCACGCCGCGCACCGGCAGCTCCATCGCCGCGGCGACCATCTGGCAGGTCACCTGCGCGCAGGCCGCGAGCGCGCCGAGCAGCAGGTCGCCAGAGCAGGCCGCCGCCCCCGGCCCGCCCACGCCCGGGTGCGCCTCGGCGGCGTGGACCGCCCGGCCCACCTCCACCGAGCAGCGCACGGGCGACCCGGCCCCGCCGGCGCTCGCCGACAGGGTGATGCGCGAGCTCGCCGGGTCGGCCCGGTAGCCCTCCTTCAGGGGCGCCTGCATCGATCGGATGTCCACGGCCGGTGCCTCCTCGGCGAACGCCCGGCGGGCGGCCGGGCCGGTCGATCATCCCCCGCCCCGCGGCCGTCTGTCACCCGGCCGCGCCGGGGGCCGGACCGCCCCCGCCCGAGGGACGTGTGACCCGTCACTTCCCCCCGCTCACGCCGGTTGGCAGGTGATAGGTTGCCGCCCGTGCTGAAGAGCCGACACACCATCCCGCTGCTCGTCATCGCCCTCGTCGTGGGGGCCATCTGCGTGGGCGTCGCCCTCCTCATCGACTGGGTCCCCGCGCAGGCCGCGGAGCAGGCCGAGACGGTCGACGCCCTCACCTGGTTCGTCATCTGGGTCTCGATCGGCATCTTCACGATCGTCACCTCGGTGCTCATCTACTGCGTCTGGCGCTTCCGCGCGCCGGCGGACGAGGACGAGGACGGCCCGCCGACCCACGGCAACACGCAGCTCGAGGTCATCTGGACCGTCATCCCCGTGGTGCTCCTCGCCGTCGTCGCCACCTGGGCGTACCTGGTGCTCTCGGACAACGAGGCCCTGGCGCAGGATCGCCTCGTGGTCGACGTCACCGCCGAGCAGTTCGCGTGGACCTTCACCAACACCGAGCCGGGCGACCCCGGCACGGGCGTCGCCTCCTCGGGCGACCTGCGCATCCCGGTCGGCCGCCAGGTCGAGCTGCGGATGCGCTCGCGCGACGTCATCCACTCCTTCTACGTCGCGGAGTTCCGGGTCAAGCAGGACGTGGTGCCCGGCATCACGACCCGGCTCATCGTGGACCCCACCCGCACGGGGACCTACCAGATCATCTGCGCCGAGCTCTGCGGCGTCGGCCACGGCGTCATGCGCTCGCGGGTGATCGTCATGGAGCAGGCCGACTACGACGCCTGGCTCGAGACGGCGCGCCGCGAGGCCCAGCGGGGGCCCGCCCCGGCGCAGCCCGAGTCGGCGACCCCGCCCGCCGGGTCGCAGGAGGGCCCGCCCGCGTCGGTCGACGCCGGCGCCGCGCCCGCCGCGTCCTGACCAGGTAACGCAGAGGATCCTCATGGCAACCCACGCACCCACGCACTCGCACAGCCACTCGCACGCGCACCACATGGACCCGCGCCCGCTCTCCTACTGGTGGAAGCGGGCCGCGCTGTGGACGATCGGCGCCGGGGTCGCCGCCGTCGCCGTGGTCTACCTGCTCCGGCTGGCGTTCGGCAACGACCCGCTGTGGGAGCCGCAGGTCTACTACGCGACCGTCGCGGGCGCGATGTCCGTCGCGTTCACGATCGGCATCGGGTGCTGGGACTACTGGTTCCGCTGGATGACCGGTCGCCGCGTCGACCCCGAGGACCACTCGCTCCACGGCGCCGAGTCGTGGAAGGACTACTTCAAGGCGAACACGGACCACAAGGTCATCGGCATCCAGTACATGGTCGCCGTGTTCTTCTTCTTCGCGGTGGCGGGCATCTTCGCCCTCCTCATCCGCGCGGAGCTCGCCGACCCCGGCCAGACCGTGGGCGACGCCGAGACCTTCAACGGCATCTTCAGCGTGCACGCCGCGCTGATGATCTTCCTGTTCATCATCCCGGCGTTCGTCGGCCTCTCGAACTACGTCCTGCCGATCATGATCGGCGCGAAGGACATGGCGTTCCCGCGCCTCAACGCGCTGTCGCTGTGGCTGCTGATCCCCGGCGGCATCATGCTCGCCGTCAGCCCGGCCTTCGGCGCGTTCGCCGCCGGCTGGACCGCCTACACGCCGCTCGCCAACCAGGGCGGCACCGGTGCGACGCTCTTCAACATCGGCGTGCAGGTGGTCGGCGCCAGCTCGATCATGGGCGCGATCAACTTCCTGGTGACCATCTTCACCATGCGCGCCCCGGGCATGACCGTGTGGCGCATGCCGCTGCTGGTCTGGGCCCAGGCGACGACGTCGGCCCTCGTGGTCTTCGGCACGCCGTTCATCGCCGGGTCGCAGTTCATGACCATGTTCGACCGGATCATGGGGACGAACTTCTTCGACCCCACGGGCGGCGGCGACGTGATCATGTACCAGCACGTCTTCTGGTTCTACTCGCACCCGGCCGTGTACATCATGATCCTGCCCGGCTTCGGGATCATCAGCGAGGTCGTGGCGACCCACGCGCGCAAGCCGATCTTCGGCTACCGGGCCATCGCCTTCTCGACCGTCGCGATCGCGGTGCTCGGCTTCGGCGTGTGGGCGCACCACATGTTCGTGAGCGGCATGGCCGCCTGGCTGCGCGTGCCCATGATGATCACCACGATCATCATCGCGGTGCCGACCGGCGTGAAGGTCTTCTCCTGGCTCGGCACGTTGTGGCAGGGACGCATCCATCTGCGCACGCCCATGCTCTTCGCCCTGGGCTTCATCACGACCTTCGTGATCGGCGGCCTGTCGGGCGTCATGCTCGGGACCATCCCCGTGGACATCCAGGTGACCGACACGTACTTCGTGGTCGCCCACATCCACTACGTGTTCGTCGGCGGCAGCCTCTTCACGATCCTCGCCGGCGTGCACCACTGGTTCCCCAAGATGACCGGCAAGATGTACAACGAGCGGCTCGGCGTCCTGTCGTTCTGGCTCATGTACATCGGCTTCAACGCAACCTTCCTGCCGATGCACTGGCTCGGCCTGCAGGGCATGCCGCGCCGCGTGGCGACGTACGACGAGCGCTTCGAGGGCCTCAACGCATTCATCAGCGCGGCCTCCCTGCTCATGGGCGTCGCGGCCCTGGTCTTCGTCTACAACATGGTCACGTCGTGGCGCTCCGGCCCCGCGGCCCCGTGGAACCCGTGGCGCGGCCGCTCGCTCGAGTGGCTGGTCTCCTCGCCGCCGTCGCTGTTCAACTTCGAGGCGACGCCGCAGGTGGTCGGCGGCCCGTACCAGTACGGCGTCCCCGGCGCGCGCCACGCGGTCGTGTTCGCCCCCGAGGAGATCGGCGGCGAGCTCACCGAGACCGAGAAGCGCACGATCCTGGTGATCGCCCGCGAGACCGTGACCTCGTCCGTGCTCATCGCCGAGCTGCGCCGGCGCGCCGCCGAGGGCCTGTGGCGGTACACGATCGCCATCCCCGTGGAGGCCGGCGACCGCCGCGCCCACGAGCGGCGCCTGCAGGCGACCCTCTCGGTGCTCGCCGAGTCCGGCATCGACGCCAGCGGGCTCGTCGTCGAGGGCGACCCGTTCGCGGCCTACCGCGCGGTCAGCACCGACGAGGACGTCCACGAGGTGATCCTCTCCACGTTCCCGACCGGCGTCTCCGGCTGGATGGCCGAGGACATGGTCGACCGCCTCCGCAAGCACACCGGCGTCGGCATCAGCCGCGTGGTGGTCTCGCCGCAGGAGGCGCGCGCGCCGCTGGCGCAGGCCGGCGTCACCCGCCTGGCCGTCATCGCCGACGCAGGCGTGGGCGAGGGCGTCGTGGACGCGCTGCGCGACGCCGCCGACCGCTCGCCGGTCGCCGCGATCCTGCTCGCGCCCATGAACATCCAGGGCCCGGGCTGGACGGACGACGCCGAGGAGCAGCGGACCGCCGCGGTCGCCCGCGTGCGCGACGTGCTCGACCGCCTGGCCGCCGCCGGCATCCAGGCGGGCGGCGAGGTCATCGACGGCGACGCCGCCGAGGCCGCGCGCGTCGCGGTCCGTGAGTACGAGGCGCAGGAGATCCTGCTCGTGGCCGCCCGCGGCGGCCGCCTCGAGTCCGAGGACGCCCTGGGCGGCGTCCGGTCCGCGGCCGGCGACGTGCCGGTGGAGCGGATCGTCGTCGACGCGGAGGCCCCCGCCTCCCCGTCCGGGACCTAGGGGAGGGCCCGTTGGCAACGGTCGAGCCCGGAATGGGCGCGGACTCGCGCACGCTCACGCCGCCGCCCTCGCGCGGCAGCCAGATGAGCATGGGCATGCTCTCGATGATCTTCTTCATCGGGTCCGAGATCATGCTGTTCGGCTCGCTGTTCGCGGGCTACTTCTTCGTCCGCTTCAACGTGGCCGACGAGTGGCCGCCGCGCAACGCCGCCGGCGAGCCGTTCGAGCTGCCGATCCTGCTCACCGGGCTCAACACCGCGATCCTGGTCGCGTCGTCGTTCACCGTGCACTGGGGCGAGCACCGGCTGCGCCACTACAACGACCGCAAGGGCCTCGAGCGCGCCCTCTGGGTGACGCTCCTGCTCGGCGGCACGTTCCTGATCATCCAGATCAACGAGTACGTGCACCTCGGCTTCACGCCGCAGGACCAGGCCTTCGGCTCGGCGTTCTACACGCTGACCGGCTTCCACGGGCTCCACGTCTTCGTCGGGTTCACGCTCCTCTCCCTCTGCCTCATCCGGGTGAAGCGGGCGCACGACTTCTCGGCCGGCTGGTTCACCCCGCTCGGTGCGGCGGTGCTCTACTGGCACTTCGTCGACGTGGTCTGGATCCTGCTGTTCGTCCTCGTGTACCTGATTTGACCCGGGAGGGGAGTGGCATGCGCGTCGGCCGTCTTGGGGCCGTCCTGGCGGTGTGCGCCGGCCTGGCCGTCGCGGCGGGGTGCGGCAGCGCCGAGGACTTCAGCACCGCCGACGTCGAGAACGGCAAGACGCAGTTCGCGAACCTGTGCTCGAGCTGCCACACGCTCGACGACTCGGGCCGCCCGCCGTCGCAGGTGGGGCCGAACCTCGACGACGCCTTCCGCGCCTCGCGCCAGGTCGGCATGCACGAGGACCAGTTCGCCGGGGTCGTGCACCGCTGGATCCGCGAGGCCCAGCCTCCGATGCCGCGCAACCTGGTCGAGGGCCAGGACGCCATCGACGTGGCCGCGTACGTCGCCCAGGTCGCCGGGCAGTCGGAGGAGAGCGCGGTGCAGCCGCCCGTGACCACCCCCGAGGTCCCCGAGCAGTCGCGCTACAAGAAGCCCGACGACGAGCAGTAGCCCTCGCGGGGCGCCCTCGGCGCCGCCGGGGGTAGGGTCCGGCCGGTGAGCGGCCGCCTGCAGGGCACCAGGATCGTCGTCACCGGGGCCTCCCGCGGCCTCGGGCGTGCGCTGGCCGAGGCGTTCGCCGCGGAGGGTGCCGCGCTCGTGGTCACGGCGACCACCGCTGCGCGCGCCGACGCCGCCGCCGCGCGGGTGCGCGATGCCGGCGGTCAGGCCCACGGGGTCGCGCTCGACCTGGCCGACCCCGTCGCGATCGAGGCCGCCTCCGCCCAGGCGATCGGCGCGCTCGGCCGGGTGGACGTGCTGGTCAACAACGCGAGCCTGCTGGGGGTGCGCGCCGCGCTGGCCGAGTACCCCGCCGACGTCTGGGACGCGGTGCTGGCCGTCAACCTGACCGGCACGCTCGCGCTCACGCGGGCGCTCCTACCGGGCATCGCGCACGGGGGCGCCGTCGTCAACGTGTCGTCCGGCGCCGCCGGCCGGGCGGGATGGGGGGCGTACGGGGTGTCGAAGCTCGCGCTGGAGGGCGCCACCGCGATGCTGCGCGAGGAGCTCGCCGACCGGGCGATCCGGTGCGTGGCCGTCAACCCCGGCGGGCTGCGCACGTCGATGCGCGCGGCCGCGTACCCCCGGGAGGACCCGGCGACCGTGCCGCACCCGTCGAGCGTCGTCGCCCCGTTCCTCGCCATCGCCGAGGGCGCCGACCCGGGCCCGCGGATCGACGCCCCGCAGTGGCGCCCCTGAGGCCGCTGCCGCCGCTCGCGCCGGCCGACGGCTGGCGCGAGGTGCCGATCGAACCGCGCGACGAGCCGCTCGTGCGCGTGGCCGACATCGGTGGCCGGGTGCGCGACGAGCCCCGCTACCTGGCGGCCGGGCTCCCCGGCGCGATGCGCGGCGGCTGGGTGCGCGAGGGCGTCGCCGAGCGCCTGCGCGCCGCCGCCGAGGGGCTGCCCGACGGGCTGTCGCTCGTCGTCTGGGACGGCTACCGCACGATCGAGACCCAGGCGGCCATCTACGACGCCTACCTCGCCGAGCTGGTCGCGGTGCACCCCGACTGGCCGGTCGACGCCCTCGAGGAGGCGGCGTCACGATTCGTGACCCCGCCGTCGCGCTCGCACCTCGCGCCGCCGCCGCACCTCACCGGCGGGGCGGTGGACGTGACCCTCGGCGATGGCGACGGCCGCCCCCTCGACCTCGGCACCGACTTCGACGCCTTCGTCCCGGAGGCCGCCGCCCGCGCCCTGGAGGACGTCCCCGGCGGCGCGCGCGACCTCCGCCGGGTGCTGTTCTGGGCGCTGGCCGAGCAGGGGTTCACGGCGTACCGGGAGGAGTGGTGGCACTTCGACCACGGCGACCAGTTCTGGGGGCTCGTCACCGGCCGGCCGGCGTTCTACGCCGGGGCCGGGAACCCGGAGGGGTAGGGGGCGTCGCGGTCCGGGGCGGGACCCGGTCCTTCGGGGTCGTCGTCGGCGAGTCCGTCCGACGGTCCGGGTCGGGTGGGGCCGATCCTCTGCGCGGGCGGGACCCGGCCCTGTCGTTTGACGACGTCGTCGACGGACGGGGTCGGCTGGGGACGATCCATTGCGCGGGCGGGACCCGGCCCTGTCATGGACGAGGTCGTCGACGGACGGGGTCGGCGAGGGCCGATCCAGTGCGCGGGCGGGACCCGGCCCTGTCGTTTGACGACGTCGTCGACGGACCGGGTCGGCTGGGGCCGATCCATCGCGCGGGCGGAGGCCGGCCCTGTCATGGACGAGGTCGTCGACGGACGGGGTCGGCGAGGGCCGATCCAGTGCGCGGGCGGGACCCGGCCCTGTCGTTTGACGACGTCGTCGACGGACCGGGTCGGCTGGGGCCGATCCATCGCGCGGGCGGAGGCCGGCCCGTCCTGTGACGAGGTCGTCGACGCACGGGGTCGGCTGGGGCCGATCCATTGCGCGGGCGGGACCCGGCCCGTCCCTGGGCGGGTGGTCGCGGTGCGGGGTCGGCTGGGGCCGATCCTCTGCGCGGGCGGGACCCGGCCCTGCGGGCCGGCTCGCGCTGGGCACGTTGTCGACCGGCGTGCCCCTCACGCGGGGGCCGGCCCACTTGCGGGGCCGGCCACGCGGCAAATCGCCCCTGGCCGGGGCGATTTGCACACCGGCGCACCGCCTTCGGCGGGGCGGGCGCCGGAAACCCCACTGACGTGAGCGTCCGTGGTGCGCGTGGGGTGTGCCCCGCGCCCTCGTGGCCGGTTTGTGCACGCTCCCGCCTTCGGCGGTCGTGTCTCCGACCACGTCGTCGCTCGATCAGGTCGTCCGGGACGCAGTGCGACCAGTTCGCCGCGCGGCGCGCCCCGGCGGCGCGTCAGCGCCGACGGAGCCGCGCGGTTAGGGGCAATCTGCCGAATCGGCGCGCCCCGGCCCGCCAGGCCGGAGCCGATTCGGCCGGCGCGCCAGCAAGCGTTCCTCGCTTCGACGCAGCCCAGACCGCCCGGCGGAGCCGGGCGGTCTGGGCGGAGCCCCATGGCTCGCCGCCGCGCGCCCGGGGCGTGCCTCGCTCCGACGCAGCCGGGACCTCTCTGCGAAGCCGGAAGGTCTCGGCGGACGCCCACAGGGCGCCGACGCCCGGGGGGAGGCGCCCCGGTACGATCGCGGGGTGACCACGACCACGCAGGCGCCCTCCCGCGCCCGGGGGCTCGAGCTGGTGCCGGCCCTGCTGGGGCTGGTGCGCTTCTCGCACACCGTCTTCGCGCTGCCCTTCGCGTTCGCGGCGGCGGTGCTCGCCGAGATGGAGGTCCCCGGGGCGGCGACGCTCGGCTGGATCCTGCTGGCGATGGTCGGCGCGCGGTCGCTGGCGATGGCCCTCAACCGGCTCATCGACATGGACATCGACGCGGCCAACCCGCGCACCGCCGGGCGGGAGCTGCCGGCGGGGCGGCTCGCCGTGGGGCAGGTGGCCGGCTTCTGCGCGGTCAGCCTGGCCATGCTGCTCGTCGCGGTCTCGCAGCTGCCGGAGGAGACGTGGGTGCTGTGGCCGGTGCCGGTCGCGGCGTTCGTGCTCTACCCGCTGGCCAAGCGCGTGACGTGGGCCTGCCACCTGGCGCTCGGGCTGACGATCGGCATCGCGCCGATGGGGGCCTGGCTCGCCGTGACGGGCGAGCTCGGGGCGGCCCCGGTGCTGCTGGGCCTGGGGGTCGCGCTGTGGATCGCGGGCTTCGACGTCATCTACGCGCTGCTCGACGTGGAGTTCGACCGGGCCCACGGGGTGCATTCCGTGCCGGCGCGCTTCGGCGAGGCGCGCGCGCTGTGGATCACCCGCGCCCTGCACCTCGGGGCGGTCGCCCTGCTGGCCGGCGCCGGCCTGGCGGCCGACGCGGGGGCCTGGTACGCCGTGGGCGTCGCGGCCTGCGCGGTCGTGCTGCTGTGGGAGAACGCGATCGTGCGCCCGGGCGACACCCGGCGGGTGCAGGCCGCCTTCGCGCAGTCCAACGGCGTGCTCGCGATCGTGTTCCTCGCGTTCACGCTGGCCGAGGTGACGCTGTAGCTGGCCAGGAGCTCGTCCGCGCGCGGGGGCTCGTCAAGCGCTTCGGCGAGCGCCGGGCGGTCGACCGCGTGGACCTGTCGCTCGCCGCCGGCGAGCGCCTCGCCGTCCTGGGCCCGAACGGCGCGGGCAAGAGCACCCTGCTGCGCATGATCGCCACGCTGGCGCGCCCGGACGAGGGCTCGGTGACGGTCTGCGGCGAGCCGCTCCCCCGCGGCGCCGGGCGGGCCCGCGCGCGGATCGGCTACCTCGGCCACGACCCGCTGGTCTACCTCGACCTGACGCCGCGGCAGAACCTCGCGCTCTACGCCGACCTGTTCGGCCTCGACCGGCCCCGCGAGCGCGTCGACGAGGCGCTCGACCGGGTCGGCCTGCTGGCGCGCTCGTTCGACCCCGTGCGCACCTTCAGCCGGGGCATGGCCCAGCGGCTGGGCCTGGCGCGCGCGCTGCTGCACGAGCCGGCGCTGCTGCTGCTCGACGAGCCCCACGCCGGGCTGGACGCCGCGGGCGCGCGGCTGCTGGACGGGGTGCTCGCCGACATCGGCCCCGGGCGCGGCGTGGTGATGGTCACGCACGACGTGGAGCGCGGCGCGCGCCTGGCGGAGCGGGCGCTCGTGCTGCGCGCCGGGCGGGCCGTGCTGAGCGAGCCGATCGGCGGCGAGGACCCGGCCGCCTTCCGCCGCCGCTACGAGGAGCTCGTCGCGTGAGCGGCGGCCGCCCCGGTTGGGGGCGCCAGCTGCGCGCCCTGCTGCTGAAGGACCTGCGCCTGGAGCTGCGCACCCGCGACACGCTCGTGGCGATGGTGCTCTTCAGCGTGGTCGCGATGATGATCTTCCAGTTCGCGGTGGGCTCGCGCGGCGACGACCTGACCGACGTCGCCGGGGGCATCCTGTGGGCCACTCTGGCCCTCACCGCGGTGCTCGGCGTGGGGCGCTCGTGGGTGCCCGAGCGCGAGCAGCGCGTGCTCGACGGCATCCTCGGCGCGCCCGTGCCGCGCGACATCCTGCTGGTGGCGAAGGCGTGCGCGATCTACGCGTACCTGCTCGCGGTGGAGGTCGTCGCCGTGCCGCTGATGGCGCTGTTCTTCATCCGCGACCCCGACCCGGCCGACCTCGGGCTGGTGGCGATCGTCTGCCTGCTGGCCAACCTCGGCATCTCGATCCTGGGCTCGCTGCTGGCGGTGCTCGCCCTGTTCGCGCGGGCCCGGGAGCTGCTGCTGCCGGTGCTGTTCCTGCCGTCGATGCTGCCCGTGGTGATCGCCGCGGCGGGCGCCACGCACTCGGTCACGGGCGGGACGAACGACCTCGCGGACTACCGGGGGTACTGCCTGTTCCTCGGGGTCTATGCGGTAATCTTCGGCCTAGTGGCCTACGCGACGTACGAGCACGTCTTCGATGATTGACGCGCGTCCGGCCCGCCGACTGGCGTGGACCGGCGCCGTGACGGCGGCCCTGCTCGCCCTGGCGACCTTCGGCGTCTTCTTCGTGGCGCCCGAGGACTCGGACCAGGGGATCATCCAGAAGATCTTCTACTTCCACGTCGCGATCGCGATCGTCTCGCTGATCGCGTTCGCGGTGTCCTGCGTCACCGGCGTGCTCTACCTGCGCACCCGCCAGGAGCGCCACGACGAGGTCTCCGCGATCTGCATCGGCATCGGCATGGGCTTCTCGGCGCTGGTGGTCGTGACCGGCTCCATCTGGGCGAAGGCCTCGTGGGGCACCTGGTGGGTCTGGACCGATCCACGGCTGGTGACCTTCGTCATCGTGATCCTGCTCTACGCCGCCTACTTCGTGCTGCGGTCGTCGGCCGAGGGCGAGCGCCGCTTCCGCTACTCGGCGGTCTACGCGATCGCCGCCTTCGCCTCGGTGCCCCTGTCGTTCTACTCGGTGCGCGTGGCCCGCTCGTTCGTGCACCCGGTGGTCTTCACCCAGTCCGGCGCGAACATGCCGGACTCCATGCTGATCTGGTTCGCGGTGAGCCTCGTCGCGATGCTCGGCGTGTTCCTCACCCTGCTGCAGCTCGAGCTGATCCAGCGCCGCGCCGACCGCGCGCTGCGCCGGGTCAAGATGCGGCTGGAGGCGTCCTCGTGAGCACCGGCGCGCAGTACGTGGTCGCCGCCTACGGCGTGGTGCTGTTCGGGCTGCTGATGTACGTCGTCGTGGCGGGCCTGCGCTCCGCGCGCCAGGCGCGCGAGGCCGAGCTGCTCGCCCGGCTCGTCGAGCGCCTCCCCGGCGCAGACGACCGCGGCGCCGGGCACGAGGACGAGCCGGTGGCCGCGCCGGCCGACGGCCCTCCGCCGGCGTCGCGCGCATGAGCAACCGCGTCGGGCCCAGCAGGCCTCCCGGCCCCGGGAAGGTCTTCTACCCCATGTTCGTCGACCTCGAGGGCCGGCGCTGCCTCGTGGTGGGCGGCGGTCCCGTGGCGACGGAGAAGGTCGAGAAGCTGCTCGACCACGGCGCCGCGGTGCGGCTGGTGAGCCCCGAGCTCACGCCGGAGCTCGCGGCGCTGGTGGAGTCGGGGCGCATCGCCGAGCACCGCGCGCGCCCCTACCGGCCCGAGGACCTCGAGGACTGCTTCCTGGTGATCGCGGCCACCAACCTCGACGCCATCAACCGCATGATCTGGCAGGACGCCGAGGCGCGGGACATGGTGTGCAACGTGGTCGACGTCCCGCAGCTCTGCAACTTCATCGTGCCCTCGATCGTGCGGCGTGGCGAGCTGGCGCTGGCGATCTCCACCGGCGGGGCCAGCCCCGTGGTGGCCAAGCACATCCGGCGGCGGCTCGACGAGACCTTCGGCCCCGAGTGGGAGGCGCTGGTCGACCTGCTGCGCGACGTGCGCGAGGAGCTGAAGGTGCGGTACCGCGACATGCCGAGCCGGCGTGACGCGGTCGAGCGGTTGATGGAGACTGACGTGGTCCAGCGCCTCGCGGCGGGGGACGAGCGCGGCGCCCGCGAGCTGGCGCGCCGCGTGCTCGACATCGAGGGGGTGGTCGCGTGAACCTCCTGGTCTTCGGCCTCTCGCACAAGACCGCGCCCGTGGAGCAGCGCGAGAAGGCCTCGCTGTCCGACTCGGCCGCCCGCCAGCTCGTGCGCGACCTCATGGCCGGGGGCGCCGTCAGCGAGGCGGTCGCCCTGTCCACGTGCAACCGCACCGAGGTCTACGTGGCCTCGCCCGATCCGACGCAGGCGGAGCAGGCGGTGGCCGAGGCCATCGTCGCCCACAGCCGCATCTCGGCGGACGAGCTCGCCTGCGCGCGCTACGTGTTGCGCGACGACCGGGCCGCCGCCCAGTTGTTCCGCGTCGCCTCGAGCCTCGACTCGATGGTCGTCGGCGAGAGCGAGATCCAGGGCCAGGTGCGCGCGGCCTGGACGATCGGCGTCGAGGAGCAGGCGGTCGGCCCGCTGCTCAACCAGCTCTTCCGCCAGGCGCTCGAGGTGGGCAAGAGCGTGCGCTCGAAGACCCACATCGGCTCGGGCTCGTCGTCCGTCCCCGCCGTGGCCCTCGACCTGGCCGAGGACGTGCTCTCGGACCTGCCCGGCCGCCGGGTGCTCGTGATCGGCGCGGGGCGCATGGCCGAGGCCACGACGCTCGCCCTCATGCAGCACGGGGTGGGCGACGTGGTGGTCGCCAACCGCACCGTGTCGACGGCCCGCGAGCTCGCCGGCCGGTTCGGCGGGCGCGGCGTGGGCTTCGACCAGCTCGGCGAGGAGCTCCACGGCGCCGACATCGTGATCTCGTCCACCGACGCCCCCCACCCGATCCTGGGCGCGCCCGAGATCGAGCCGGTCATGGCCGGCCGCGCCGACCGGCCGATGATCGTGGTCGACATCTCGGTGCCGCGCGACGTGGACACCGCCGTCGCCGCGATCCCCGGGGTGGCGCTGTTCGACATCGACGACCTCGAGCGGGTCGTGGAGGCCAACCTCAACGGCCGCCGCCTCGAGGCCGAGCGCGGCGAGGGCTTCGTGCTCGGCGCCGTGCAGGGCTTCTCGGCGTGGCGCCGCGGCCTGTCGGCCGCGCCGGCCATCACCTCGCTGCGCCGGCGCGCGGAGGCCATCCGCCGCGCCGAGCTCGAGCGGCTCGAGGGCCAGTGGGAGGGGCTCTCCGACGCCGACCGCGCCCGCCTCGACGCGCTCACGAAGGGCATCGTCAACAAGCTCCTCCACGAGCCGACCGTGCGAGTGAAGGCCGCGGCCGAGGAGGGCGATGGCGAGGCCCTCCGCCACCTGGAGAGCCTGCGCCACCTGTTCGGGCTCGAGGCGCCGGCCAACTAGTGCACGGCGCGGGACGCTAGGCGGACGTCGTCCGCCTGATCCTGGCAACGCGGCGGTCGCCGCTCGCCCTGGCCCAGACGGAGGCGGTCGCCGCGTCCCTGCGCCTGGCCGGCCACGAGGCCGAGCTGCTGGAGCTCACGACGACGGGCGACCGCTGGAGCGCCTCGGGCCGCGACCCGGCCCCCGACCGCGGCCTGTTCGTGAAGGAGCTGGAGGAGGCGCTGCTCGACGGGCGGGCGCACCTCGCGGTGCACTCGGCGAAGGACCTGCCCGGCGAGCTGCCCGAGGGGCTCGCGGTGCTGGCCGTGCCGCCCCGCGAGGACCCGCGCGACGTGCTGGTGGGGCCGGTCGGCGGGCTCGGCGCGCTGCCGGTCGACTCGGCCGTGGCCACCGGCAGCCCGCGCCGCGCGGCGCAGATCCTCGCCGCCCGCCCCGACCTGCGCGTGGTGCCGATCCGCGGCAACGTCGGCACCCGGCTCGACAAGCTGGCGCGCGGCGAGGCGGACGCCCTGGTGCTGGCGGCGGCGGGCCTGCGGCGGCTCGGCATCGCCCCGGAGGGCGCCATGCCGCTGCCGGTCGAGGTGTCGACGCCCGCGCCGGGCCAGGGGCTCCTCGCGCTCGAGGGCCGGGCCGGCGACCGCGAGGTCGCCGAGGCCGTCGCGCCGCTCGACGACCCCGTGGCGCACGCCTGCCTGCTGGCCGAGCGGGCGCTGCTCGCCGGCCTCGGCGGCGGCTGCATGACGCCGGTCGGCGCGCTCTGCGAGCCGCACGACGGCGGCCTGCGGCTGACCGCGTTCGCCGGCACGCCGGACGGCGTGCGCGCCGAGCGCGTCGTGCGGGAGGGCCCGCGCAGCGCGCCCGAGGCGCTCGGCGCCGCCGCCGCCGCCGCGCTCGCCGGGGTGATGGGGTGAGCGGCTTCGTCCACCTGGTCGGCGCGGGCCCCGGCGACCCGGGCCTGCTGACGGTCGCCGGGCGCCGCGCGCTCGAGGCGGCCGAGGTCGTCGTGCACGACCGGCTCGGCACCGAGCGGCTGCTGCCGCTGTGCCCGCCGTCGGCCGAGCTCGTGAACGCGGGCAAGGCGCCGGGCCGCCAGGCGATGACCCAGGAGGAGATCAACGCCGCGCTGGTGGAGCACGGGCTGCGCGGCCGGCGCGTCGTGCGCCTGAAGGGCGGCGACCCGTTCGTGTTCGGGCGCGGCGGCGAGGAGGCCGAGGCGCTCGCCGCGGCCGGCGTCCCCTACGCCGTGGTCCCGGGCATCACGAGCGCGATCGCGGCGCCCGCCTACGCGGGGATCCCGGTGACCCACCGGGGGCTGTCGACCTCGTTCACCGTGGTCACCGGCCACGAGGACCCCGGCAAGCCCTCTGAGCAGACCGACTGGGCTGCGCTCGCGCGGGTGCCGGGCACGCTCGTGATCCTGATGGGCATGGGCCGCCTGGCCGCGATCGCGGAGGCGCTCGTCGCGGGCGGCCGGCCGCCGCACGAGCCGGCCGCCGCGGTGCAGTGGGGCACCACCGCGCGCCAGCGCAGCGTCGTGGGCACCCTCGGCGACATCGCGTCGCGGGTGCGCGAGGAGGGCCTGGGCTCGCCGGCGGTCGTGGTGATCGGCCCGGTGGCCGGCCTGGCGGAGCGCATCGGCTGGATCGGCGAGCGGCCGCTCACCGGGCGGACGGTGGTCGTCACCCGGGCGCGCGTCCAGGCCAGCGACCTCAGCGAGCGACTGCGCGCCCTCGGCGCGGACGTCGTGGAGCTGCCGGTGATCCGCATCGCGCAGATCGAGGACGCGCCCGGCCTCGAGGCGGCGCTCGAGGGGCTGGGCGACTACGGCCTGGTGGTGCTGACCAGCGTCAACGGCGTCGACGCGCTCTTCGCCCGGCTGGCGGCGCGCGGCGGCGACGCCCGCCGCCTGTCGCCCGCGGCGACGGTCGTCGCGATCGGCCCCGCCACCGCCGAGCGGCTGGCCGCGCACGGCGTGCGCGCCGACGTGGTTCCCGAGCGCTTCGTGGCCGAGGGCATCCTCGAGGCGCTGGCCGCCACCGAGCTCGAGGGCGTGCGCACGCTCGTCGCCAGGGCGCGCGGCTCCCGCCCGGCGCTGGTCGAGGGGCTCGCCGCGCGGGGCGCCGTCGTGGACGAGGTCGAGCTCTACGAGGCCGTGGCCCAGCCGGCCGACCCGGCCGCGCTGGGGGCCGCCCTCGGCGCCGGCCACATCACCTTCACCGCCTCCTCGACCGTGCGCTCGTTCATGGCGCTGCTGGACGCGGACGGCCGGGCCGCGCTCGCGGCCGGCCCGCGCGTGGTCTCGATCGGGCCGGTGACGAGCGCCACCGCCCGCGAGGAGGGCCTCGAGGTGCACGCCGAGGCCGCCGAGCACACGATCCCCGGGCTGGTGGCGGCCCTGCTCGACGACGTGGCCGCCGCGCGGGGCGACGCGGCCGGCGCGGCCGGCGGCCGCGGGTGACCCGCCCGGTCGTCACCCTCCTCACCGACTTCGGCGCCGGCAGCGAGCACGTGGGCGCGCTGCACGCCGTGCTGGCCGCGGGGGCGCCGGGGGTCGACCGGGTCGACCTCGCGCACGACCTGCCGCCGGGCGACATCCGAGCCGGCGCGCTCGTGCTCGCACGGCTGGCCCCGCTCGTGCCGGGCGCCGTGCACCTGGCGGTGGTCGACCCCGGCGTCGGCACCGCCGACCGGCGCCCCGTCGCCGTGGCGCTCGCCGGCGGCGGTGCGATCGTGGGGCCGGACAACGGGCTCCTCGGGCTGGCGGCCCGTGCGCTCATCGCGGTCGGGGCCGTCGAGCTGCCGCCGCTGCCGGAGCACCTGCCGGCCACCTTCCACGGTCGCGACCTGTTCGCCCCGGTCGCCGCGCGCCTCGTGGCTGGGGAGCCGCTGTCGGAGCTCGGCGAGGCGGTCGACCCCGCGGGCATCGCCGTGCCGGCGCTGCCCGAGCCGCGCGTCGGCGACGGCGAGCTCGCGGCCGAGGTGGTGATGGTCGACCGCTTCGGCAACGTGCAGCTGCTCGCGCGGGAGGCCGACCTCGCCGCCGCCGGCTTCCGGCGCGGCGACCGCATCCACGCCTCGACCAGCGACCGCCGCCACCCGGCCACCGTGGCCCGCGCGTTCGGCGACGTCGCCCGCAAGGGGATGCTGGTGCACATCGACTCGCACGGCCTCGTGGCGGTGGCGGTCAACGGCGGCTCCGCGGCCCAGCGCATCGGCGCCGAGCCCGGCGGGACGGTCAGCCTGGGGCGCTGGCCGGTCGCGGACGCCGGCTGATCGCAGACGCCGGCTGATCGCCCCGGCCGGCCGGTCCGCCGCCGCGGGCGCGTGCGCGAGGGACGGCGCGGGCGCAAGCAGCTCGGGCTCCAGCACCAGCGGCGTCCCGTCGTCGCCCGGCGGCAGGTCGACGCGGGCAGAGAGCAGGTCGCCCCCTCCGCCGGCCGGCACGGCGGCGAGCGCGGCTGCGGCGATCTCGCGCCCCGCCGGGGGCGGCTCGGGCCGGCGTGACCGCCTCCTCGACGAACTGCACGTCCACGACCCGCCGGCCCGACACGAGCACGGGGCCCGTGCGCATGGCGTGGCTCAGGCGACCGTTGCCCGCGACGGCGGCCGTGACGAGGGCGACCTCCATCGGCCCGGTGGTAGCGTCGGACGGATGCCGGTCGTCCACATCACCGAGTTCACCGACCCGGCCTGCCCCTGGGCGTACAGCGCCGAGCCGTTCCGGCGCCGGCTCGACTGGCTCTACGGCGACGCCCTCGAGTGGGAGCCGCGCCTGGTGGGCCTCAGCGCCTCGCCCGAGGAGTACCTCGAGAAGGGCTTCACGCCCGAGGCGCAGTCGCAGGCCTTCCGCACGATCGCCCGCGACCACGGCATGCCGATCGACACCTCCGTGCGTCCGCGCATGGAGGCCACGATCCCGGCCTGCCGCGCCGTCGTGGCCGCCCGCCTGCACGACCGGCCGCGCATGCGGCCCCTGCTGCGCCGCCTGCGGATCCGCCACTTCCGCGGCGAGCTGCTCGACGAGCAGGCCACCATCGACGGCGCCGCCCGCGACGCCGGCATCGACCCGGCCGACCTCGCCCGCTGGACGGCCGACCCGGCCACCGGGTCGGCGCTCGCCGAGGACATGGCCGCCGCGCGCGAGCCGCTGCCCGCCGCGCTGGTGCTCGACGAGCGCCTGGCCAACTGGTCCGGCGGCCGGCGCTACACGTGCCCCTCGTACGAGATCGAGCGGTTGTCCGACGGCGTGCGCATCGCCGTGCCCGGTTTCCAGCCCTTCGCGGCCTACGACGTGGTGATGGCCAACCTCGTGCCGGGCGTGCGCCGCGCCGACGCGCCGTCGTCGGTGGAGGAGGTGCTGCGCTGGACCGGCACGCCGCTGGCCACGAAGGAGGTGGCGGTGGTGTGCGACATGCCGCTCGACCGGGCGCGGGAGGAGCTCGGGCGCGTGGCGGTCGAGGAGCACGTGGGCGCCGACGGCCTCTGGACGCTGCCGGGCGCCTGATCGCGTGGGGACGCCGCCCGGCCTGATCCGCTCCAAGACGCGCCCGCCGGCGCTGGGGCCGGGGGTGATCGAGCGGCCGCGCGTGCTGCGCGCCCTGCGCGGGGCCGCTGAGGGGCGGGGCATCCTGCTCGTCGTGGCGCCGCCCGGGTCGGGGAAGACGGTGGCGGCGGCGCAGCTCCTCGCCGGCCTGCCCGGCCCGCGCGCCTGGCTGGCGCTCGGCGCGTCCGACGTGACGCCCGGGCGGGTGGTGACCTACCTCGCGGCCGCGGTCGGGGCCATCGACCCGGCCGCCGCCGAGCGGGTGCACGGGTTCCTGGCCGACGGCCTCGGCGCCGAGGACTGCGCCGCGATCCTGGGCGAGGGGCTGCCGCCCGGCTCGGCCGTGGTCGTCGACGACCTGCACCACGTCGAGTCGCGGGCGCCGGTGCTGCGGGCGCTGCGCGCCTTCCTCGACGCCGCCCCGCGCGACGCCCTGGTGGTTCTGCTGTCGCGGCGGCTCGTGCACCTGGACCTGAGCCGCGAGGTGCTCGAGGGCCGGGTCGGCGCGGTGGCCGAGGAGGACCTCGCCTTCCGCGCCGACGAGATCGCCGCGCTGCTCGCCGCGCGCGGCCTGCCGGGCGACGCCGAGCGCATCGCCGCCGGCTCGGGCGGCTGGGCCGCCGGCATCGTCTTCGACGCGCTGCGCGGCGGCCGCGCCCCGGCCGCGGGGCCGCCACCCGAAGACCCGTTCTTCTCGTATCTCGGCTCCGAGGTGCTCGACGCCCTGCCGGCCGCGCTGCGCGACGTGGTGCTGCGCAGCGCGCTGCTCGAGACGGTGAGCCCGTCGGGGCTCGCCGCGGTGCTGGGCGTGCCGTCGGCGCAGGACCTGTTCGACGAGATCTGCCGCCATCACCTGCCCGGCTCGGTCGACGGCGACGGGCTGCGCTATCACCCGCGCTTCCGCGAGTTCCTGCTCGACCGCCTGCGGCGCGAGGGCCCGGGCGACGTGGCCGAGCTCATGGCGCGGTGCGCCCGGGCGCTGCTCGCCGAGGGGCACGCCGAGGAGGCCGCCGACGGCCTCATCGCCGCCGGCGCGCCGGCGGAGGCCGCCCCGGTCGTGGAGTCGGCCGCCCCGGCGCTGATGCGGCGCGGCGACTGGGACAAGGTGCTCGCCTGGTGCGGGGCGCTCGGCGACCCGGCCCTCGCCGCGCGCCCGGCGCTGCGGGGCATCCAGGTGCGCAGCCTGCTGATGAGCCGCCGCCAGGACGACGTCGAGGCGCTCGTCGCGCGCATGCGCGCCTCCGGCGAGCTCGACCGGCTCGCGACGGAGGCGCCGGACGTCGCCGCCTGGGCCGTGTGGGCGCTGCACGTGGGCGGCGACTGGGCCGCCATGCTCGGCCTGCTGCCCGACCCCGCCGCGTCGCGGCGCGCCCGGGTGGCGCGCTACATCCTCGAGACCGCCGTCGCGGAGGACCCGCCGCCGGCGTGGACCGACGAGGAGCTCGACCGCTTCTGGCCGCTGCACGTGGCGCTCGAGTCGGCGCTCTACTACCGGGGCGCGTTCGCCGAGGTCGAGCGGCTGGCCTGGGCGGCGGCCGGGCGCGGTCCGGTGACCGCCACGCTGGCCGAGATCTACCGGGTCGCCGTGCTGCGCCAGCGCGGCGACCTGGCCGACGCGCGCGCCGTGCTGGACGCCGCCGCGCGGCGCGTGCGCAGCTCCCGGTTCATCGAGTTCTGGCAGCAGGTCGAGGCCGAGCTGCTGTTCGACGAGGGCGAGCGCGAGGCGGGCCTGCGCATGATGCGCGAGGCGCGGCGCACCTCGCGCGAGCACGGCTACCGGGTGGCGGACCGGGCCGTGCTGGCCGTGGGCGAGGGCCGGATGCTGGTGCGGATGGGCCGGCTGCCCGAGGCGATGGAGCTGCTCGGCGCCGCGCGCGCCTGGTGCGCCGAGCGGGGACTGCGCTGCTTCGGCGAGTGGGCCGCGGTCTGGCTGGCGGCCGCCCAGCTCGGGCTCGGCGGCGATCCGGCCGAGGCCCGCGAGCTGCTGCGCGGCGCGATCGCCGGCATGGAGCGCGCGGATCGCCGCCTGGAGCTGCCGCGCGCGTACGTGCTGCTGGCCGAGGCCGAGTGGCGCGCCGGCGACGAGGCGGCCCACGACGCCGCCGCCGACGCCGCGCACGCGGCCGCGGTGCGCATGGGCACCCTCGGGCCGCTGCTCGCCGCGCTCCGCGACGCGCCGGGGGTGCTGGTGCGGCGCATCGACGCCTCGCCGGCGGGCGACCCCACCTGGCGCGAGCTGGACCGCGCGGGCCGGGCGGCCGGCGCGGCGCGGCGCCGGTGGAGGGCGCGCGGCTCGTGGTGCGCACGCTGGGGGCGCCGCGGGCGGCGGACGACGACCGCCACCTGGTCGTCTCGCCGCCGAAGGCGGCCGAGCTGGCCGCCGCGGTGGCCCGGGCCGGTCCGGCGGGCGCGCCGCGGGCCTCGCTCGCCGCCGACCTGTTCGAGGGCAGCGCGGACGGGCCCAACTACCTGCGCCAGCTCGTGCACCGCCTGCGGCGCGCCCTGCCGCCGGGTATCGCGCTCGCGTCCTCGGAGGGGCGGCTCGCCTGGCTGCCGCCGGGGGCGGTGGTGTCCGAGGACCAGGCGCTCGAAGCGGCCATCGACCGGGCGCGGCGCGAGGTGGGCGACGCGCGGCTGCGGACGCTCGAGGTCGCGATGCGCCTGGCCGGCCGCGGCCCCTTCCTGCCCGACGTGACCGGCGAGGCCGCCGCCCGCCGCCGCGACGAGCTGACGGCGCTCGTGTGCGAGGCGCGCCGCGACCACGCGACGGCGCTCCTGGCGGCCGGGCACGCGGCCGAGGCGGCGGCCGCGGCGCGGGCCGCCGCCGCCGCGGAGCCGTTCCGCGAGGACGGCTGGCGCCTGCTCATGCGGGCCGAGGCCGCGGCCCGCGGCCCGGCGTCGGCGCTGCCCGCCTACCTCGAGTGCGCCGCGGCGCTGCGCGAGGTGGGCCTCGAGCCCTCGGCCGGCACCCGGGAGCTGCTGGGGCGGCTGCGCGACGCCGTACCGGGCGGGTGACGCCCGGTTAACGGGCCCCGTCGTAGCGTCGCCGCACACCGCCGCGACCCTCCCAGGAGGCCCCCATGCCCGGACTGCCCGGCCGCTTCACCCCCGACCGCTTCGGCTTCTCCATGCCGCCGAGCGACCCGCCCTTCGACACGCCGCCCTACTACTACCGCGGCATCGAGATGATGGCGTTCGCCTACGAGACCGACGACGAGGCGGCCGCCGCCATCGTCCCGGAGGGCCTCACGATCGCCCACTCGCCGGCGATCGCGCAGCTGATCTTCACCAACTTCCACTTCTCGACGCTCGGCGCCTACACCGAGGCGATCCTGGGCGTGAGCTGCCTGTGGCAGGGCGAGCCCGTCACCTACTGCTCCAACCTGCTGGTCACCAACGAGGTCGGCCTGATCGGCGGCCGCGAGCCGTACGGCTTCCCCAAGCTGTTCGGCGAGGTGGAGTGGGTGAAGGAGCACGAGATCATCTCGGCCTACGCCGAGCGCCCGAAGGGCAAGCGCATCTGCACGGGCGTGATGCGCCCGCGCGACATCCTGCGCCCGGAGGACGTCGTGACCCCGCCGCTCGTCACGCTCAAGATCATCCCGAGCCCCGAGGAGGGCGCCCCGCCGGAGGTCTGCGAGCTGGTGCGCACGCCGCTCGAGTTCGAGCTCATCGTGGGCTCCGACGGCCGCGGCGAGGGCTTCTCGGGCCCGGGCAACGTCACGTTCGACTCGCCCTCGGCGGTCGACCCGTGGCACCGCATGCCGGTGCGCCGCATGGTCGCCTCGAGCTGGGGCCGGTACAACTTCGTGCTGCCCTACGGCGAGGTGATCAAGCGCTACGAGGTCACGACGGCGGCCCAGCCGGTCGAGCCGGCGCCGCTCGACGCCGCCGGCGTCTGACGCCGACCCCCCCGGGGGCGGCGGGGTTGGGCCGCCGCCCCCGGGGGGACCCTCGGGGTGACCACCCCGAGGAGGCGACCGATGGCCGACGATCCGACGAAGGACCCGCGCGAGCGCGAGCGCGAGCTGCCGCCCACCGACCCGGCGCCGTCCGCCGCGGGCGACGACGACCCGATGGACCACCGCTTCGCCGCCGACGAGGAGGCGGCCGACGGGACGGCCGGGGCCGACGAGGCGCGCACCCCGGGCATGCCGGGATGAGCTGATGCGGACGGTCGTCACGGCTGGATAGGATTCGCCGTGACGACCGTCCCCTGCAGCAGGAGGCAGCGATCTCCACCAACCGGACCACCCTCGACGGGACGCTGCTCGACAGCGCCCTGCCCAGGCCCTCGGCGCGGGTCGCGGCGATCGCGCTCGACGCGACGCTCGTGGGTCTCGCGGTCGGCCTGATGACCATCGCGTCGCAGGTCAGCATCCCCTGGCACCCGGTCCCGCTGACCGGCGGCACCTTCGGCGCCCTCCTGATCGGCGGCCTGCTCGGCCTGCGCCGCGCGTTCACCGCGCTCGCCATCTACCTCGGCATCGGCGCGGCCGGCGCCGGCGTCTTCGCCGACTGGAGCGGCGGCTGGGATTACGTCACCGGATCGACCGGCGGCTACCTCGTGGGCTACGTGGTGTGCGCCTGCATCGTCGGCTGGTTCGCCGACCGCGGCGCCTCGCGCAACGTCATGACGATGGTCGGCGTGATGGTGATCGCCAACGCCGCCATCTACGCCTTCGGCGCGTCCTGGCTCGCCAACTGGACCCCGCCCGGCGCCGACGCGGCGCTCGGCTGGGAGCAGGCCTATGAGCTCGGCATCCAGCCCTTCGTGCCGGGTGACGTGGTGAAGCTCTTCTTCGCCGCCGCCCTGCTGCCGGGCGGCTGGCAGCTGCTGCGGCTGATCGAGCGGCGCCGGGGCGCCGGCCGCTGATCCGCGCGGCCCCGGCCCGCCCCGTCGGGGGCGGGCCGGGGAGCGGCCGGCCTACTTGCGCAGGTCGGGCGCGAGGTCGGCGGCCGTGATCGACCCCGCGCGGACGTCGGAGCGCGTGATGCCCGACTCGATCCGCGCGGTCAGCGCGTTGAGGCGCCGGATGGCGGCCTGCCCGATGCGCTGGTTGACGAGCAGCTGGCCGGCGGTCATCCGCACCGTGCCGCCCTGCCCGGACCGGGCCGCGATCTCGGTCGTCGAGGCGGCCGGCTGCGCGACGGGCGCCGCCGCGGTGACCGTCAGACGCTCGGCGAGCTTGTCCTGCGAGACCTGGCCGTCGCGGATGTCGCCGCCGGTCAGGCCCCCGTCGAGCCGCTTCTCGAGCCCGTTGGCCCGGCGCACGGCCGCCTGGGCGACCCGCTGATTGATCAGCAGCTGCGCCGCCGTGAGCTGGAAGCGCGCGCTGGAGCTCGTCTGCCCCTGCTCGACGACCACCGGGCGGGGCTTCGGCGGCGTGAGGGCCTGCGCGGCCGGCAGCGTGCCGGCGGTGAGCCCCTGGCCGAGCTGCTTCGCGCCGATGGCGCCGCCGCAGAAGTCGTCCTTCACGAGGCCCGCGTCGAGCCACTTCTGCACGGCGTTGGCGCGCCGGACGGCGGCCTGGTAGATGCGCTGGTTGATCCGCAGCTGCGCCGTGCTGACCGTGACGGTGCCCGACTTCGAGCGGTCGGGCGCCGGCTGCGGCGCCTGGGGCAGGCAGACCTCGCGCGTGCTCTCGGGCGGTGTCGGCGTGGTCGGCGGGGTGCCCGGGGGCGGGGTGCCGCCACCGTTCGTCGCCGCGTCGGTCGACTGCAGCTGGAGCGTCCAGCCGGCCAGCGAGCCCTGGTCGTCGCCGACCAGGCTGTCCAGCACCTCGATGGTCCAGGTGCCGTTCGGGTTGCCGCCCACGAGCGCCGCGAGCGCGCCTTCAGGCACGACCGGATCGGTGTCGGAGGCCGTCGTCGACACGAGCGCGGCCGCCGAGTCGTCGAACAGCCGGTCCTCGTAGAAGCCCGCGCCGCCGTTGTTGTTCGTGCTCAGCACGACCGTGCGGCCCTGCGGGTTCGTCACGCGGATGCGCAGGTCGCCCACGTTCACGGAATGGGTCGCGTCGGTGACGACGTTCGCGTCCCAGAGGTAGTCCTTCGCGCCCGAGACGACGATCTCGTGCGTGACGCCGCCCGGCGTCACCGTTCCGCCGTCGTCGGTCGCGTCCGGCACCGGGAGCGGCGTGCCGATGCTCGAGGGGTGCTCCGTCGCCGTGAGCTGCGGCGCGGTCGCCTGGGTGGTCAGCGCGAGCTGCCAGCTTCCGAGCGTGCCGCCGTCGGCGTCGTCGTTCGCGTCCAGCACCCGCAGGATCCACGTGCCGTTCGGGTCCTCGCCGATGAACTTCCCGAGCGCGCCCTGGGGCACGAGCTCCGGGACGGCGCCGTCGGGCGCGGGGTACGTCGTGTCGGTTGCGAGCTCGGTGGCGGAGTCGTCCCACAGCGTTCCGTCGAAGCTGTCGTTCGAGCCCACGGCGCCGTTGTTGCCCACGACGAGCTTCACGACCGTCCCCTCCGGCGACTCGAGCTCGATGTCGAGGTCGCCCGAGGCGGTGTGCTCGATGAACGTGCGCACGTCGACGTCGCGGATGACGCTCTCGGCGCCCGAGACGACGATCTGGGACTCGACGGGATCCGTCGCGGTCGGCGCGACGCCGACCGTCAGGCCGTTCTGCGCGCCTTCGCTCGCGAACGTGCGCGTCTCCGTGGCGCCCGCGTTCGCCGGCGCGTCCGGCGCGGCCGCGAGCGCGCGGTCGGTCATGGTCAGGCCGGCGGCGCCGACGGCGGCGATCGCGCCGCCCACGGCCAGCCCGCGGCCCAGATGCGATGTGAGCTTCATCGTCCTGTCACCCCTCTCCCGGTGATGGTCCGGGTCATGGTCGCGGCCGCCGGGCGACGCCGGGGGCGGTCTTTACGCGGCGCTCACAGCCCCTGGACCATCGAGGGGGACGGGCCCTGCGCGGCGGACCCGCGCGATGGCGAAGCCGCTCGCCGGAAGTGCGGGGGCGCGCGGCGAGCGGCGGGGGCGCAGGTCCTGGGGCGGCACGTCGTACCGCATACGGCGCACGAGGGCGTCGACGCTCACCCGCATGAGCGCGATCGTGAGCGCCTCGCCGGGGCAGCGGTGGCCGCGCACCGCGCCCCCGCCGCCCTGCGGCACCAGCTCGAACGGTCCGGGCTCGCGCTCGAGGAAGCGCTCGGGCCGGAAGCGGCGGGGGTCGTCCCAGACGCGCCCGTCGTGGTCGGTGCCGTACAGGTCGAGCAGCGCGCGCCGCCCGGCCGGGAAGCGCATCCCGCGCCACTCGAAGGTCGCCCGCACGCGCGCCGCCACCGCCGGGAAGAACGGCGCGGTGCGGCGCACCTCCTGCACGAACGGGCCGGTCAGCGACGGATCGTCGCGCAGCCGCTCGCGCCACTCCGGGTGCTCGACGAGCGCGAGGGCGCAGAACACCACGAAGCGGTCGACCGCCACGGTGGGGCGCAGCAGGTTGAGCAGCTCGACGGCCGCGACGCGGGGCGGCAGCAACCTGCCGCCGGGGTCGCGGTGCCCCGCGAGCAGGTGCAGGGCCGTCCCGGGCTCGACGGCGAGCCGCCCCCGGCGCGCGCGGCGCACCAGCCGCGCGGCCCACCGCTCGGCGCGGCCGCGGCCGCGCCGCCCGCGCAGGTGCAGGGGGCCCACCGCGGCGGCGCTGTCGATCATCAGGTGCATCGCGCGGGTGCGCCGCGGCACCTCGGCGGGCCCGAGCGGCACGCCCGCCCACGCGCAGGCGGCCTCGCACAGCAGCTCGCCCACCTCGTCGGCGAGCACGACCCGCTCGCGGTCCTCCCAGCGGGCGATGCGCACGCCCCAGGCGTCGGCGACGCGGGTCGCGAGCGCGTCGACGCGGTCGGGCGCCAGCGCGCGCAGGAACAGCGCGCGGCGGGCCGCGTGCTCGGCGTCGTCCAGCGTCTGCACGCCGCCGCGGCCGAACAGGGTCGCGCGCAGCCGCCGCGGCGCCGCCGTGGCGCGGGCGAACCGGCGCTCGTCGTAGAAGAGCCGGGCCGCGTCGGCGCCGCGCATGCAGATCGTCGGCTGCAGCAGCAGGCGGGCGGCGAAGGCGTCGGAGCCGTGCGCGTCGCAGCGGCGGCCGATCCAGCCGTACGGGTCCCGCAGGAGCGCGAGCGTGCTGTCGGGCGCCCGCTCCGAGGGCATGGCGGCCATGGGTCATCCGTACCGCGCCCGCCCGGCGCGGAAACGCCGCCCCCCGCCGGCCGGTACGCTCCCCCGCCGTGATCGACCTCGACCTGGCCGGGCTGCGCGGCGCCTTCGGCGCCGGCGTCGCCGGCAACTTCGCCGGCCACCTCGAGCAGGCGGGCGAGGCGGCCGACTTCGCGGCCGTCGCGACCGGCCCCGACGAGGCGCCGAAGGGCGTCTTCCCCTGGTACGTGCCCGGCGCCCCCGGCTTCCTCGGCGTCTTCCCGCTCTCGCACGACCGGCTGGCGCGCCCGCGGCCGGACGGCGGGCCGGTCAACCTGCAGATCGAGCCCGAGGCGGGTGTGCTCATGGACGTCCGCTACGCCGCGGACGGCGCCGTGGAGGGGCTCGCGCCGCGGGCGCTGGGCGCGTTCAACGACTGCTCGATCCGGCGGCCGGGGGCGCCCAAGATCAGCCACAAGAAGAACTGGGGGCCCGACTCGAAGGGGGTCGCGCGGCGGGCGTTCGCCGTCGACGACCTCGACCCGGCCGGCCCGACGGCGTCCTTCCGGCTCGCGAGCTTCCTGCGCCGCGACGGGGTGGCCCGCGCCTACGGCATCGACAGCCCGCTCCCCGGCTACTCCTACTACGGCGCCCGTCTGCTCGACTGGATCGCCGACCGCCTGCGCCACCAGGCCGGCGACGCGCCGGGGTCGCCGCTCGAGCCCGTGGGCGAGTACCTGGCCGCCGCGGGGCGGCCCGCGACGCTGCTGGTCGGCATCGGCGCCACCCGCTACACGCCCCTCGGCGAGTCGACGTACCTCGAGGCCGGCGACGAGGCCGTCGTCGTGGTCTACGACGCGTCGCGATGCCCGTCCGAGCGGGTGGAGGCGGCGGTGGAGCGCGGCGAGGAGGGCGATCTGCCCGCAGCCTCCGTGCTCACCCAGGCGGTGTACGCCGCCGGCTGAGCCCGCCGCCGGCCCGTCACAGCCCGCGCCGCACCCCCGCCTCCCGCGCCACGTCGGCCAGCTGATCGGCGAGCGAGCCGTCGATCGCCCGCCGGCCGCCCCCGCGCCGCCCGACGGGCAGCACCGTGCGCCCGCGCGCGTCCTCGAGCGCCAGGGCCAGCGCGGCGTAGACCGCGAGCGCGCACAGCGCGAGCCCCACGACCCCCGCGGGCCGGCGCATGGCCTCGGCGCCCAGCTCGTCGGCGCCGGTCACCGCGAAGCGCGCGGACGAGGTGGCGACCACCGCGGCCGGCACGACCTTCGTCCCGGCCGCGGCGAGGGCAGGCACCAGCAGCGCCACGGCGGCCAGGGCGAGGATGGTGCCGAGGGCGTCGCTGCGCGCGCCGGCCGCCGTCGTCAGCAGGACGAGCGACGACGACAGCCACGTGCCGGCGAGCACCCCCATCGCCGTCCCCGCGACCACGTCCCGCGCGGCGAACCCGAGCACCGACGACACGAGCTGCAGCGGCACCACGAAGGCGAGCAGGATCACGCCCACCTGCTCGCGCTCGGACGCCCCGATCCAGCCGAGCTCGAGCCCGGACATCATCAGCGTGCCGCCGGCCAGCGCCAGGAAGCCCAGCGGCAGGGGCGTGGCGAGCGGGCGCAGCACCACCCGCGCCTCGGGGCCGGGCGCGGCGCTCACGCGACGACGAGCGCCTGGGGTGCCGCCTGCTTCATCCGGGTCCGCAGCCACGCGAGCTGGGTCGCCGTCTCGTGCTCGCACGCGTCCACCACGGCGAGCAGCTCGGTGTCGCGCGCGCCCTGCGCCCCCTGGCCGATCATCGTCCACGAGATGTCGCACTCGCTGGCCATCAGGTACAGGTCGTGCAGGTCGCGCAGCAGGCCCAGGCCGCCGCTGCGCACGCCGTCGCCGAACAGGTCGGAGTGCAGGCGCTCGGGCTCGTCCTCCTGCTCCTCGCCGTAGCGCTCGGCGAACGGCCGCAGCGCCGCGGCGTGGCGGTCGCACTGCGCCGCCAGGCGCTCGCAGATGTGGAACACGTCCGGCTCCTCGGCGTGACCGCGCGCGACGGTGCGGAAGGCGTCGGCGAGCTCGCCCTCCGAGCGGTGGAGCAGGCCGAGGTAGTCGGCGAGGTGCACGTCAGGCCTCCTCCATCCTCGACCGCGCCTCGGCGGCCGCGCCGCCCGTCGTGGCGGGCGCGGCGACGCCGGCGGCCGGCGCCGACGCGCCGGTCGTCGGGGCGGGCGACGGCCCGTCGCCGGCGCCCAGGCGCGTCACCCGCACGGCGGCGACCTTGAAGGCGGGCTGCTTCGACACCGGGTCCCATGCCGTGATGGTCAGCTCGTTGGCCGCCCGCCCGGCGCCGGCGCCGGGGCCGGCGGCATCGCCGGCGTCCCAGTAGCCGTAGTGGAACGGCACGAAGACCACCCCGGGGCGCACGCCGGAGATGCGGGCGGGCGCCTCGATCGCGCCGCGCGGCGACTCGACCCGCATCCGGTCGCCCTCCGACGCTCCCAGCGCCGCCGCGTCGGCGGCGTTCAGCTCCACCCACACGTCCGGCGCGGCCGCCGCGAGCTGCGACGCGCGCCCGGTCTTCGTGCGCGTGTGGAAGTGGTAGACCGTGCGCCCGGTGGTCAGCACGAGCGGGTAGTCGTCGCTCGTGCGCTCGGGGGGCGGGGTCCACTCGTGCGCCTGCAGGAACGCCCGGCCGCGCGGCTCCCTCGCGCGGTACTCCGCCTCCGTGTGAGCCGCGCCGGTCGTCAGGTCGTGGCCGTACGTCTCGCAGAAGTCGGGGTCGGTGTTGAACCGCCCGCCGGCGTAGAGCCGCTCCGTGCCGTGCGGCGCCTCGTCGGTGCAGGGCCACTGCACGCCGCTGCCGCCGCGCAGCATGTCGTAGGTGATGCCCGTGTAGTCGCACGGCCGGCCCCGCGAGCAGGCCTTCCACGCCTCGAAGGCCCCCTCCGCGTCGTGCCACTTCACCAGCGGCGCGCCGTCGCGGTCGCGGAAGTCCATCCGCCGCGCGTAGTCGAGGAAGATGTCCAGGTCGGGCCGGGCCTCGCCGGGCGGCTCCACGGCCGTCTCGGAGATGTGCACCGTGCGGTCGACGCTCGTGAAGGTGCCGAGCTTCTCGCCCCATGTGGCCGCCGGCAGCACGATGTCGGCGAGGCGGGCGGTCTCGGTGAGGAACAGGTCCTGCACGACCAGGAACAGCTCCTCCCTGCCGAGGATCGACCGGATCCGGCCGAGGTCGGGCAGCGAGACGGCCGGGTTGGTCGCCGACACCCACAGCAGCCGGATCGAGCCCTGCTCGGCGTAGCGGAAGATCTGCATCGCGTGGGTCGGCGGGGCCCAGTGCGGGATGATCGCGGGGTCCACGTTCCACAGCGCGGCCAGCTCGCGGATGTGCTCGGCGTTGTCCCAGTTGCGCATGCCGGGCAGGTCGCCGTCGGCGCCGGTCTCGCGCGTGTTCTGGGCGGTCGGCTGCCCGTTCATCTGGTAGATGCCGGCGCCCGGCAGGCCGATCATGCCCCGCAGCAGGTGGATGTTGTTCACCGCGCACGACGCCGCGGTCGCCTCGTGTGACTGGTAGAAGCCCTGCAGCACCGTCGACAGCAGCCGCGAGCAGGTGCCGAGCAGGCGGGCCGCGGCGCGGACGTCGTCCGACGGCACGCGGCAGATGTCCGCGACCCGGCCCGGCGGGTAGCCGGCCGTGAGCCGCTCGAGCGCCTCGAAGCCGAGCGTGCTGGCGCGCACGTAGCGCTCGTCGATCCACCCGTTGCGGATGAGCTCGTGCACGAGGCCGTTCATCAGCGCGAGGTTGGTGCCGCTGACCGGCGCCAGGTGGACGTCGGCCTCGCGGGCGACCGGCGTCAGGCGCGGGTCGACGCACAGCAGCGCCGGCCGGTCGGCGCCGTGCAGGCGGTCGAGCATGCGGGCCCAGAGCATCGTCTGCGTCTCGGCCACGTTGTGGCCGTAGACGGCGATCGCGTCGCAGTGGTCGACGTCGGTGTACGAGCCCGGCTGGCCGTCGGTGCCGAAGCTCGCCTTGAGCGCCGCCGCGGCGGTCGCCGTGCAGAGGCGGGTGTTGCCGTCCATGTGCGGCGTGCCGATGCCGGCCTTCCCGATCACGCCCAGCGTGTAGTACTCCTCCAGGAAGAGCTGGCCGCTGGTGTAGAAGCCGAAGCGCCCCCACCCGCCCGGGCCGCTGCCGAGCAGCTCGCGCGAGCGCTCCACCACGCGCCCCATCGCCGTGTCCCAGTCGGTCTCCACCAGCCGGCCGCCCTCGCGCACCAGCGGGCGGGTGAGCCGGTCGCGCGAGCGGTTCGCCTGCCAGCCGAAGAGGTCCTTGGGGCCCAGGCGGCCGCGGTTGACCCGGTCGACCGCCCGGCCCCGCACGCCCACGAGGCGGCCGTCCCGCACGGCCATGTCGTACGCGTCGCCGTTCGAGTGCAGGATCGAGGCGGTCTGCACCCAGCGCTCGACGTCCTCCTCCCGCGTGCCCTCCTCGAGGAAGACGTCGGTCCTCGCCGGCCACTCCCCGCCGCGGGCGTACGGCGTCCGCGGACCCCACGGATCGGCGATCCGGTCGGGCATCGTCACTCCTTCCGGCCTGCTGCGATCCCCGTTCGCTGCCCGCCCGGCCGCGCGGGCGAACATCGGCGGTCCCCCCGCGACCGCCGCGCGGGTCGGGTGCCCGCCCGGCGGTTGCGCGGGGCCGCCCGCGGCGGTAGGACACCGCGATGGCCCCTGTGCCCCGCATCCCGGACCGCGCGACCCCCGGGCGGCGCCCGCGCCGCGCGCTCGGCGTGGCCGGCGCCGCGCTGGCGGGGGTCGTCGCCTACGACCTCACCCAGCGCAAGCACGCCATCCTGCGCAACTTCCCGGTGGTCGGTCACCTGCGCTACATCCTCGAGGCCTTCGGGCCCGAGCTGCGCCAGTACATCGTCACGGGCAACGACGAGGAGCGGCCCTTCTCGCGCAACCAGCGGCGCTGGGTCTACGCGACCGCCAAGCGGCAGGATCCGCACTTCGGCTTCGGCACCGACACCGACTGGTCGCGGCGTCCCGGGCACGTGCTGGTCAAGCAGGCCGAGTTCCCGCTGCACCCGCCGCCCGGCGGCGACCCGGCGGGGTGGCCGCTGCCCTGTGCGAAGGTCGTGGGCGCGCGCCACGGCCGCCGCCACGCGTTCCGCCCCGCCTCCGCGGTCAACGTGTCGGGCATGAGCTTCGGCGCGCTCGGCTCGCACGCCGTCGAGGCGATCAACCGCGGCTGCGCCGCCGCGGGCTGCCTGCACAACACCGGCGAGGGCGGCCTGAGCGTCCACCACCAGCACGGGGCCGAGCTCGTCTTCCAGATCGGCACCGCCTACTTCGGCTGCCGCGACGAGCGCGGCCGGTTCAGCCTGCCGAGGCTGCAGGAGGTCGTCGCCGAGAACCCCGTGCGGGCGATCGAGATCAAGCTCAGCCAGGGCGCCAAGCCGGGCGTCGGCGGGCTGCTGCCCGGCGCGAAGGTGACCCCCGACATCGCCGCCGCCCGCGGCGTGCCGGTGGGCGAGGACTGCCAGAGCCCGTCCGGCCACACGGAGTTCGGTGACCTCGACGGCCTGGTCGAGTTCATCGAGCGCATCGCCGACGCCACCGGCCTGCCCGTCGGCGTCAAGTCGGCGGTCGGCGAGCAGGGCTTCTGGGACGACCTGGCCCGCCGGATGTCCGACGAGCGCGCCGGCCCGGACTTCATCACCATCGATGGCGGCGAGGGCGGCACCGGCGCGGGGCCGCTGGCCTTCACCGACCACGTGGCGCTGCCGCTGCGGCTGGCCCTCTCACGCGTGTACCGCACCTTCGCCGAGGCCGGCATCGCCGACGAGGTGGTGTTCGGCGCGTCGGGGATGCTGGGCCTGCCCTCCAACGCGCTGCTGGCCTTCGCGATGGGCGCCGACCTCGTCAACGTGGGTCGCGAGGCGATGCTCTCGGTGGGCTGCATCCAGGCCCAGCGCTGCCACACCGGCCGGTGCCCCACCGGCGTCGCGACCAACTCGGCCTGGCTGCAGCGCGGGCTGGACCCGGTGCGGGCCGGCGAGCGGTGCGCCAACTACCTGGCGGGCCTGCGGGCGGAGCTCGTGCGGCTGGCCCGCACCTGCGGCGTTCCCCACCCCGCCCTCGTCGACCTCAACGCGATCGAGCTGCTCGACGGCCTGGGGTCGCTGCCCGCGGCGAAGGAGTTCAACTACACGGCCGGCTGGGGCCTGCCGTCCGACGCCGACCGCGACGAGCTGCTGCGCCTGATGGGCGAGCTCGCCACCGTCCGGCCAGAGGCGCGCAAGCGGGAGATCCCCACCGGCCGGCGCGAGCTCCCCCGGGTGCCGTAGCGGCGCCGTGCGCGTCGAGGAGCACGTCGAGATCGCCGTCCCTCCCGAGGCGGCGTTCGCCCTGGTGGGGGATCCCGGCCGCGACGCCGAGTGGCGCGCGAACGTGCACGAGGTCGCCCTGCTCGACGGTGAGCCCGGGCGACCCGGCGCCCGCTACCGCGAGATCGTCACCGCGGCGGGCCGCCGGATCGACGTCCGCTTCGCCGTCGCCGAGGTCGAGCCGGGGCGGCGCATCGCGTTCCGGCTGTCCTCGCCGGTCGACGGCGGCGCGCGGTTCACCGTCGCGCCCGCCCCTCGCGGCTGCCGGGTCACGTTCGAGCTGCGGCTGGCGGGCGGGTCGGGGCTGCGCGCGCTGGCGGACCGGGCGATCGGGGCCGCCGTCGGGCGCTCCGCGCGGGCCGACCTCGCCCGCCTGCGCGACCTGCTGCAGGACGGCGGGCCGGCCCCCGGCGGCTGAGCGGGCTCAGGCGGGCAGCGGTCGCCCCGCCGGCGCCCGCCAGGCGCCGGCGGCCGCGGCGTCGCGGGCGAACGCGCCGAAGTCGCGCGCCTCGCGGCCGATCGCCCGGCGCACGCCGTCCGTGGGCCGCGCGTTGCGCCCGTCGAGCACCTCGGTGAACAGGTGGCGCATCAGCCGGACGACGTCCGGGGGCGTGCCCGCGCCCTCCAGGCCGGCCGTGAAGGCGTCCATGGGGACGGTCGCGAAGCGCAGCTCGCGGCCCGCCGCGCGCGCGATCTCGTCGACCGCGCCCGCGAAGGTCAGGGCCCGCGGCCCGGTGAGCTCGTGGACCCGCCCGCCGTGCCCGTCCCCGGTGAGGGCGGCGACGGCGACGTCGGCGACGTCGTCGACGTCCACGAACGGCTCCGGCACGTCGCCGACGGGCAGGGCCAGCTCGCCGGCGAGCAGCGGCTCCAGCAGGTGTCCCTCGCTGAAGTTCTGGGCGAACCAGGCGCAGCGCAGGATCGTCCACTCCGCGCCCGCGGCGCGCAGCGCAGCCTCGGCCCGCCGCGCGCCCTCCTCGCCGCGGCCCGACAGCAGCACCAGCCGGCGCACGCCGGTGCGCGCCGCCAGCCCGGCAAGGTCGCCGACCGCGGCGTCGGCGCCGGGCACGGCCAGGTCGGGCGCGTACGCGATGTAGGCCGACGTCGCGCCGCGCAGGACGGGCGCCCAGGTGCCCCGGTCGTCCCAGTCGAAGCGCACGGGGCTGCGGCGCGAGGCGAGCCGGACCGCCTCGCCCCGCGCCGCCAGCCGCGCCGCCACCCGCCGCCCGGTGGTGCCGCCCCCGCCGATGACCACCGTCGTGCCCATGTCGGCCCCCTCGTCGTCGCCTGCGTCCTGCGGCGATCAAACGACGAGCGGGCGGGACGTTCCATGGCCGGATCGCTCGGGATCATGCGCGAGCGTCCACGATGTCCGGGTCGCCGGCGGCGCGGGCCCGCCGCCGGTGCTCCTGCGGGCTGACGCCCCGGATGCGCTTGAAGGCCGTGCTGAGCGCGAACGGGCTCCCGTAGCCCACCTGCCGTGCGACCGAGCCGACCGTCGCGCCCGGCTCCAGCAGCAGGTCGGCGGCGAGGGCGATGCGCCAGCCGGCGAGGAAGCTCATCGGCGGCTCGCCGACCAGCGCGGTGAAGCGGCGGGCGAGCGCCGCGCGCGAGACCCGGCAGGCGCGCGCCAGCCGCTCGACCGTCCACGGCTGCTCGGGGCCGTTGTGCAGCAGCCGCAGCGCCGGGCCGACCACCGGGTCGGCGTAGGCGCGGTACCAGCCCGGCGCGCCGGCGTCCGGCCGGGCGAACCAGGCCCGCAGCGCGGCGATCAGCAGCAGGTCGAGCAGCCGGTCGAGGACCGCCTCCTGGCCCGGGTCGTCGCGGGCGATCTCGGCGGCGAGCAGCCCCACCAGCGGCGTCTCCCAGGCGTCCGACCGCACCACGACCACGCCCGGCAGCGCCCGCAGCAGGCGGTCGCTCACCTCGCCGCGCGCCGGATAGGTGCCGGTCAGCAGGGTGGTGGCGCCGTCGGCGCTGTTGCCCCAGGTGCGCACGCCGAGGGCCATCATCCCCGAGAGCTCGACGCCGTCGGGCGTCGTGCAGCGCTGCCCGGGGTGGATGACCACGGTCGGCGCCGTCCCGGGGTCGTCGGCGACCGTGTACGGATCGGGGCCGCGCACCACCGCCACGTCGCCCGCCGCCAGACGCAGCGGGTCACCGGCGTCGGGCAGCAGCCAGGCGCCCCCGCGCACCACGGCCACCAGCGTCAGCGGCGCCTCGTCCCGGGCGCGCAGCGACCACGGCGGGTCCATCGTCGAGCGCAGCAGGAAGGCCCCGCGCGCACGCGGCCCGTCGAGCAGCCCCGCGACGGCGTCCATGCGGTCCAGCGTACGGCGGGCGCACGCGCGGCGGCCAGGGCTGCCGCGCCGCTCAGGCCGGCAGCACCCAGGCGAGCGCGGCCAGGCCGGCCGCGACGTAGGCTGGCCGCCCCTCCCGGACGCCGTAGGCGAGGTCCTCCAGCAGCGCGCAGCGGGCGTGGAACAGCGCGCGTTCGCGCAGTCCCGCGTCGGCCTCGCCGCCCATCGCCGCGAGCGCGGCCCGCAGGCCCGCCGGGCCCAGGTCGCGCAGCACGCGCCCGAGGTCGCGGGCCGGGTCGGCCAGGGCGGCGTCTCCCCAGTCGATCACCCCGGTCACGCGCCCCCCCGGCCCCGCCACGAGCACGTGCTCGGCGCCGAGGTCGCAGTGGCACAGCGTCAGCCGCGCGGGCGGGGCGGGCGGCCGGGCCGCGAGGAACGCCTCGATCGCGGGGCGGTGGGCCCGGGGCACCGCGCCGGCGACGGCCGCGTACAGCTCCGCCGCCTCGGCGAGCCACGCGTCCGGCGGGTCGTCGTCGGGGTCGGCGAGCCCGGCCGCCACCGTCTCCGGCACCGCCTGGAGCGCCGCCAGCAGGCCGCCGAGCGTCGCGCCGACGGCGGGCGCGGCGGCCGCGCGCCGCCCGGGGGCCAGCGCGAGCAGCGGCGCGCCCGGCAGGAGCGGGTAGGCCAGCAGGCCGCGATCGGGCACGGCCAGCGCCGGCCGGGGCACCGCCACCGGCACGCGGTCGCCGATCGCCTCCAGCAGCCGGGCCTCGCGGCGCACCGCCGCGGCGCGCGCGGCCGGATCCCGCTCGGCGGCGACGCGCACCACCATGCGGCCGCCGACCAGGGTCGCGGCGTGGTCCGTCCCCGCGCCGAGGGCGCGCACGGGCGCCCCGGCCAGCTCCGGCAGGTGCGCGGCGAGCAGCCGCCGCAGCTCCGCGCCGGCGCCGCTCAGCGGCGCTCCCGGCGCGACAGGCCGCGACCCTCGTGCCACGACTCGATCACGATGTGGTCCGGCGGGTCGCCGAGCCGGATCACCACGAGCTCCGTGACGTCGGCCCGGAAGAGGTGCGAGCGCCCGCCGCCCGCCGCCTCGCCGTTGACCTCGCGCACCAGGTCGGGGGCGGTGACCTCCTCGACCCGCCCCGCGAGCTTGGCGTCGCCCCGCCAGGCCGGCGGGTCGGCCGACCCGCTGTGGAGGGCGAAGCGGGGATCCCTGCGGAGGTCGAGCGCCTTCACCGAGCGCCACATGCTGCCGAGCCACAGGTCGCCGCGCGCGATCACGACCTCCGTCCCGCTGATGCGCGGCGAGCCGTCGCGACGCAGGGTCGCGAGGGTCGTGTGGGTGAACGCGTCGAGGAAGCCGCGCGCCTCCGCCGCGAGCTCGGGCACCTCGGCCTCGACGTCGCCCCAGCGCGCCACCGCTCAGGCCGCCCGTCCCGGCGGGCCGCCTCCGGGCCGCGTGCGCGCCGCCGGCGGCGTGACGAGATGCCTCCGCATGCCGGCGAAGTATCCACCCGGCGGGCGGCGCCCGCACCCGGCCGACGGTCGCCGGGGGGCGCCCGGGCGCACCACCGCCGCGGACGTCACGCCCGGGCCGCGGGCGTCAGCCCGGCTCGCCGGCCGCCCGCAGCAGGCGGCGCGCCATGTCGCGCAGGTGCTCGACCAGCTCGGGGGGCTCGTGCACGTCCACCTCGGCGCCGAGCGCCACGATGCGCATCGCGAGCCACCGGACGTCGTCGTCGGAGGTCCGGTACTCGCAGCGGCGCTCGTCGATCGGCGTGAGGGCGCTCGCCAGGTGCGGGTGGCGCGCGGCCAGCTCGCCCGCCGGCGCGTGGACGGTCACCCGCGCCTCCAGGCGGCTCGCCCCGGCGGCGAGGCCGCCCTCCACGAAGGCCGCGGCGTCGCCGGCCGGCAACGGGCGCGGACTGAACCGCGAGCCCGTGGCGACCGGGTCCGCCAGCCGGTCGAGCCGGAAGGTGCGCCACGCCTCACGGCGACGGTCCCACGCGACCAGGTACCAGCGCCGGCCGCGATTGACGAGCGAGTGCGGCTCCACCTCCCGCCGGCTGCGCGCCCCGTCGCGGCCCTCGTAGCGGAAGCGCAGGCACTCGCCGTCGCGGCAGGCGGCGGCGATGACCGTGAGGTGCTGGGGGTCGACCGTCGGCCCGCCGGGCGGGGCGGCGACGGTGGCCGCGCCGAGCGCCGCCACCCGGCGGCGCAGGTGGGCCGGCAGCACCTGCTCCAGCTTCACCAGCGCCCGGATCGCGGTCTCCTCGATGCCGGTCACCGACGCGCGGGCCGCGGTGCGCAGGCCGACGGCGATCGCGATCGCCTCCTCCTCGTCCACGAGCAGCGGCGGCATCGCCGTGCCGGCGCGCAGCCGGTAGCACCCGGCCGGCCCGGTCAGCGACTCGACCGGGTAGCCCAGCGCCCGCAGCCGCTCCACGTCGCGCCGGATCGTGCGCGGCGACACGTCGAGCCGCCGGGCCAGCTCGCCCCCCGGCCAGTCGCGACGCGCCTGGAGCAGCGCGAGCAGGTCGAGCAGCCGGCTGGAGGTGGAGCTCACGCCTCGCATGCTCGCGCATGTCGAGGACAGAACCTGACCGCAATGGGTCGTACGCTCGCCGCACTGCCACGAGAGGGAGGAGCGGACCATGAGCCAGCCAGCCGGTGACCGGTACATCCCGGGCGTGCCGTGCTGGGTCGACGGCATGCACCCCGACCCGCGCGCCGCCGCCGCGTTCTACGGCGGCCTGTTCGGGTGGGAGCTGGAGGAGTCCATGCCGCCCGGCGCGCCCGGCAGCTATCAGACGGCCACGATCGGCGGGCGTCCCGTGGCCGCGATCGGATCGGTGCCGGAGGGCGCCCCGCCGCGGGCGACCTGGAACACGTACGTCTGGGTGGAGGACGCCGGCGCCACGGCGGAGCGCGCGCGGGCCGCCGGCGGCACGGTGGTCGCGGGGCCCTTCGACGTGTTCGACGCCGGCCGCACGGCCACGATCGCCGATCCCGGGGGCGCCCTGATCTCGCTCTGGCAGCCCGGCCGCCACCGCGGCGCCGAGGTGGTCAACGAGCACGGCGCGGTCAACTTCAATGACCTGCACACCCGCGACGTCGAGCAGGCGCGGGCCTTCTACGGCGCGGTCTTCGGCTGGGAGGTGCTCGACCTCGGCGACGGCCTCCTCTGGACCCTGCCCGGGTACGGCGCCTTCCTCGACACCCTGCGGCCCGGCACGGTCGAGGGCATGCGGCAGATGGGCGCCCCGGAGGGCTTCTGGGACGTGGTCGCGAGCCTCCGGCGCATCGGCGACGACGAGGCCGGCGTCGAGCCGCACTGGGGCGTGACCTTCGGCGTCGACGACGCCGACGCGGTCGCCGCCCGGGCGGCCGAGCTCGGCGGGCGGGTGATCATCGACCCCCACGACGCGCCGTGGGTGCGCTCGGCGGTCATCGCCGACCCGCAGGGCGCGCGGTTCACGGCGAACCAGTTCGTCCCGGAGAACGCGCCGGCCGCGTGAGGACGCGGCGGCGGACGACGCGCGGGGCCGGTGCGGACCGGCCCCGCGCCGCCCCGGCCGCCATCGATCGCCCTTTGCCGAAGGTTCGCCTGCGAGACGGCAGAACCTGCCGGATGCCCCGGCCCCCGGCCGGCCCCGCCGCCGCCCGCCCGGCGGGTCGGAGACGTGCGACGTCCGTCACGAGACGACGACGAGAGGTGAGCGGGTGACGGCTCGCGGCGGGCAGATCCGCCGTCGCCCTCGTGCTGGTCGCGGCGTGCTGAAGGACCCCTCGGTGCTCCCGCCGCAGAACCCGCCCGGCGGCATCCGGAACACCCCGCTGGTCGACCCGGCGGGCGACGTCAGCGTCGGCACCGGCACCGCGTACACGACGCCACGGTTCCCGCTGGAGAACCCGACGCCGCTCGTCTACAGCAACAGCCTGCTGAAGTTGTCGCGCGCCGAGGCCCGGCTGAAGTGGCACTTCCAGGCCGTCCCGAACGACTTCCACGACTGGGACCTGCGGCTCTCGCCCGATCTGGGTGCCGCACCCGAAGCGGCCCGTCGTCGTGACGGCGGGGACGATGGGCTGCGTCTACGCGATCGACCCCATGAGCGGGAAGCTCGTCTGGAAGGTCCCGGTGGGCGACCACGACGGCCGCGACAACGACTCCCGCACGGCCCTCGCGCGGCCGGGCAGCGTCACCATCGAGCCACCGATCGAGGTGCAGCCCGGGGTCTACGGCGGCGTCGAGACCAACATGGCCTACGAGGAGGGCGTGGTCTACGTGGCCGTCGCCAACCTCTCCACGACGCTGAGCGACCTCGACGTCAACTACGGCGGCGCGACCGGCACCTTCGACGACGAGGGCAACACCGGCGAGCTCCCGGCCATCGAGGTCGCCACCGGGCGCGTGCTCTGGACGACGACGCGGCCCACGATGGCGCTCGGCGCCGCGACGATCTCGAACGACCTCGTGTTCACCACGACCTTCGACGGGACGGTGTACGCGCTCTCCACGCGCGACGGCTCCATCGCCTGGCAGGCACGCTGCCGACGCGCACGAACGCCCCGCTCACCATCGCGGGCGACACCCTCGTGACCGCGGCCAGCTACCCGGCCGAGCCGGGCCAGCGCCCGCAGGTCGTGGCCTACCGCCTCACGCGGTAGCGCGCCGGCGCGGCGCCCGCCGCTCAGGCGGGCTTGCGGGCGATCGCGAAGAGCTTCGCGAACTCGTATCGCCAGCCGCGCGGGCCGGAGCGCGCGCGCAGCTCCGCCTCGATCTTCGCCACGTAGTCGGCGACCTCGGCCTCCGACTGGTCGCCGATCATGTGGCCGGCCACCACCCGCATGCGCTCCATGTAGGCCTCGACGGTGGTGTGGCGCACGCGCGTCTCCATCCAGACGTCGAGCGGCTCGAGGCCCGCCTGGACGAGGTAGTCCTCCATCTCCTCCTGCCCGCGCAGGTTGCCGTCGAAGGCGCCGAGCCAGCGGTAGTTGATCGGCTCGACGTTGGCGATCACGTCGCGGTAGGCCTGCTCGCCGCCGCGGCCCGACATGAGGATCGCCACCACGCCGCCGGGCCGCAGCGCCCGCGCCATGGCCGCCGCGGCCGCCCACTTGCGCGGGAACCAGTGGTAGGCCATCGAGCAGACGACCAGGTCGAAGGCGCCGTCGGGCACCGGCATGTTCTCCACGTCGGCCTCGACGAAGGAGACGTCCACGCCCTCGAGGTCGCCGAGCTTGGCCCGGCAGCGCTCCAGCATACCCACCGCCGGGTCGACGCCGGTGACGCGGGCCGGTCGGAAGCGGTCGATCACCGCCTGGGTGGCCCAGCCGGTGCCGCAGCCGACGTCGAGCACGTCGTCGTATCGCCCGGGCGGGATGGAGAGCACCAGGCGCTGAGCGCCCTCGATGTTGAAGCGGACGGCGTCGTCGTAGTCCGACGCCGTCTCGGTGAACCCGCCGGAGACCGACTCGTGGCTCGTGTGGATGTGGGACGACATGGGATGGGGGCTCCTCCGGTCAGGGATGCGCGCGCCCGCAGTATGGCCGCCCGCATCGCCTGACGGGCCCTCGGGCCGTGTCCGGCGGTGCGGGCCTCGGCGGCCTCGGCGCCGCGCGGTACGTCGGCGGACACCGGGTCGGCTCCACGAGCCCGGAGCGGCGTTCGCCACGCAGTCCCGGCGAGCCGGCTCGCGGCGCGGCCGGCATCCGGGGGTGCCCCGGGCGGCGTCGTCGCGAAGGAGGGGGCTGCGCCTCGACGTCGCCCGCGTCCCGCAGGCCGACGACCTCGCCCTCGGCGCGGGCACCCCGGACCTTCGACGGCACGGGGCCGGACGGGCGGCCCGTCCACCTCGCGGCCGACGACGCCGACGTGCTCCGCCGTCAGGCTGACGGCACCGCGCGCTTCCTGATCGACGACCCCTGGAGCACCGCCTGACCGCCGGCGGCGCGCACGACGGAGCCCCGCCGCGGCGGGGCTCCGGTGCTGATGGCGGGACCCAGATTCGAACTGGGGACACCACGATTTTCAGTCGTGTGCTCTACCAACTGAGCTATCCCGCCGCGCTCCGCGCGCGGCGCGGAGGGGCCAGCGAACGCTAGGGCCCGCCCCCCGCCGATTCAAGCGGCGCAGCCACTCGCAGTATCATCGGCCCGATGCGCCGGCTCCCCATCGCCATCGCCGCCGCGGGGCTCCTCGCCGTGGCGGCGGGCGCGGCGACGGCGGCGCTCACGCTCACCCAGGGGGCGGCCCGGGTGGTGACGATCGCGCCGCAGGAGGCCGACCGCGAGCCGGTGTTCGCCGTGCGCGCGGGCGAGCCGTACCGCTTCGAGGTGGGCTACGCCGTGGACGGCGCGGAGCGGATCGGCACCGGCCACCTGTTCACGGTGGAGCACGCGGTGACCGGCGAGCGCATGACGGTGGCCTCGAAGAGCTTCCCCCCCGAGCCGCCGGGGACGTACACGGAGTCGAGCGAGATCATGGTCGGGCGCGACTGGGCGGCGGGCGTCTACCGGCTGCGCTGGACGATCAACGCCCGGCACACGCGCCTGCCGAGCGTGCACGAGCGCGGCGCGCACGTCTTCCTCGTCCTGGCGCCGCGCGAGCCGTGACCAGCCGGGGCCACGTCCTGGTGGTCGACGATGAGCGGGCGATCCGGCGCCTGCTGCGGATGTACCTGACCGACGCCGGGTTCACGGTCGCCGAGGCCCCCGACGGCGAGACGGCCCTCGAGCAGGTGCGTCGGGGCGGCATCGACCTGGTGCTGCTCGACCTGATGCTCCCTGAGATGGACGGCTACGAGGTGTGCCGGCGCCTGCGCGAGGTCGGCAGCGTGCCGGTGATCATGATCACCGCGCGCGGCGAGGAGGCCAGCCGCATCACCGGGCTGGAGCTCGGCGCCGACGACTACGTCGTCAAGCCGTTCTCGCCGGTCGAGGTGGTCGCCCGGGTCAAGGCCGTGATGCGCCGGGTGAGCGCGCCGCCCGACCCGCACCGGCGGCTGCGGGCGGGCCGGGCCGAGCTGGAGCCGGCCAGCCGGCGCGTGACGGTGGACGGGGAGGAGGTGGAGCTGACGCGCCTCGAGTTCGACCTTCTGGCCGAGCTCGCGGCGCACCCGCGGGTGGTCTACACGCGCGACCGCCTGCTCGAGAAGGTCTGGGGCTACCAGTCGGCCGTCGGCGGCAAGACGGTCGACGTGCACGTGGCGAACCTGCGCCGCAAGCTGGGCGACGACATCGGCATCGTCGCCGTGCGCGGCGTCGGCTACCGGCTGGAGCCGCCCGCGGCGGAGGGGTAGCGGTGGGGCTCCTGGCGCAGTTGCGGCCGCGGACCCTGCAGGCGCGCATCGCGCTCGGCATCGTCGTGGCGCTCGTGGCGGTGATCGTGGCCGTGGTGCTGGTCTCGGTGACCGTCGTCCAGGCGCGCGCCCGCGAGGGGGTGGAGGGCCAGCTGCGCCAGCAGGCGCAGGCGATCGCGATCGCCGTCGAGCGCGGCGGGCTGGACGAGGCCGCCGCGACCGCGCGCGACGCGCAGCGCTTCATCGGCGACACCCGGATGGTGGTGGAGGTCTCCGGCGAGGTCGTGCACTGGAATTTGCCGGTGGCCGCGCTGGAGGCGTCGGCGACCGCGACCTACGGGCCGGTGGAGGTGCTGCTGGAGCGGCCCGACGTCGCCACGGGGCCCTTCGGCGACTGGGCCTTCATCGTGATCATCGCCGCGGGCCTGCTCGCCACCGCGGCGCTCGTCTGGACGCTCGCCCGCGCCATCACCGGGGGCCTGCGCGAGTCGGTGCGCCGCCTGAGCGACACGGCCGAGGCGGTCACGGCGGGCGACCTGACCGTGCGGGCCCCGGTCACCGGCGACGAGCTCGGGCGCCTGGCGACCGCCTTCAACCGCATGACGGCGCGGCTGGAGGCCCAGGACGCGCGACAGCGCGAGTTCCTGGCCGACGTCGCCCATGAGCTGCGGACGCCGGTCACGGCGATCGAGGGCTTCTCGACCGCCCTCGCCGACGGCACCGCGCGCACGCCGGAGGACCGCGCCGAGGCCGCCGAGACCATCCGGGGCGAGGCCGCCCGCCTGCGCGAGCTGGTGCGCGACCTGCAGCTGGTGACCTGGCTCGACCTCGAGCCGCGCATGGCGCCGCGCACCATCGACCTGATGGACGCGGGGCGGGCCGCCGTGGCCCGCCTGGCGGCCGACGCGCGGGCGCGGGGGGTCTCGCTGCACCCGCCGGAGGGCGACCTGGCCGCCGTGGCGGACCCGGAGCACGTCGACACCATCCTGGCGAACCTCATCACGAACGCCATCCGGGCGACGCCCGCGGGCGGGTTCGTGCACCTCGCGCCGGTGACGGCCCCCGGGCAGGCCGGCATCTCGGTCAGCGACACCGGGGTGGGCATCCAGGCGCAGCACCTGCCGTTCATCTTCGACCGGCTGTACCGCGTCCAGTCGGCGCGCGAGCGCGACCGCGGCGGCGGCTCCGGCCTGGGTTTGTCGATCGTGCGGCGCCTCGCCACCCTGATGGGCGGCCGGGTGACGGTGCAGAGCACCCCGGGGGAGGGGTCGACGTTCACGGTCTGGCTGCCGGCGGCCGGCGTCGCGGCGGAGCCGCGCGCGGGGGTAGGCTCCGGGCCGGTCGAGTAAGCGTCGAGCGAGGGGGGCGTCGTGTCGCAGCGCCGGTATCTGCTGGACGAGGGGTCGGTCCCGACGCGGTGGTACAACGTCGCCGCCGACCTGCCCTCGCTGCCGCCGCCCCCCCTGCACCCGGGCACCGGGCAGCCGGTCGGTCCGGACGACCTGGCGCCGATCTTCCCGATGTCGCTCATCGAGCAGGAGGTCAGCACCGAGCGTTGGATCCCGATCCCGGACCCGGTGCGTGAGGTCTACGCCATGTGGCGGCCCACGCCGCTGCACCGCGCGGTCGGGCTCGAGCGGGCGCTCGGCACCCCCTGCCGGATCTTCTACAAGTACGAGGGGGTCAGCCCCGCGGGCAGCCACAAGCCGAACACGTCGGTCGCCCAGGCGTACTACAACCGCGAGGAGGGCGTCAGGCGGCTGTCCACCGAGACGGGGGCCGGCCAGTGGGGCTCGGCGCTAGCCTTCGCCTGCACGCACTTCGGGATCGAGTGCAAGGTCTACATGGTGCGCGCCTCGTACGACTCCAAGCCGTACCGGCGCTCGATGATCCACACCTGGGGCGGCGAGGTGGTCGCCAGCCCGTCGCCCGACACGGCGGCCGGGCGGGCGATCCTGGCGGAGACGCCCGACAGCACGGGAAGCCTTGGCATGGCGATCAGCGAGGCGGTCGAGGACGCGGCCACCCGCGACGACACCAACTACTCGCTCGGCAGCGTGCTCAACCATGTGCTGCTGCACCAGACCGTGGTGGGCCAGGAGGCGCGCGAGCAGCTCGCCCAGGCCGGCGCGGAGCCGGACGTCATCATCGGCTGCGTGGGCGGCGGCTCGAACTTCGCCGGCCTGGTCTTCCCCTTCCTGGCCGACGCGGCCGCCGGCCGCCCGCTGCGCATCATCGCGGCCGAGCCGGCCGCCTGCCCCACGCTGACGCGCGGGCACTACGGCTACGACTTCGGCGACACGGCCGGCATGACACCGCTCCTGGCGATGCACACGCTCGGCCGCGGCTTCGTGCCGGCGGCCATCCACTCGGGCGGCCTGCGCTACCACGGCATGGCGCCGCTCGTGTCGCACCTCGTCGAGACCGGGATCGTCGAGGCGCGGGCCTACCAGCAGCGGGAGTGCTTCGCCGAGGCGGTGCGGTTCGCCCGGGCCGAGGGCATCATCCCCGGCCCCGAGCCGTCGCACGCCATCCGGGCCGTGGTGGAGGAGGTCGAGCGGGCCCGCGAGGAGGGCGTGGAGCGGACGATCCTGTTCAACCTCTCCGGCCACGGCAACTTCGACATGGCCGCGTACGACGCGTACCTGTCGGGCGAGATGATCGACTACGAGCTCCCTCAGGAGGAGCTCGACGCTGCCGCCGCAGACCTGGAGGGCCTCCCGGCGCTGCCCTAGGCGCCGGCGGTCAGCGCCCGCGCCGGGGGCCGCGGTGCGGCGCGTCCGCCGTCTGCCAGCCGATGCGGATGTTGAGCTCCACGTGGTGGCGGTGCGTGTGGAGGTCGACCGTCACGTCGACGGGGTCCACGACCACGGTCGGGGCGTGCTCCTCGTCGTAGGAGAGGTCGACGGACCCGCTGGCGAACTGGTCGGCCAGGTCGCGCAGCTGGCGGGCCACCAGCTCGTGGGTGGCGGTCTCTGAGAGGTCGAAGACGTGCTTCACGGCTGGCTCGCTCCGTCGTGTCGTGGCCGGTCGCCTCGCATTCTGCGCGATCCGGCCGCCGACGGCACGGCGATCAGTACGGGCTCTTGTGCCCGGGCCCCCGCCCGGCGGTCCCGCCGCCCTCGCGCTCGCGCCGGGCGGTGCGGCGCTGGCTGGCCGCCACGCCGCCGAGGATCACCAGGCCGATCAGCAGGTAGGGGATCCCGAACAGGAAGCGGTTGTCGTCGAGCCCCACCAGGAACACGATCCCGCCCACGGCGAAGATCAGGCCGATCGCGTAGGAGAAGAGGATCCCGGTCGGGCTCACGCCGCGTCACCGCCGAAGTGCGCCTGCAGCTCGTCGATGACCCGCGGCACCAGCTCCTGCCAGTCCGCGCCGGCCTCCTTCGTGACGCTCACGAAGTTCGCGGTCATGAAGACGTTCGTGACGCCGCCGAGCGCGAAGATGCGCGCGCCGAGCGGCGAGTCGGCGGGGTCCGACCCCTCGCGGAAGGTCACCGGCCGCCCCTCGGTGCTCGGGCGGTCGAGCGTGAACTTGACGGCGTTCGGGTTCGGCGTCGGCTCGGGGGTGACGTCGATCATGCGCTGGCCTCTCTCCTCAGGTGGACGCGGGCCGGGTCGATGGAGTCTCACAGGGCCCCGATCCGGGCCCCAGGCGAAAGGTACCGGCATGGGCATGCCGATCGACCCGACGCAGCAGCGGCCGGGTCCCGCGACGACCGCCGTCGCCCCCACGACCGCCGTCGCCCCCGCGACGCCGAGACCCTGCGGCTGGTGCATGGGCCGCGGGTCGTACCTCGAGGCGCTCGAGGGCGGCCTGCGTCACGAGTACCTGCCGGTGGTGTGCGGGGGCTGCGGGGGCACGGGCCGCCGGCGCGCCTGACGCGCGCCCCCCGCCGGGCCACTAGGATGCCCGGCGTGAACGACCGTCGCGACCGCCTCGGCCACCTGCTGCGCGAGCACGCCCTCGTGCGCGAGTCCGTCCGGCTTTCGTCCGGGCGCCGTTCGTCGTACTACTTCGACGCCCGCCAGGTGCTGCTCGACCCCGAGGGCGCCGCGCTGGCGGGCGCGCTGATGTGGGACCTCCTGCGCCCCGCCGCCCCCCGGGCGGTCGGCGGGCTCACGCTCGGCGCCGACCCGCTGGTGTGCGCCGTCAGCGCGGCGGCGTGGTCCGAGGACGTCCGCGTGACCGGGTTCTTCGTGCGCAAGGAGGCCAAGAAGCACGGCCTCCAGCAGTGGATCGAGGGCCCGTTCATCGAGGAGGGCACGCCGGTCGCCGTGGTGGACGACGTGCTCACGAGCGGGGGCTCCCTCGTCGCCGCGGTGGAGAAGGCGCGCCAGGCGGGCGGGGTGGTGGTCGCGGCGGCGATCGTGATCGACCGCGGCGAGGGCGGTCGCGAGGCGGCCCAGCAGGCGCTGGGCGACGCGCCGCTGCACGCGCTCTACACCGCGGAGGAGCTCCTGCAGGCGGGGCGCGCCCCGGCGTGACCCCCGGCGGCGGGACGGCCTCGGAGCCCGAGGCCCTCGTCGTGCGCGTCTCCGGGCCCACCGCCACCGTCGCGCACGACGGCGAGGAGCGGGAGGCCCGCCTCGTGCCCCGCGTGCCGGGCGGCCCGGCGGTGGCCGGCGACCGGGTGCTGCTGCGCCCCGACCCGGACACGCCGGTCGTCGTGCGCGTGCTGCCCCGCCGCACGGTGCTGGAGCGCGGCGACGGCCACGAGCGGCGCCCGCGCGCCGTGGTGGCGAACGCCGACCTCCTGATCGTCGTGGCGGCGGTGGCCGACCCGCCGCTGCGCCCGCGGCTGCTCGACCGGTACCTGGTGGCCGGCGAGGTGGGCGGCCTGGAGGGCGCCGTCGCGCTCACGAAGACCGATCTGCCCCACGACTCGGACGAGGTGGGCCGGGTGGCCGCCCGCTACCGCGCGATCGGCGTCCCCGTGCTGGCCGGCTGCACGCGCGACCCGGGGTTCGTGGCGGCGGTGCGCGAGCTCGTCGACGGCCGCACCGCGATCCTGGCCGGGCACTCCGGGGTGGGGAAGTCGAGCCTCACCCGGGCCCTCACCGGCGTCGAGCGGGCGGTCGGCGAGATCAGCGGCAAGGTGCGGACCGGCCGGCACACGACCACCGACCCTCGGGTCATCCCGGTGCCCGGCGGCGGGGCGGTCGTCGACACGGCGGGCGTGCGCACGTTCCACCTGCCCCGCATGGACCGCGCGACGCTCGAGTCGGGCTTCCCGGAGATCGCGGCCGCCGCTGCGGGATGCCGCTTCCGCGGCTGCGCCCACGACGGCGACGCCGGGTGCGCCGTGCCGGGCGCGGTGTCGCCGGAGCGGCTCGACGCCTACCGCCGGATGCTCGCCGACATGCGCTGACCGGCGCCGTCCGGGCCGGCCCGCACCTTGACCACCCCTCCACGCAGGCCATAAGTTTGTGCGGCCTAGCACGATCCGTGGTCCGACCGAGTCCGACACCTGCTGGAGGAGCGTTCATGAGCCGTCCCCGTCGTTTCCTGCCGCCCATCGCCGGGGGCGCTCAGAAGACGGGCTGGGAGGCCCTGGAGAAGTGGGTCGGCGGGGGCTCGGGTGGCTCCTCCGACGCGTCCGCCGCGCCCTCGGCCCCCTCGGGCAAGACCGGCTGGGAGGCCCTGGAGAAGTGGGTCGGCGGCGGCGGTGGCGGCGGCGCCCAGGCGGCGCCGGCGTCCTCGGGCCCCTCCGGCAAGACCGGCTGGGAGGCCCTGGAGAAGTGGGTCGGCGGCGGCGGTGGCGGCGGCGCCCAGGCGGCGCCGGCGTCCTCGGGCCCCTCCGGCACGACCGGCTGGGAGGCCCTCGAGAAGTGGGTCGGCGGCGGCGGCGGTGGCGGCGGCGCGCAGGCCGCGCAGCCGGCGTCCTCGGGCCCCTCCGGCACGACCGGCTGGGAAGCCCTGGAGAAGTGGGTCGGTGGCGGCGGTGCGCAGGCGGCGCCGGCGGCGTCGGGCCCCACCGGCACGACCGGCTGGGAGGCCCTCGAGAAGTGGGTCGGCGGCGGCGGCGGTGGCGGCGGCGCGCAGGCCGCGCAGCCGGCGTCCTCGGGCCCCTCCGGCACGACCGGCTGGGAGGCCCTGGAGAAGTGGGTCGGCGGCGGTGGCGGCGGCGGTGCCCAGGCCGCGCAGCCGGCGCCCTCGGCCCCCTCCGGGAAGACCGGCTGGGAGGCCCTCGAGAAGTGGGTCGGCGGCGGCGGTGGCGGCGGTGGCGCCCAGGCCGCGCAGCCGGCGTCGGGCCCCTCCGGCAAGACCGGCTGGGAGGCCCTCGAGAAGTGGGTCGGCGGCGGTGGCGGCGGCGGCGCCCAGGCCGCGCAGCCGGCGTCGGGCCCCTCCGGCACGACCGGCTGGGAGGCCCTCGAGAAGTGGGTCGGCGGCGGCGGTGGCGGTGGCGCGCAGGCCGCGCAGCCGGCGTCCTCGGGCCCGTCCGGCACGACCGGCTGGGAGGCCCTGGAGAAGTGGGTCGGCGGCGGTGGCGGCGGCGGTGCCCAGGCCGCGCAGCCGGCGCCCTCGGCCCCCTCCGGGAAGACCGGCTGGGAGGCCCTGGAGAAGTGGGTCGGCGGCGGCGGCGGTGGCGGCGGTGCCCAGGCCGCGCAGCCGGCGTCCTCGGGCCCGTCCGGCACGACCGGCTGGGAGGCCCTGGAGAAGTGGGTCGGCAGCGGCGGCGGGACGGCGGCCGGCGCCGCGTCGCGCGAGACCGCCCAGCCCGGGGAGCCGGCGCCGGCGCCCGCGGCATCGGGTCCGTCGGGGACGACCGGCTGGGAGGCCCTCGAGAAGTGGGTCGGGGACGGGGGCGGCAGCGCGCCGTCGGCGACCTCCAGCGCGACGAACGGCGCCGCGACCGCGGGCGCCGACCAGGCCGCGCCTGAGCCCGTGGCCGCGCAGGCCGCCCCGGCGGCCGACGAGCCGTCGTCCGGCGGCGGCCTGATGGGCTTCCTCAAGCGCCTCTTCGGCGGCAAGTAACGACGAGCGCGCCGCGCGCCGCCGCCCCCGGGCGGCGGCGCGCCCCTGCCGCGATCCGGGCATGAGCCGCGTCATCACCGAGCGCTCCGCCGGGGGCGTCCTGCTGCTGCGGATGGGCCCCGAGCTGATGGTCGCCCTCATCGCCACGCGCGGCGGCGCGGTGCTCGGCCTGCCCAAGGGCCACATCGAGCCCGGCGAGACCCGCGAGGATGCCGCCCTGCGCGAGACCCGCGAGGAGACCGGGCTGCGCGGCAGGCTGCTCGCGCCGCTCGAGGACATCTCCTACGTGTTCTGGTCGCGCTCGCTCGGCGCGCGGATCACCAAGCACGTGGGGTTCTTCCTGCTCGAGTACCGCTCCGGCTCGGTGGCGCACCACGACGGCGAGGTCGACGGCGTCCGCCTGGCGCCCCTGCGCGTCGCGCCCTCGCTGCTCACCTACCCGGGCGAGCGGCGCGTGGCGGAGGCCGCGCTCGCCTGGGTGGCGGCGGAAGGTTACGGTGGGCCGGGCGCGAAGGACGGCCGCAACGGGCCGCGCCCGCGCCCGCACTGACCACCGGCCCCCGAGGACGCCCGTGTACGCGCTGAACTTCTACTCGCCGCTGTTCATCGACCAGCTCCGGAAGGGCCGCAAGACGGCCACCATCCGGCTGGGGGACAAGTCCCACAAGTACCGTCGCGGCCAGCTCGTGTGGGTCACCGTGGGCCACCGGCACGGACCACGGCAGCGGATCTTCACGGCCATCATCGACGACGTGGCGGTCAAGCCGGTGCGCGAGCTGAGCCAGCGCGAGATCGAGCGCGACAACCCGGAGTTCCGGCTGGTGGAGGACACCCTCCACTTCCTCTCGCACATCTACTCGCGCGAGGTCGCGCTCGACGACACCGTCTCGGTCATCCACTTCAGCGAGGTCATCGAGTTCCCGTCGCTCAAGTGAGCGCTCCGGCGGGCCGGCCGGACGCTTGATCTGACGCCGCACCGGTGGCACGCTTGGCACTCACAGGTTACGAGTGCCAACCACGAGGAGACTGCATGAGCTTGCAGCCCTTGGGCGACCGCGTGGTCGTCCAGTCGATCGAGGCGGAGCAGGTGACGGCCAGTGGCATCGTCCTGCCCGACACCGCCGCCGAGAAGCCGCAGCGGGGGAAGGTCATCGCCGTCGGCGCGGGCCGGTACGAGGACGGGCAGCGCGTCCCGCCGCAGGTCGCCGAGGGTGACGAGGTCATCTACTCGAAGTACGGCGGCACCGAGGTGAAGGTGGACGGTGAGGAGTACCTCATCCTCCGCGAGTCGGACATCCTGGCGAAGGCGGTCTGAGCGTGCCGAAGCTGATCAAGTTCGACGAGGACGCCCGGCGCGCCCTCGAGCGCGGGGTCAACACCCTGGCCGACGCGGTCAAGGTGACCCTCGGCCCCAAGGGCCGCTACGTGGTCCTCGACAAGAAGTTCGGCGCGCCCACGATCACCAACGACGGCGTCACGATCGCGCGCGAGATCGAGATCGAGGACGTCTTCGAGAACCAGGGCGCCCAGCTGGTGCGCGAGGTGGCCACGGCCACCAACGACGTGGCCGGCGACGGCACCACCACCGCCACCGTGCTGGCCCAGGCGATCGTGCGCGAGGGCCTCAAGAACGTGGCCGCGGGCGCCAACCCGATGGGCCTCAAGCGCGGCATCGAGTCCGCCGTCGAGGCCGTCGTGGCCGACATCGCCTCGCGCGCCAAGGAGATCGCCGGCAAGGAGGACATCGCCCGGGTGGCGACCATCTCCAGCCGCGACCGGGCGATCGGCGACGTGATCGCCGACGCCATCGAGAAGGTCGGCAAGGACGGCGTGGTCAACGTCGAGGAGGGCCAGACCTTCGGCATGGACCTCGAGTTCACCGAGGGCATGCAGTTCGACCGCGGCTACATGAGCCCCTACATGGTCACCGACCAGGACCGCATGGAGGCCGTCCTGGACGACCCCTTCCTGCTGATCCACGGCGGCAAGATCTCCAGCGTCCAGGACATCCTGCCGCTGCTCGAGCAGGTGATCGGCCAGGGCCGGCCGCTGCTGATCATCGCCGAGGACGTCGAGGGCGAGGCCCTCGCCACCCTGATCGTCAACAAGCTGCGCGGCACCTTCACCGGCATCGCCGTGAAGGCCCCCGGCTTCGGCGACCGGCGCAAGCGGATGCTCGAGGACATCGCCATCCTGACCGGCGGCGAGGTGATCGCCGAGGAGATGGGCCTCAAGCTCGCCAACACCCAGGTCGCCCAGCTGGGCCGCGCCCGCCGGGTGGTGATCTCCAAGGACGCCACCACGATCATCGACGGCGCCGGCGACGCCGAGGAGATCAAGGGCCGCATCAAGCAGATCAAGGCCGAGATCGAGACCACCGACTCGGACTTCGACCGCGAGAAGCTGCAGGAGCGCCTGGCCAAGCTGGCCGGCGGCGTGGCGGTGGTGAAGGTCGGCGCCGCCACCGAGACCGAGATGAAGGAGCGCAAGCACCGCGTCGAGGACGCCCTGCAGGCGACGAGGGCGGCCCTCGAGGAGGGCATCGTGCCCGGCGGCGGGGTGGTGCTGGTCAACGCCATCCCGGCCCTCGACGCGCTCGAGCTGTCCGGCGACGAGGCCACCGGCGCCGCCATCGTGCGCCGGGCGCTGGAGGAGCCCCTTCGCCAGCTGGCCGAGAACGCCGGCCTGGAGGGCTCGGTGGTGGTCGGCCAGATCAAGGAGAAGAAGGACGGCCAGGGCCTCAACGTCGACACCGGCGAGTACGTGGACCTGGTCAAGGCCGGCATCATCGACCCGGCCATGGTCACCCGCTCGGCCCTCCAGAACGCGGCCTCGATCGCGAAGAACATCATCACGACCGAGGCCGTCGTCGCCGACAAGCCCGAGGAGGGCGGCGCCGGCGGCGGCATGCCCGACATGGGCGGCATGGGCGGCATGATGTAAGCACCGGCCGCGCCGGTGTGAGGTTCGCGAAGGGGGCCCCTCGGGGCCCCCTTCGTCGTCCCGGGGGAGGATCGATGGACCGGAGCGGATGAGCGCGCGACGCGGCAGGGTGTTCTGGACGGCGACGGGCCTCATCGGGCTCGACACCATCCTGTTCACGATGGTGGTCCCCGCGCTTCCGGGCTTTCAGGACCGCCACGGGTTCTCGGACGCCGTGGGCGCCCTCATCTTCGCGGCGTTCCCGGTGGCGCAGCTCCTGGCGGCGCTCGGCGCCGCGGGCCTGGTGGACCGGGCCGGCCGCCGGCCGGTGATGGTGATGGCGGTAGTGATGCTGACGGCGGCGACGCTGGGCTTCGCGCTGGCGGACTCGCCCGGCCTGCTCGCCGCCGCGCGCGCGGTGCAGGGCCTCGCGGCCGGGCTCGTCTGGACGGCGGCCCTCGCGGCGATCAGCGACGTGTACCCCAGCTCCGAGCTCGGCCTGCGGATCGGCCTCGCCGAGACGGCGGGCGGGGCGCTCGGCCTCGTGGGACCGCTGGCGGGCGGCCTGCTGATCGACGCCGTCGGCCTCGACGAGGCGTTCCTGCTGGCGGCGATCCTGCCGGCGCTCGCCGTGGTCCCCACGCTGCTCGTGCCGGAGACGCGTCGCCCGGGGCACGGGGCGCCGCCGCGCCTGCTGCCGGCGCTGGCGCGCCTCGGCCGGGTGCGCGAGGCGCGGGTCGCCGTCGCCGCGCTCGCGCTGGTCGCGGGGACGCTCGCGCTGCTCGAGCCGCTGCTGCCCCTCGACCTCGACGAGCGCCTCGGCCTGTCGTCGACCGCAGTGGGCCTGGTGTTCGCCGCCGGCCTGCTGGCTCACTTCACGCTGCTGCCGGTCGCGGGGCGCTGGTCGGACCGGCGCGGCCGGCGCGGGCCGCTGCTCGTGGGCGGGCTGCTGATGGCCGCGGGGTTGCCGCTGGTCGGCGTGGGCCCGGCATGGTCGGTCGCGATCGCCTTCGCCGTGGTCGGCGCCGGCATGGCCGCCCTGGCGGCGCCGACCGGCCCCCTCATGGTGGAGTCGGTCGATCGGGCGGGCATGGCCGGCAGCTACGGGCTGAGCTCCGCGGTGCTGACGGTGGTCTTCGCCGCCGGCTACACCGCCGGCCCGCTGCTCGGGGCCGGGGCGAGCGCCCTGCTGCCGTTCACCGCCACGGTCGCGCTCGCCGCGGCGCTCGCCCTGGTGGTGGCCGTGCTGGCCGCGCGCGGCCTCCCGCCGGAGCAGGCGGACGAGCCCGCTTTGGCCACCCGGCCAAAGGGCGGATGAGGGGGCCGCTGGTACCGTCGCGCCGCTGTGCGAGGCCGCCGCGGAGGGCGCCGTGCCGCTGTTCACCGACTACAGGACCGACGGCTTCTTCGACGAGATGTTCGAGGAGCCCGACCGTCCCCGCGAGGCCTACGCGCGCCTGTTCGACGGCCTGCGCGAGCTGCGCCCGGCGACGTTCGCCGCCCGCAGCGCCCTGGTCGATCGCGCCTACCTGACCCAGGGCATCACGTTCGCGAGCGGCGGCCGCGAGCGCCCCTTCCCGTTCGACCTGCTGCCGCGCGTCATCCCCGCCGACGAGTGGGCCGTCCTCGAGGCCGGGCTGGAGCAGCGGGTGCGCGCCCTCGACCGCTTCGTCGCGGACGTCTACGGCGAGCGCCGCGCGGTGGCCGACGGCGTGGTGCCGAACGCGCTGGTGAGCACCAGCGAGGGCTACGTGCGGGCGATGCCGGGGTGCGCCCGCCGGCCGGGCGCTGGGTGCACCTGGCGGGCATCGACCTCGTGCGCGACGACGGCGGCGTCTGGCGCGTGCTGGAGGACAACCTGCGCTGCCCCTCGGGGCTCTCGTACGTCGTCCAGAACCGCGCGTTCATGCAGCGCGCCCTCCCAGAGGCCTTCGCCGACCACCACGTCGAGCCGGTCGGCCACGGGCCCTTCCTGCTGCTGCAGGCGCTGCTCGCCTCGGCGCCGGAGGGGTGCGCCGCCCCGCGCGTCGTGGTGCTGACACCCGGGCCGGCCAACGCGGCGTACTACGAGCACGCCTTCCTCGCCCAGCAGATGGGCGTGCCGCTCGTGGAGGGGCGCGACCTGGTCGTGCGCGGGCGCAAGGTGTACCTGCGCACCACCGCCGGCCGCGAGCGGGTGCACGTGGTCTACCGGCGGGTGGACGACGTGTTCCTCGACCCGGCCTCGCTGCGCTCCGACTCGCTGCTCGGCGTGGCGGGCCTCGTGCAGGCCCACCGGGAGGGCGCGGTGGCGGTCTGCAACGCGATCGGCACCGGCGTGGGCGACGACAAGGCGGTCTACGCCCACGTCCCCGATATCATCCGCTACTTCCTCGGCGAGGAGCCGCTGCTCGAGCAGGTGCCGACGTTCCTACTGGACGACGAGGAGGAACGCGAGCGCGCGCTGGCCCGCATCGACCGGCTCGTGATCAAGGCGGTCGACGGCGCCGGCGGCTACGGGATGCTGATCGGCCTGCACGCGACGCCGGGCGAGCGCGAGGCGTTCGCCGCGCGGGTGCGCCGCAACCCGCGCGGCTACGTCGCCCAGGAGACGGTGCGCCTGTCGCGGGCGCCGGTGCTGGTGGGCGAGCGCTTCCACGCCCGCCACGTCGACCTGCGGCCGTTCGTGGTCCACGGTGAGCGCACGCGGGTGGTGCCGGGCGGGCTCACCCGCGTGGCCCTGCGCGACGGCTCCCTGGTCGTCAACTCGAGCCAGGGCGGCGGCAGCAAGGACACCTGGGTGCTGCGCGCCTGATGCTGGCCCGCGTGGCCCAGGCGCTCTACTGGACGGCCCGCGACCTCGAGCGCGCCGAGGCGCTCGCGCGGCTGCTCGAGGCCGGCCACGCGGCGGCGCTCGAGGGCCGGGCGGCCAACGGCGCGGGCGGGCGCCTGGTGTGGGAGGCGGTCGTGCGGGTGGCCGGCGACCTCCGTGCGTTCCTCGAGACCCACCGGCGCGCCGACGAGCGCAGCGTCTCGTGGTTCCTCACCTTCGGCCGCGACAACCGCGACAGCATCGCCGCCTGCCTGGAGCGGGCGCGCGAGAACGCCCGCAGCGTGCGCGACCGGCTGCCCACCGACGTCTGGGAGGGCGTCAACGACGCCTGGCTGGAGCTGGGCGGCTGGCCGCCGCAGCGGATCGCCCGCGACGGCGTCTACCCGTTCTGCCGGGACGTCCGCCGGGCCGTCACCCTGGTCTGCGGGCTCGTGGAGCAGTCGATGCGCCGCGACGAGGGGTGGTGGTTCGTGCGGCTGGGGCGCGCGCTGGAGCGCGCCGAGCGCGCGGCCCGGCTGGTGCGCGAGCGGCGCGGCCCGGGCCCCGACGCGCCGGGCGCGGACGTGCTCGAGCTGCACGGCCGGCGGATGCTGCTCGGCGACGCCTCGGCCTTCGAGGCGTACGTCCAGAGCGACGCGGGATCGCTCTCGGCCGGCGCCGTGGCCCGCTTCCTGCTGCTCGACCGGCGCTTCCCGCGGTCGGTGGCGTTCGCCCTCGGCGAGGTCGAGGCGGCGATCGGCGCGCTCGTGGCCATGGACGCCATGGCGCCCGACCCGGCCGCGCTCCTGCTCGCCCGCACGGCGCGCGACATGCTCGACGGCGCCGCGCGACGGCCCTGGGACGCCGGCGAGGCCGGCGACCTCATCGAGCGCCTGCTGGTGCGTTGCGCCTCCATCGACGAGGCCCTGACCGCGTCCTGCTTCCTCGCCGGCGCCGAGCGTCGGCCGATCGGACAGCATGCCCAGGCTGCACGCCAGGCACAGAACTGAGATCCGCTACGCCGGCCCGGTCGGCGAGAGCGTCAACGAGGTCCGCCTGACGCCACGGGCCGACGGCCGTCAGGACGTCGAGTGGCGCCACCTGCGGGTGCAGCCGGGCGCCGAGCTTGCCGGCCATCGCGACGCCTTCGGCAACGAGGTGCGCTGGTTCCAGCTCACCGAGCCGCACGAGACCCTGGTGGTGGAGTCCGAGGCGATTGTGGTCACGCGCCCGCCCGCGCCGGCGCGGGCGGGCGCGGGCGCCGCGGCCCTCGCCGACCCGGGGTACCGGGACGCCCACGCCGAGTTCCTCGCCCCGTCGCCGCACGTGCGCCCGTCCGCCGCGCTGGAGGAGTTCGCCCGGGGGCTGGCGCTCGGGGGCGACGACGTCCTCGGCTGGGCCCGCGCGCTGGAGGGCGGCGTCAACGCGGCGATCGTCTACGAGCCGGGCGTCACCGCCGTGGACACCCCGGTGGAGGAGGTCGTGCGGGTCGGCCGCGGGGTGTGCCAGGACATGGCTCACCTGATGATCGCCTGCGCCCGGCAGCGCGGCCTGGCCGCGCGCTACGTGAGCGGCTGGCTCCACCTGCCCGGCCACCAGGGGCCGGGCGAGAGCCACGCGTGGGTGGAGGTCGCGATCCCCGGCGCGGGATGGGTGGAGTTCGACCCCACGCACCCCGAGCCCGCGCACGAGCACTACGTGCGGGTGGCCGTCGGCCGCGACTACGGCGACGTGCCGCCCCTGCGCGGCAGCTACCTCGGCCCGCCGACCGAGGCGATGACCGTGACCGTGGACGTGCGCCTGCTGCCGGGCTGAGCGCTCCGCGCACGCCGTGGGGCCGTCGCCACCGGGGTCCCGATGTCGTGGCGACGGCCCCGTCGTCCTCGTCCGTCGCCCTCCGCCGGCCGCCCGCCCTGTCGGGCGAGCGACCCGCGGTGGGCTGTCGTGTGTCCGGTGGGTGCGGGCGGCCCCCCGGCGGTTCAGCCGACGGTACCGCCCTCGATCGCCGCATCCAAAGGCGTCACCTCCCCGCGGCCCGTCCGCCCGTGCCGGCGGACGTCACGCGGCCGCGTGCTCGTCGTGACGGCGCCGCGACGCGCAGGGGGCCCACGCGCCCCCGGCCGGTGGTCGCGATCGCCGGGTGGTGTCGGTATCGGCGTGCGCCCCGTCCCACGGGTGTCGTCCGCCCGTCGCGCCAGCGCGCGAGCATCGCCTGGGCCGGCGTCGCGTTGCCGGGTGCCGGGCCTGCTGGTGCGGTGACAACCTGGAGACGGCGGTGACGCATTGCTCCACGGCTCGATCCGACGCTGCAGGGGGACGGAGAGCCCGGGCCGGGACGCGGCCCCGACGGCGCTTCATCCCGTGCAACGATGGTTGCAAACGCCGCGGGGACGGTCAAGCCGACCGGCTCGACCCCCGGCCCAGTGAATGCGATGAGGCGGCCGGACGCGCTGTGCCGCGTGGTCGCAGACGCCCGAGGCGGCCCGCCCCGCCGAAGGCGGTGCCGCCGGTTGCGAAACGCCTCGGCCAGAGGCGTTTCGCGCGTCCCGCCGGGCCCGCGAGAGGCCCGGCGGGACGCCTTGGGTCAGTGTGAGCTGATGACGCGGTCGACCAGGCCGTAGGCCGTGGCCTCCTCGGCGCTCATGAAGTAGTCGCGCTCCGTGTCCTCGCGCACCTTCTCCATGGGCTGGCCGGTGTGCTTGGCGATGATCTCGTCGAGCCGGCGGCGCATCGCGATCGCCTCGCGGGCGTGGATCTCGATGTCGCTCGACTGGCCGCTGAAGCCGCCGGAGAGCTGGTGGATCATCACCTTCGAGTTGGGCAGCGCGAACCGCTTGCCCGCTGCGCCGGCCGTGAGCAGCAGCGCCCCCATGCTCATCGCGATCCCGCAGCAGATCGTCGCGACGTCGGGCTTGACGAACTGCATCGTGTCGTAGATCGCCATGCCGGCGTACACGGAGCCGCCCGGCGAGTTGATGTAGAGCGAGATGTCCTTGTCGGGGTCCTCGCTCTCGAGGTGCAGCAGCTGGGCGACGATCAGGTTGGCGATCTGGTCGTCCACGGGCGTGCCGAGGAAGATGATCCGCTCGTTGAGCAGGCGGGAGTAGATGTCGAACGAGCGCTCGCCGCGCGAGGTCTGCTCGACGACCATGGGGATCAGTGGGCTCATGCGGGCGAGCTTACGCTCTGAGCGCGGTGATCCGCCCCGCGTCGTCGAACCGCAGCCGGTGCGGGCGGTCGTCCACCTGCTCGGCGGCCCGGTCGATGACGCGGACGGTCAGCACCACCCACGGCTCCTCGATGCGCGCCCGCCGGAACGCCGAGCGGCCGGGGGGCGTCGCCTCGCGCACCAGCTCGGGCGGGCCCTCGCGGTCGCCCACCTGCACGTCGGCGCCCGGGGCGAAGAGGGCCGCGAAGGCCTCCGGCCCCGTGTTGAGGGCGCCGACGTACGCCTTGCCGAACTGCCTGGCCCAGTCGTAGGTCGGCGTCATGCGGCCACCAGCACGAACACGACGTAGGCGAGCACCACGATCGCGCCGAGCGCGATGCCGGCACCGGCGAGTGCGCTCATCGGCCGGCGCTCGGCCGGCCGGGCGTGCGGCGCGGCGGCGGCCCTGGCGTGCCGCGAGCGGCGGCGCTCCACGGCCACGACGACGGCGGCCGTCAGCACGGTGGCGAGGAACAGGGAGGGCATGGGGCCGAGGCCCGTCCGGGGGACGAGCAGCAGCAGCACGAGCCAGACCGGGACGCCCACGGCCGCGCAGCGGCCCACCAGCCGGGTGACGCGGGCGATCTGATCGAACTCGTCGAGCGGGTCGATGCGGGGTTCAGAAGGCGTAGCGCTCCTCCTTCCACGGGTCGGCGGTGTTGGAGTACCCCAGGCGCTCCCAGTATCCCGGCTCGTCGTGGTCGAGGACCTCGATGCCGCGGAGCCACTTGGCGCTCTTCCAGAAGTACAGGCTCGGCACCAGCAGCCGCACCGGCCCGCCGTGCTCCGGCGTCAGGTCGGCGCCGTCGTAGCGGTGCGCGATCAGCACGTCGTCGCGCATGGCGTGCCCGAGCGGCGTGTTGGCGGTGTAGCCGTGCTCGGCGTGGGCCACGATGTGGCTCGCCTCGGGGCGCAGGCCCAGCTCGCGCAGCAGGGGCGCCAGCCGGACGCCCTCCCAGACGGTGTCGAGCTTCGACCAGGTCGTGACGCAGTGGATGTCGCACACCACGCGCTCGGCCGGCATGGCGCGGAGCTCGTCGAGGGTCCACCGCAGCTCGCCGTCGAGGCCGGCGCCCCAGACGCGCAGGTCCCAGTCGGGCGGGGGCGTGGTGTAGGGGATCGTCCCGGCGTGCAGCACCGGGAAGTCGCGCACGAGGTGCTGGCCCGGCGCCAGGCGCGCCCGCTCCTCGTCGCTGATCCCCGACCTCCGCAACAGCCCCACGGGCCCCTCCGCCGACGGCTCCCGGGCGGATAGTACGCTGGCGCGACGTGCGGTACCGCATCGTCGCACTCGCAGCGCTGCTCGCGGCCACCGGCTGCTCCGACGCCGGGCCCGCGTGGCGGCACCTGGAGGCGGCCCCGGAGGCCCGCACCGAGGTGGCCGGGGCGCTGCTGTCCGGCGGGCGCGTCGCGGTGGTGGGCGGCCTGACGGCCGACGGCGCCCCGTCGCCCCGCGTCGACGTCTACGACACGCGCCGGCGCCGGTGGACGCGCCTGCCGGACCTCCCCGAGCCGCTCCACCACGCCATGGCCGTCGGGCGCCAGGGGCGCCTCTACGTGGTCGGCGGCTACCGCGCCCGGGACGGCGAGCCCAGCGACCGGGCCTGGGTGCTGTTCGACCGCCGCTGGCGGCCCCTGCCGCCCATGCCCCGGCCGCGGGCGGCGGGCGGCGCCGCGCTGGTGCGCAACCGCGTCTACGTCGTCGGCGGCGTGGGGCCGGGCGGGCTCGCACGGCGCTCGCTGCACCTCGACCTGCGCACCCTGCGCTGGACCGCCTTCGACGGCGTCACGCCGCCGCGCGAGCACCTCGGCGTGACCGCCGCGGGCGGGCGCGTCTACGCGATCGGCGGGCGCACGGCGGGGCTCGGCACCAACGTGGCCGTGGCCGAGGCCTACGACCCCGTCCGGCGCGCCTGGACCCGCCTGCCCGACGCGCCCACCGCGCGCGGGGGCGGCGCGGCGGCCGCCGTGGCGCGCACGGTCGTCGCCCTGGGCGGCGAGCGGCCGTCGGGCACGATCGCCGCGATCGACGCCTTCGACCCGTCCGCCCGCAGGTGGCGGTCGCTGCCGCCGAGCCCGCGCCCGCGGCACGGCGCCGCCGCCGTCGGGGTGGGCCGGACCGTCTACCAGGCGCTCGGCGGCCCCGGGCCCGGGCTCACCGCCAGCCCCACCCTCATGGCGCTGCGGGTCGCCCGCCGCTAGCCCGTGAGCCCCGCCAGCAGGTCGAGCGTGGCCGGGTCGGCGGCGGCGGTCACGTGGTACCGGGCCGAGATCGCCAGCGGGGCGGCGTCGACGTCGGCGGCGCGCGGCATCCCGACGTGCAGGCCCGTCTCGCGCACGACGAGCTGCGCGGCGGCAACGTCGACCGACCGCCCCGGGGCGAGGCCCGCCATCGCGTCACCGCGGCCCGCGGCGACGTGGCAGAGGGAGAGGGCGAGCGAGCCGAGCGCGCGCAGCCGGCCCACCCGCCCGTCGAGCGGCGTCGCCAGGCCGCCGATGCGCGACGGGTAGGCGCCCTCCACCAGCAGCAGCTCCAGGCGCGGGCCGCCGTCGACGGGCGAGGGGACGGGGGGCGGCGCCTCGAGGCGCGCCCCGTCGAGCCAGGCTCCCGCGCCGCGGCGGGCCACCCACTCCTCGCCCGTGCCGTGGTCGCGCACGAAGCCGAGCACGACGTCGCGCATGCGCGGCCCGGTGGCCACGGCGAGGGAGGTGGCGAAGACCGGCAGCCCGCGCTTGGCGTTGAGGCTGCCGTCGATCGGGTCGACGACCACGGTCGGCGCGCGGTCGCCGGGGTCGCCGATCGCCACGTCGCCCTCCTCCTCGGCGATTACCCGCATCGGCAGGCCCGTGGCGCGGAGCTCGCCGAGGACGAGGTCCTCGGCCATGCGGTCGATGCGCACGGTCTCGTCGCCGCCGGCGCCCGTGCCGCAGGGCTCGCGCCGCTCGGCCGGCGACATGGCGGCCGCCCCGTCGGCGATCAGGTCGCAGGCCCGCCGGAAGGCGGCGAGCCAGACGGCTGCGTCGGTCTCCGCGAGCCCCTCAGCCATCGACCAGCGAGTGGAAGGCCACGCCGGTCAGGAGCTTGGGGAAGAAGTAGGTCGACTTCTGCGGCATCGTCTCGGCCGCCTCGGCGACCTCGGCGATCGCCGTCTTCGGGATGCCGCGCAGGATGAGGGCCGCGGCGACGCGCCCCGCCTCGACGAGCGCCTGCGCCTCGGCGGCGTCCTTCGTGTACGAGAGCTCCTCGTCGTGGGCCAGGGCGGCCTGGTCGGCGCCGAGGTGCGGCACGAGGATCTCCCGCTCGAGCGCGGCCACGTCGAGCCGCTCGGCGGGCGAGGCCGCGGGGCCCGGCTCGCCGGTGAGCAGCCACGCGCCGCCCGGGCGCAGCAGGCCGATCGCGGGCGCGTCCTCGGGCGCGTCGCGCAACGCGGCCTCGAGCGCGGCCAGGTCGGCCACCGGGGTCGCTTCGAACGCCGACGCGGCGTCGTCGGGCCAGCGGGCGAGCAGCCGGTGCGTCGGAAGCACCACGAGGCCGTCGTCGTCGAGGGCCGTGAGGCCCATCATCACCCGGTCGTGCGGGCCGGGGCCGGCGCCGGCGGCGCGCAGCTCGTCGCGGTAGGCGAGCGCCGTCTCGTAGCGGTGGTGCCCGTCGGCGATCAGGATCCAGCGGTCCGCCATCGCGGCCGCGAAGGCGGCGTGGGCGGCCGGGTCGGCGATCCGCCAGACGCGGTGCACCGTGCCGTCGGCGTCGGTCAGCTCGGCGTCCGGCGGCCCGTCCGGCGCGACCGCGGCCCAGGCGGCGCCCTCGGCGTCCGGGTAGAGGCCGAAGACCGGCGACAGGTTGGTGCGCACGGCGCGGGTCAGGCGCAGCCGGTCCTCCTTGGGGCCGGCGTGGGTGCGCTCGTGGGGGCGCACGACGCGCGCCTCGTAGGGCTCGAGCCCGACCGCGCCCAGCACGGTGCGCCGCTCCCGCGGCACGCCGTCGGCGAGCGTGAACGACTGGGTCCACGCGATCAGGACCGGCTCCTCGCACCGGGTCAGCGCGCCCTGCTCGCGCCAGGACTCGATCAGCCCGGCGACCTCCTCGTAGCCGACCTCCGGCAGGATCAGGCGCACCGCGTTGTACGGGCTCGCGGCCATGTAGCCGCGCCGCTCCTCCGGCGAGATGACGTCGTACGGCGGGGAGACGAGCGATCCCAGCGGCCCCGCCGCGTCGGCGAAGCGCAGGGCGCGGAAGGGGCGGACGTCGGCCACGGGCGGCGACTCTAGCAAGGCCCCGGGCCGCCGGGGCGTCCGGCGCGAGGGCTACCATGACCGGTCCCGTGCAGGCCGACCTCACCCCCGAGCAGCGCGCAGCCGTCACCCACCCGGCCGGGCCCGCCGTCGTGCTCGCCGGCGCCGGGGCGGGCAAGACCCGGGTGCTCTGCCGGCGCCTGGCCTGGCTGGTCGGCGGCGGCGCCGCGCCGTCCGAGGTGCTGGCGCTCACGTTCACCCGCGAGGCCGCGATCGAGCTGCGCGCGCGGGCCGAGGACCTGCTCGGGTCCTCCCACGAGACCCTCCGGGTCACGACCTTCCACGCGTACGCGCAGGAGATCACCCGGGTCCACGGCGTGGAGCGCGGCCTGCTGCCGGCGGTGAGCGTCGCCCGCCAGGAGGACCGGGCGCTCACCCTGCTCGACCGCCTGGGCGAGCTCGACCTGCGCCTGCACGACCTGCGCGGCGACCGCGCCCGCCTGGTCGAGGACCTGCTGGCGCGCATCGACGCCTGCCGCGACCAGCTCGTCTCCGCGGCCGACTACCGCCGCTGGGCCGAGGCCGCGGTCGCGTCGGCCGGCTCCGCCTCGGCCGCCCACCGCGCCCGCCGCGAGCTGGAGTTCGCGCGCGTCTTCGAGCTGCACGACCGGTGGCTCGACGAGGACGGCCGGGAGGACTTCGGCCTGTCGATCGTGCGCGCGCTGGCCCTGCTGCGTGAGCACCCGGACCGGCGGGAGGCCGTGCAGGCGGGCGCGCGGCACGTGCTGGTCGACGAGTTCCAGGACACCAACCACGCCCAGGCCGAGCTGCTGGCCGTCGTGGCCGGCGCGGCGGAGAGCCTGATGGTGGTCGGCGACGACGACCAGGGCATCTACCGCTTCCGCGGCGCCTCGTCGAAGAACATCGCCGACTTCCGCCGCCGCCACCCCGGCGCGGCCGACCTGCGGCTGGAGGTCAACCACCGGTCCACCCAGTCGATCCTCGACGCGGCCGCGGCGGTGGTGGAGCCGATCCCCGACCGCGCCCCCAAGCGCAGCCGGGCGCTGCCCTCCGCCGCCGGCCCGCCGCCGCGCTTCTGGCGCGCGCCCGACCCAGAGGGCCAGGCCCGCGCGGTCGTCGACCGCATCGTCGAGCTGGCGGCGGAGGGCGTGCCGCTCGAGGAGCAGGCCGTGCTGATGCGGGCGGTGCGCCTGGAGGCGCGGCCGATCGTCGAGGCCCTGGAGCGCGCGGGCGTGCCGCACCAGGTGCGCGGCGGCATCGGCCTGTTCGAGCGCCGGGAGGTGCGGACGGCGGTCGCCTGGCTGCGCGCCGCCTGCGACCCGGCCGCCGTGCAGGAGCACCTGCGCATCGGCGCCGACGGGCGCTACGGCCTGGCCTGGGAGGAGGTGGCCGACGCGGTCACCTCGGCCGCCGCCCGCGACGGCGCGGTGACCGGGGCCCTGTCGCGGGCGGCGCGCGATGGCGGCGCGGCCGACCTGGCGGCGGCGCTCGACGAGGTCGGCCGCGCGGCCGCCGAGCTGGGCCCCGCCGACGCGCTCCGCGCCGCCATCGACCGCTCCGGCCTGCGCGCCGCGGCGGTCGCCGCCGGCGGCGCCGAGGGCGCGGCCCGGCTCGCCGGCCTCGCGGCGCTGGAGCGCCTGGGCCGGGAGATCGCCGAGCGCGACCCGGGCCTCGACGCCGCGGGCCTCGCCGCCACGCTCGGCGGCCTGGCGGAGATCGGCTACCGCGGCGAGGGCGTCGCGCCGCGCGAGCGGATCGGCGTGCAGGTGATGACCGTCCACCAGGCGAAGGGCCTGGAGTTCGACGCGGTGTTCGTGGTGGGCATGACCCGCGCGACGCTGCCCGGCAGCGACCGCGGCCGGGTCGACATCCCCGACGCCCTGCTGCCCGAGGCGCTGCCCCGCGGCCGCGACGCCCACGTGGCCGAGGCGCGCCGGCTGGTCTACGTGGCGATGACGCGCGCGCGCCGCCACCTGGTGCTGTGCACCCACGCCGTCAACGCGGCCGGCGTGGCCCAGGCGCCCTCGCCGTTCTTCGAGGAGGCGCTCGCCGCCGTCGGCGGCGCGGTGGAGGAGGTCGGCGAGGCGCCCGAGCGCGCGGTGCTGGCGGCCGTCGGCGAGCGGCGCGAGGCGTTCGAGCGCGCGTCCGTGCGGGCGGCTCGGGCGGCCGCGGCGGGCGACCCGGACGAGGCCGAGCGGCTGGCGGAGGCCCAGGCCGCGGCCGCCGACCTCGTGGCCGCCCGCGCGGCGGCGCTGCGGCCGCCGCAGCCGGCGCCGCCCGTGCCCGCCCCGCCCCGCCCCGCGCGACCGGGGCTGGAGCTGTCGCCGAGCGCGGTGGAGCTCTACCGCGGCTGCCCGCTGCGCTACCGCTACGCGATGGTCGACCGGGTGCCCGCCCCGCCCAGCGTGGCGCGGGCGATCGGCGTGGCGGCGCACGCGGCGCTCGAGGCCCACTACCGCCCCGGCGGCACGGGCGGCGACGGCGAGGCGCTGGTTCGCCGCTTCGCGGTCGAGCTGCGGCGCGAGGGCGTCGCGGCCACCGCCGAGGGCCGCCAGGCCCTGGCGCGGGCGCGTGAGCGCTTCCCGGAGTACCACGAGCGCACCCTGCGCAGCCGCACCCGGCCGGTGGCGGTGGAGCGGCCGTTCACGCTCACGGTGGGCCCGCACCGGGTGCACGGGCGGGTCGACCGCATCGACGCCCACCCCGCGGGGGGCCACCAGCTCATCGACTACAAGACCGGCCGGCCGCCGGCCGCCGGCTCGCGCGGCGACGACGACGACCTGGTGCTGCGCCTCTACCTGCTCGGCGCCCGCGAGGCGTGGGGCATCGAGCCGCGCGGGGCGACCCTCGTGCACGTGCTCGACGGCGACACGCGCGGCGTCCACCCGGACGCGGGCGACGACGCGGCCTGCGTGGAGGCCGTCCGCGAGGCGGCGGACGGCATCGCGGCGGCCCGCTTCGAGCCGCGCACCTCCTGGGCCTGCCGCACCTGCGACTTCGCCGCGATCTGCCCGGCGCAGGACCGGTGAACCCCTCCCCGCTCCGCTCGCTCGAGGCCGGCGCGCCGTTCGAGGCGGTCGTCGCCGTGCGCCGCAAGGAGCGGCGCCTGTCGCGGCAGGGTAAGCCGTTCCTCGCGCTGACCCTGGCCGACGCCAGCGGGTCGGTGCCGGCGGTCGTCTTCGACGAGGCCGACTACTTCGCCACCCGGTTCGAGGTGGGTGACCGGGTGCGCGTGACCGGCCGGGTCACCGAGCGCGACGGCCGGGCCAGCGTGGTGGTCACGCACCTGCGGCCCGCGGCCGACGAGGTCGCGGCCGAGGACCTGCTGCCCCGCAGCCACCGCGACCCGGACGAGCTGTGGGGCTTCGTGCTGCACCTCGCCGACGAGGTCGGCGACCCCGGCCTGCGCGCCACCCTGGAGGCGCTGACCGGCGACGCCGCGCTGGCGCGCGACTGGCGCACGATGCCGTGCACCCGCTCGGGGCACCACGCCTACATCGGCGGCCTGGTGGAGCACACGGTGGGGGTCGCCTCGGTGGTGCAGGCGCTCGCCGTCTGGCACCCGCGCCTCGACGCCGACCTGCTGCTCGCCGCGGCGCTGGTGCACGACGTGGGGCACGCGCGCGCCTTCCGGCTGGGCGCGACGTTCGAGCTGACCGACGAGGGGCGCCTGCTGGGGCACCTGGCGATCGGGCACGAGATCGTGGCCGACGCAGCCCGGCGGGCCGGCCTGCCCGCGCTGCGCCGGGCCGAGCTGCTCCACGCGATCGACTGGCACCACGGGCCGCCGCCGGGCCAGGCGCCCGGCGCCGCGGGCCCGGAGGCGCTGGCCCTGTGGCGGGCGAACGCGCTCGAGGCGGGGGTCAAGGCGCGGCTGGAGGGCCCGGGCCCGGTCGATTAGGCGACCGGTCCATGCAGGTCTCCGAGCTTCGCGGAGGTTCGCGACCTCCGTCCGCCGCGCCGCCGGGGCGACCGGTCGTCCGCCGGGCGCGCATCGCGCATCGCGCGGGATAGCGCCCCGCCGCCCGGCGTCCGACCGTGGACGGCCGTGCCCGTGCCTTGCGAACGCGCCTCGGCGCGCGCGCCTCCGCGCTCGCCGGCGCCATCGCGCTCTGCACCGCCGCGACCGCCCACGCCGACATCAGCGGCCTGGTCACCGACGCGTCCGGCGGGGCGCTGCCCGGCATCTCGGTCCGCTCGACGGAGGCCGACGGCACGTCCGGCCCCTCGGCGACGACCGACGCGATCGGCCGCTACACGGTCCGCACCAGCAGCTGCACGGCGCCGTTCAGCGTCACGGCGCGCTACCACGACTCCTGTCGCGACGCCGACCAGGAGCGCACGGCCGCGGCCGCCGGCCTCGCGACCAACGCGACCGCGCCCACCCTGGTGCTCGACCCGTACGAGCTCTGCGGCGCCTCCACGCCGGCGGGCTCGCCGGCCGCCACCGGCAACGTCCGGACCGAGCGCGGCCAGGTGCCCGCGCGGCGGGCGGGGTCGCCTACCTGCGCGTGCTCGCGCCGTTCAGCGCGACGGGGCTCACCCTGACGCTCGCCGACGGCACGCCGGTCGGGTCGGGCACGCGCAGCTCCTCGGTGGCGCTGACGCGCCGGCCGCCGCGTACAGCGGGCCCCTCACCCTCATGTACAGGACCGGCGGCACGGCGGTGACGAGGACGATCGGCACGCTGACCTCCGGCCCCATCCCCACGCCGGCCGCGTCCTCCGGCCCGACCGACCTCGCGGCGATCGTCGACATCTCCGGCAGCATGTCGGGCGCCGACACCGGCCTCCGCCGCAAGACCGCCGTGCAGCTGCTGGTGGACCTCGCCGACCCGGGCGACCGCCTGATCGGCACCGCGTTCGACCCGGACGCCGCCGAGATCTTCCCGCGCACCACGATCGCCGGGCAGGCCTCGAAGAACCGGCTCAAGCGCCTCGCCCGCACGAGGATCGTCAGCCGGGGCGGCACGAGCTACAACGCCGGCTTCGCCGCGGCGCCCGGCGCGATGACGGCCGATCCGCTCAACCCGCAGACGCCGAAGGCCGCCATCTTCCTCACCGACGGCGCGAACGGCGGGACGTACGACAACGCGCACCTGCGCTTCGCCTTCAACGGCACCGGCCAGGCGTGGCCGATCTGCGTGGTGCAGCTCGGCCGGGGCTTCTCGAAGGACGACACGGCGCTGCTCAGGCGCATCGCCCGCGAGACCGGCGGGGCCGACAGCGCCACCCCCAGCAACGCGCAGCTCGAGACCTCCACTTCCAGTGCCGCGGCCGCGCCTCCGGCGCCACCACGCTGCTCAAGCGGACGAACGCCTTCCGCGTGGGGCAGCGCCGCACCTACCGCCGGCGGGTGGCGAAGGGCCAGCGCTACGCGACCTTCTTCACGAGCTGGGGCGCCGGGACGTACCGGGTGCGGATCGTCCAGCCGGGCGGCATGGCCGACACCCGCACGACCGGCAGGAAGCTCCGGTTCGTGAGCGGCGCACCTCGAGCTTCTTCCGGGTGCGGAGCCCGAAGGCGGTCTGTGGCGGGTGAAGGTGACCCGCCTGAAGACCGGCGCGCGCATCGACCGGGCGACCACCACGGTCACCGTGCAGCGCAAGCGGTAGCCGCGGGCAGGGGCGGGGGCGACGAGCCCCCGCCCCGGCGGCGGTCACACGTTGAAGCGCACCTGCATGACGTCGCCCTCCTGGACCACGTAGTCGCGGCCCTCCATGCGCAGGGTGGCGGCCTCGCGGGCCCTGGCCCACGAGCCGGCGGCGACGAGGTCGTCCCACGGGATGACCTCCGCTCGGATGAAGCCGCGCTCGAGGTCGGAGTGGATCTTGCCCGCGGCTGCCGCGGCCGTCGTGCCGCGGCGGATGGGCCAGGCCCGTGCCTCGGGTGGCCCCGAGCCGGTGAAGAAGGTGACCAGGTCGAGCAGGCGGTAGGCGCCGGCCACCACCGCGTCGGCGCCGCGGGTGCCGCCCAGCTCCATCTCGGCGGCGAGCTCGGCGGCCTCCTCGGGGTCCATCGCGGCCAGCTCCAGCTCCAGCCCCACCGGCAGCGCCAGCGCCTGCGCGCCCTGCGCGGCCGCGTGCGCGGCCAGGTCGGCGGGCGGCTCGAGCTCCTCGTCGGTGTTCGCGATGTAGAGCACCGGCTTGGCGGTCAGCAGGCCCATGTCGGCCGCGACGGCGGTCGCCGCCTCGTCGTCGACCGAGCGCGCCGGGCGGCCGGCGTCGAGGGCCTCGATGAGGCGCTCGAGGGCCGCGGCCTCGGCGATCGCCGCGGCGTCGCCCGACTTGGCGGTCTTGCGCACCCGCTCCAGGCGGCGCTCGCTCTGGTCGCGGTCGGCGACCGCGAGCTCCAGGTCGACGGCCTCCGCGTCGGCCAGCGGGTCGACCCGCTCCTCGGGGTGCGGCACCTCGGCGTTGGCGAACGCGCGCACCACGTGCAGCAGCGCGTCGGCCTGCCGCAGCTGCCCGAGCGCGGCGCCGCCGAGCCCTTCGCCGTGGCCGGCGCCGGCGGCGAGCCCGGCGATGTCCACGAGCTGCACCTGGGCCGGCACGCGGCGCGGGATGTCCTGCGCGTCGGCGATCGCGTCGAGGCGCGGGTCGGGCACGTCGGCCATCGCCCGCTGCGGCTCGCGCGTGGTGAACGGGTAGGGGGCGATCTCCGCCTCCGCGCCGGTCACCAGCGAGAACAGGGCGGTCTTGCCGGCGTTCGCCCGGCCGACGAGGCCGAGGTCCATCTCAGGCGCCCCCGGGGGTGACGGTCAGATCCCTCCGAAGCCGACGCGGCCGGGCGCCTCGCCGGGCGGCAGCCGCACGTAGACCAGCTCGGCGAGGTCGACCCAGAAGGTGCCCTCCTCGGACTCCACGGCGCGCCACCCGGAGGCCGACTGCGCCGCGAGCGCGCCGGTCACCTCGTCGGCCACGCCGGAGTCGACGGTCAGGCGGAGGACGGTGCCCCCCTCGAATCCCAGCTCGAGTCGTCGTGTCGCCATGCGGGGGAGTCTAGTGGACGTCCCCGTGCCCGGCGCCGATCAGCTCGGTCAGCACCCCGAGGGTGGAGCGCGGGTGCACGAAGCCCACGACGTGGCCGCCCAGCCCCCGGCGCCCCCGCTCGTCGATCAGCTCCGCCCCGCGGCCGCGCAGCTCGGCCAGCGCGGCGTCGACGTCCGGCACCTCGAACGCCACGTGGTGGAAGCCCTCGCCCCGCTTGGCCATGAAGCGGGCGATGGCCCCCTCGGGGTCGAGCGGGCGGATGAGCTCGATCGCCCCGCCCCCGCCGGAGCACATGAGCGCCTCGACCCCCTGCTCCTCCATCGTCTCGCGCACCGTGACCTCCAGCGGCAGGGTGGCGCGCAGCGCGGCCAGGGCGGCGTCGAGGTCGGCCACCACGTAGCCCACGTGGTGGATCGGTCCCAGGGCGAGCGGCCCGGTCACCGGACGGGGGACAGCCGGGGGTTGGGCCGCTCCTCGCGGCCGACCTTCGCGCACGGCACGCCGTTCACCCGCACGACGTCGGCGGTGTAGTCGTTGGACCCGCGCAGCAGCGAGGTGCCGACGCCGTACGCGTCGACCGGGACGCCGCCCTCCTCGAACTCGCGGATGCGGCGCGCGTCGAAGCCGCCCGAGGCGACGATGCGCACGGCGCCGTGGCCGGCGTCGTCGAGCGCCCGCCGGACCTTCCAGACCAGCTCGGGCACCACGCCGGTCGGCTTGAAGCGGCCCATCTCCTGCCACAGCGAGCGGTCGACCATGGTGCTGGAGGTGTCCAGGCGCACGCCCCACAGGCGCGGGCCCAGCGCGTCGGCCACCTCGAGCGCCGTGCGCACGGAGTCGTTCTCGAAGTCGACGAGCACGGTGATGGCCAGCTCGTGGGCGAAGCGGTCGGCGAAGCGCTCCGCCGCCGCCACGGTGTCGCCGCCGTAGGCCGCGATCAGCCCGTGGGGGACGGTGCCCATGCCCTTGCCGCCCCACCACGACGCCTGGGCGTCGGTCGACACGCCGATCGCGCCCGCGATGTGGGCGGCCCAGCCGTCGCCGGTCTGCACGTGCCAGTGGTCGAAGCGGGCCGGGAAGTAGAGGATCGGCTTGCCGCCGGCGGCCGCGACGACGTCGCGCACGTTGCGGCTGATCAGCGTGCGCCGCGCCAGCACGCCGAGGTAGAGCGTCTCGAGGTGGGCGAACAGGCTGTAGTCGCCCGTGATCGTCATCACCGTCTCCCACGGCTCGATCTCGTCGCCGTCGTGGAGGGCGCACACCTCGAGCTCGTCCCAGCCGGGCTCCCAGCCGCCGTCCGCGAGCCGCCGCCCCGAGCAGAGGCGGAGGATGGCGAGGGCCTCGTCGACGCCGCCGAGCACCGACCGCTCGCGCTGGAAGACCTGCATCACCACCCGGGGGCGGTGGTCGTCCCACTCCAGCACCTCGCGGGTGAAGGTGAAGTAGGCGTCGCTGTAGTAGCCCGCCCGCATCTTCTCCACCGGCAGCCCGAAGGTCTCGGCGGCGAGCCGCGAGCGGCGCACGGTGGTCACCGCGGCTCCTCGTCGCCGGGCAGGCGCGCCGGGCGGGTCGACCACAGGTAGCCGAGCGCGAGCAGCGCGAGGGCCGAGATGCCGATCGCGATGACGCCGAGCCAGATGGCGGCGCCGGAGTCCTCGTCGGCGTCCACCCCGCCGCCGGTGGCCGGGGCGGCCTCCTCGCCCGGCTCGACGATCTGCACGGCGGCCGCCGGGCCGGGGGCGGTCGGCCCGGTCTCGGCCGCCGGGGCGCCGTCGGCCTCGGGCGGCCCGGTCCAGGGCTTGGTCCGGCCGTCGGCGTAGGTCTGGCGCGCCGGCCAGACGGCGGTCCCGGTCTCCACGGGCGTGCCGAGCAGGCGGAAGTCGGCGTAGCGGTCGGGGCCGATGCGCCCGCCGCTCCACACCACGGCGCTGAAGCGCCCGTCGTCGCCGCGCACGGGGCGCGCGGTCCACCCCGGCGGCGGCTCGGCGAAGCTGAACACCGTCACCTGGTCGGGGAACTCGAGCCGCACCTGCGTGGTGTCGACCGACCGCTCCACGGGCACGCGCACCGTGAACTCGACCGCCTCGCCGCGCGCCACCTCCCCGGGCAGCACCTCGACGTGGGCGGCGGCGGGCGTCGCGGCGGCCGCGAGGGCCACGGCGGCCAGGGCCAGGGCGCGCCTCATGCGCGCACCGTGTCCGTCAGCGCGTCCAGCATTCCGACGTACATTAGTGCCTGGACCCGGTCGGTCACGGTCATCCGATAGGTGAAGGCGAGCCGTCCCCGCGCGTCGGCCTCGATCGTCACCCGCGTCCCGTCCGGCTCCGGGGTGAGCGCCGTGCGCGTGCGCGCCCGCAGGCCGGGTCCGCGCGCCTCCCACGCGATGGCCCGCCCGTCCTCGACCTCGGTCAGCACCGGGCGGGTCCAGAACTCGCGCCCGCGGGGGTGGCGTAGCCGCAGCTCCAGGGCGCTGCCCGGCGCGAGCGGCCCGTCGAGCGCGGCCGACACGCAGTGCGGGTTCCACGAGGCCCACTCGCCGAACCCCGTCCAGCGGGCCCACACCTCGTCGGCCGCCGCCGGGGCGACCACCGTCACGACGACCCCCACGGCGTCAGGACGAGGCCGACTCGGCCCGCAGCAGCGCCTCCATCGCCGCCCGCCCGACCAGCATGTCGCCGGGGCCCGGCTCGCGGGTGACGAAGCCCGACTGCACCGCGTGGCCCACGCCGTGCACGAGGCGGGAGACCGGGTGCGCCGGCCGCCGCGCCGAGAACGAGAACACCTCGACGGCCGCGCCGATGCTGACGCCGGCGATCGCCGCGCGCGCGCCGATCGCCCGGCGGCCGAGCCGCCGCGCGACGGTGTTGCCGAGCGTCGTCGCCACCAGCAGCGGCAGGATGAGGTTGCTGCCGCAGCGGTCGTGCTCCTTCGCGTGGCCCTCGGCGTTGACGATCTCATCGACGCCGCCCGCCTCGTAGGCCGCGATGCTCTTGTGCTCGACCGCGTGCCAGACCGCCGCCCGCGAGCCGCGCAGCGTGACGAGCGCCGGCGCCAGCCCCGCGACCGCGCCGACCGCCTCCTGGGCCAGGATCGAGCGCAGCCGGCGGCGCGCCACCGCCGCGACGACCGTTGCGCCCAGCGCCACGCCCATGCTGCCGCGGTCCTCCATCGCGAAGCGGGCCTGGGGCAGGCCGCGCCGGACCGCGGGCAGGACGGCGAAGGCCTCGCCCAGCCGCACCAGGCCGCGGGCGACGGGCAGGTCGGTCAGGCGGCCGGCGCGCAGCAGGCGCTTGCGGCCGGACGCGACGACCACGCGGCCGTCGGCGTCGCGCACGGCGGCGGCCCAGTGCTTCGGCCCGTGCACGAGCAGGCCGTTGGCGAGGGCCATGCCGCCGAGTCGGTTGGCGCGTGGGGGCTCGGACATTCCCGGAGCGTAGCGTGGCCCGCGGCGCGGGCTACCGCGCGCCGCGCAGGGCGACCGTCCGCGCCGACCGCCCGGTGTCGGCGGTCAGGGCGTGCCGGCCGGCGCCGAGCGCGTCGCGCAGCCGCGCCGGCAGCGCGACGGTCACCGCGCGCCGCCGCGGCGTCACCATGGCGGCCGCCACGACCGGACCGCCGCCGCGGCGCAGCGTCAGCAGCACCCGGCCCGGCCGCGACAGCGCGAGGCGCACGCGCGGCGCCGCGCCGCCGCGGCGCGCGACGCGGAGCGCCCGCACGACCGGCCGCGCGGGCGCCCGGAGGGTGCGGGCGAGCACGGGCTCGCTGCCGCTGGACCCGATCGGCTCGCTGATCGCGAGCATGTCGCCGGCCGCGTCGACGCGCAGCCACGTCGCCGGCTGGTCGGCGACGACGGGGCGCGACAGCCAGCGGCCGCCCGCCGGCCTGCGGGCCAGCCGGGTGCCGTCCTCCGCCGCCATCACCGTGTCGCCCAGCGGCCCGACGGCCAGCGCGTCGACGCAGCATCCGGCGCCCGTCACGGCCCGCGGGCGGCTCCACCGCCCGCCGGGCGCGCGCGTGAAGGCGCGCACGCCGGGCCGCACCGCCGTGCCGCTCGTCACGAGGACCGCGGTGCCCGCACCGTCGACGGCCAGCCCCGACACGCCGAGGGCCCCCGCCCGCCCCACGTGCGCGGGCCGGCTCCACCGCGCCGCGCCGCGCCGGTGCTCCGCCGCCACGATGCGGCCGGCAGGCGCCTCCCACGCGACGGTCCCGCGCCCGGCGGCGTCGACGGCCGCCGCGAGGCCGGACGGGCTGCCGGCGAGCCGCGCGATCGTCCGCGGCGGGGACCAGGCGCCGCCGGGGCGGCGGTCGGCGGCCACGACCGCCGAGCGGCCTGCGGAGCGACGGGCCCAGGCCACGAGCACGTCGCCCGAGGCGCCCGCCGCCACGACCGGCCCGCGGGTGACGCCCCGCGCCCCCGCGAGGCGTCGCGTGCTCCGGGCGCCGTCCGGCGGACGCGTCGCGACGCGCACCGCCCCGTCGGCGAGCCAGGCCGTCGCCGTGGTGCCGTCCGGGGCGACGGCGGCGGACCGCCGGTCGCGCATCGCGAGCGGCCCGGCGGGCGCGCCGGGCCACGCGTCGCCGGGCCGCGCGGCGCCCTGCGACCACGGGCCCGCCGGCGGGCGCGCCGCGCGCACGAGCCGCGACGGCCCGGCGACGGCGCAGTCGTCGCGGACCGCGAGCAGCACGTCCGCGGCCCCGGCCCGGTCGAGGCTCGCCTCGAGCACGTCCCCGCAGCCGGTCAGCGTCACGGCGGGGCCCCACGCCGCGGTCGCCCCGGCGGCGGGCGCGACGGCGAGGGCGAGGACGGCGCCGGCGAGGAGGCCGCCCGCCCGCCTCACGGCCGGGCCCGGCGCGCCTCGAGGCGCCGCTCTGCGGCGAGCCGCCCGGCGGCCGGGTCGCTGGCGTCGACGAAGGTCATCATCGCGGCGATCGCGCGGTGGCCGGCGACCTCCGCGATCTGCCGGTGCATCTCGCGCGCCACCGCGCGGTACGACTCGTGGCCCTGCGGCTGGCTGCGCAGCTCGACGAGGTGCATGGCCTCCCGCGCGTTCATCGTCATCGTGAATCGGATGCGGTGGGCGAGGGTGACGGCGTAGGCGGCCTCGTGTGGGAACGGGCCGGTCAGCGCGTCGTGCAGCTCCGTGCAGCGCGCCTGCACCGCGGCGTAGGCGCCGGCCCCGCCGGCGGCGGCGACCTCGTCGGGCACGTCGTAGCCCAGCCGCGGCGTGAGGGGCTGCGCCTGCAGGGTGAGCATGCGGTGGCGCTGCAGGTCCCGGTACGCGCCGTAGTCGCAGACGACGTCGAAGGTGTAGGTGGTCGCCTCCAGCGCCCGCCCCGGGCGCTGACGGCGGTCGCCGCGCTCGCCGGCCCACTCGGCGAGCGCGGCGGCGCGCGCCGGCGGGTCGAGCGCCAGGACGCGGCTGCGCACGTCGGCCAGCGGGCGCCCGCCGGCCGGCCAGAGGGCGTGGGCCAGCACGCGCGCCTCGCCGTCGGGATCGAAGTCGACCAGCCGCACGGAGGCGCCGGCCGGGGCGTGGGCCGGGTCGCCCAGCAGGCGGTCGGCGAGCTCGGCGGCCGCGCGGTCCACGCCGGCCAGGTACTCCCCGTGGGCCACCCCGCGGTCCGGCCGGTCGACGCGGGTGAGGAAGGCCGGGATCACCTTGCGCAGCTCGCGCAGCATGGCGGCGGCGCAGTCGCGCGCCTCGGGCAGCGGGTGCGCCGCCATGCGCACGATCATGGCCTCGTAGGCCTGGCCCGAGGCGAAGATGCCGACGTTCGCGGTCGTGGCGGCGGGCAGCAGGCCGCGCAGCAGGTCGAGCGCCTTGGCCCGCACCGCGCGCTCGCGCGCCGCGGGCGGCGTGCCGGGGTCGTCGGGCACGCCGGCGGCGACGTGCTCCACCAGGCGCGGCAGCAGCGCGGCGTAGCCCTCGAAGGCCGCGTCGAGCGCGGCGGTGTACGCCGGCCCGAGCTCCGGGTGGGCCAGCACGGCGGGCGGGCGGTGGTAGCGGTAGCGGCCGCCCGGCCGGTCGGTGAACGCGATGTACCGCGTCGACTGCTCGAGGTAGCTCGCGAGCCGGCCCCACTGGAGCACCTTGGTGAGCAGGTTGGACGCGCCCTCCACGGCGAGGTGGGCGGCGCCGAGCTGGGCCACGGAGTCGTCGCCGTACTCGGCGAGCACCCGCCCGTAGAGCGCCTCGGCGCGCTCCGAGCCGACCTCCGCCGCGGGCGCCGCGGGGCCGCCGTCGCCGGGCATGAACTCGTCCAGCAGCAGCCGCCGCAGCGACTTGGGGCTGCGCGAGTAGCGGGCGAACAGGGCGCCCTTCACGACCTCGGGGAGCCCGGTCAGCGCGAACACCGGGCCGGTCGTGTCGGTCACGAACGGGGCGAGCCGTTCGCGCTCTCGTGCGTCCAGGTCGACGTTGGTCAATTCATGCCATCCGGGGGGGTACGGCGGGCCACGTGCTCCGGCATCCTAGTGCCGTGCTCCGCCGCCCCATCGTCGCCCTGTCAGCCGCATGCGCGCTCGGCGCGGCCGCGCTGGGCGGCGCCGGCGCGGGGGAGCGCCCCGCCGCGCCTGCGCCCTCGGCCGAGCCGGCGCCGCCCCCGGCCGTCTGCCGCACCCCGCCGGCGGGCGCCTGGCCCGCGGTGGGCGACGCGGGCGCCGTGCCCGACCTCACGCCCTACCAGGACCACCTCGGCGCCCTCGGCGCCGGCGGCGCCGCCCGGGGCGCCGGCGTGCGCATCGCCGACGTCGAGTACGAGTGGCGCGAGCGCCACGTGGAGCTCGCCGGCCGCGGCCTGGCCGCCGGGCCCCTGACGGGCCTGCCCCCGGAGTACCGGTCGGCCGACCACGGTACGGCGGTCCTCGGCATCCTCGGCGGCGAGGACGACGGCGCGGGCATCAGCGGCATCGCGCCCGACGCCGAGCTCGTGCCCGTCGCGCCGCACTCGGCGGCCGGGGGCTACCGGCCCGCCGAGGCGATCCGCGACGCCGCCGCGCGCCTGGCCCCCGGCGACGTGCTGCTCGTGGAGCTGCAGGGGATGGTCGCGCAGGGGCCCGCCGACCCGGGCGTGCCGCGCTATACGCCGATCGAGTTCCTGCCGGGGGTGCGCGCCGCCATCCGCGAGGCGGTCGACGCCGGCATCACCGTCGTGGAGCCGGCGGGCAACGGCGACGGCGACATCGGCGCGCTGGCGCCGTGGCTGGCCGGGCCCGACGCGCCCGACCACAGCGGCGCCATCGTGGTGGGCGCCGGCGGCGGCGCGCAGGACGACTCGCCCGCCGCCGACCGTCAGCGCATCGAGGGCTCGAACTTCGGCGCCCGGGTCGACCTGCAGGGCCACGGCGCCGGCGTGGTGACGAGCGGCTACGGCGACGCGGGGTGGGGGGCGTCGGGCGACCGCTCCTACACGGCCTGCTTCGACGGCACCTCGAGCGCGGCGGCCACCGTGGCGGGCGCCGTGGCCGTGGTGCAGAGCGCCGAGATCGCACGCGACGGCACGCCGCTCACGCCGGCCGAGGTGCGCGACCTGCTCGTGGCCACCGGCGCGCCCCAGGTCGCCCCGGAGGAGGGCCGCATCGGCCCGCGGCCGGACGTCGCCGCGGCCGTCGCGCGGCTCGGCGCCGGGCTGCCGGCATCGCCGCCCGCGGGCGAGCCCGCGCCGCCGCCCTCGCCACCGCCCGCGCCGCCCGCGCCCGCGACCGCCCCCGCGGTGACGGCCGTCGCGCCCGCGGCCGGCGCGGCGGGCGCCCGCGTGCGCGGGGCCCGGGCGGTCCGCCGGGTCGCGGCGGTCCGGCGCGTCCGCGCGTCGGTGGACCGCCGGGCCGGCCGCCTCGTGCTGCGCCTGTCCGGCCTCGCGCCCCGGGCCACCGTGCGCGTGGGCGGGCGCCGGGTGCGCGTGGCGCGCGGCCGCGCCGTCGTGCGCGACCCGCGCCTGCGACGCGCCGCGACGCGCCGCCTGATCGTGACCGTGACGGCGCCGCGGCGCGCCGGCGTCACCTACGCCGGCGCGCGCATGCGGGTGGTGGTGCCGCCGCGCGGCGCGCCGCGCGTGGCGCGGCTGCGCGGCTGAGCCCGGCGGGCCGCCGGGCTACCAGGAGTAGCCCGTCGCCCCGCTCGTGTCGGTCTGGTCCATCGGCCACACCTCGGGGAGGTCGACCGCGAAGTTGCCCTCCTCGTCGGCGTGCTTCTCGTGCCATTCGGTGAAGTTCGGGATGGAGAAGCCCACGACCCGGAACGAGTGGCGGTCGACCCGCACGATGAGCTCGCGCTCGGGGTCGAGCACCGCGAGCGCCGGCTGCGGGATGCCGTACGAGCAGTGGTAGGCGTCCTTCTCCTTGTCGTACCTCGTCATCGCGTCGGACGGCGAGTGCGTGCCCGCGCCGACGGCGGAGGCGGGGCCCTCCGGCGGCTCCTCCGGGGGCGGCGCGCCGGGGCCGGGTGGCGGGGTGGTGCTCATCGGTCTCCTCCCAGGAGGCGTCCAGCGATTGCGCGAACCTGCTTGCCGTCGGCGGCCGAGCCGACGCGGCCCATGACGGCCTTCATCACGCGGCCGAGGTCCGAGGGCCCCGAGGCCCCCTCGGCGGCGATGACCTCCGAGACGACGGCCTCGATCGCGGCCTCGTCCATCTGGGCGGGGAGGTACGGCTCGAGCACGGCCATCTCGGCCGTCTCCTGCTGCACGAGGTCGTCGCGCCCGCCCGCCCGGAACTGCTCGATCGACTCGCGGTGCTGCTTGACCAGCCCGCGCAGCACGCGCGCGGCCCCGTCGTCGCCGAGCGGCCCGCGGGCCTCGATCTCGGCGTTCTTCAGCGCGGCCCGCGCGCGGCGGATCGCGCCGACGCGCAGCTTGTCGCCGGCGCGCATCGCGGTCTTGAGGTCCTCATCGAGGCGGGCGGCGACGCCCGTCGTGTCCTGTGCCATCCGTCACATCCTCCCGTCGCGGTCGACCCTAACGAGCCGCGCCGCGGCGCGCCGCCGCCCGAACGGCCGGTCGAGCAGCCAGAACAGCGCCAGGGCCAGCGCGGCGGCGCTCGCCACGTACCAGGGCCAGGGGCCCATCAGGTCGAGCAGGCTGCCCCTGCCGGGCGGCTCGCGCAGGAACATGTAGTTGCCGTCGAACGCCCACGAGGCGAGCCCCGCGGCCACGGCGACGGGCACGGTCCACGCGACGACGCGCAGCGGGGCGCCGGGGCGCGGCGTGCGGCGCAGCCCCCACGCCAGCAGCGTGGCCGCCGCGAGCACGCCCGAGTGGGCCACCACGAACCACCACCAGCGGTAGTCGGGGAACGAGCGGCCGAGGTCCGGCGTGATCAGCGCCTGCAGCGTGGCGGTGAAGGCCCAGAAGTACGTCAGCTCGAACGCCAGCGGGGAGGGGCGCCACAGCGCCGCGATCGCGACCAGCGTCGCCACGTCGGTCAGGTGCACGGGCAGGTCGTCGCGCGCGGAGAGCCCCACGTCGAGGTGGTGGACCACGGTGAAGACCACCTCGTTCGCCAGCAGGAGCGCCGCGAGCGCCCACCCGGCCAGCCGCGGCCACCGCGCGTCCGCGGGCGCGCGGCGCGCCCCCGCGCCGATCGCCACGCAGGCCACGGCCGTGCCCGCCAGGACCGCGAGGTGCTCGGCGGAGAAGGCGTCCATGCGGCGGCTCGGCTAGAAGGGCTGGTCGTCCTCCCGCAGGCGGGCGCGGATGGCCCGCAGGCGGGCCGACAGCTCGCCCTCGGCGCCGCGGTCGGTGGGTTCGTAGAAGACCCGGTCCTCGAGGCCCTCCGGCATGAGCGAGCCCTCCACCACGGCGTCGGGGTGGTCGTGGGGGTAGACGTAGCCGGCCCCGTGCCCCAGCCCGCGGGCGTTGGCCACGCTCGCGTCGCGCAGCGCCAGCGGCGGCCGCCGGGCGCCCTCGCGCTCCACCTCGGCCAGGGCGGCGTCGATGGCGCGGTACGCGGCGTTCGACTTGGGCGCGAGCGCGATGTACGTCGTCGCCTGGGCGAGCGAGATGCGCGCCTCCGGGAGCCCCACGAACTCCACGGCGCGGCCGGCGGCCACGGCGACCTGGAGGGCGCGCGGGTCGGCGTTGCCCACGTCCTCGCTGGCGGCCACGATGAGCCGCCGCGCGATGAACTTGGGGTCCTCGCCGCCGCTCAGCATCACGGCGAGGTAGTAGATCGCCGCGTCCGGGTCGCTGGCGCGCAGGCTCTTGATGAACGCCGAGATGGTGTCGTAGTGGGCGTCGCCGGCGCGGTCGTAGACGACGGCGCGGCCGCCGGAGGCGGCCCGCACCGCGTCGAGCGAGATGGCGGCGCCGTCGGTCGTGCCGGCGGCGGCCGCCTCGAGCAGGTTGAGCGCGCCCCGGGCGTCGCCGCCCGCGCGGGCCACGATCGCGTCGCGGGCCTCGGGGGTCAGGCGCACCCGCCCGGCCAGGCCCCGCTCGTCGGCCGCGGCGCGGTCGAGCAGGCGCCCCACGTCGCGGGGGCCCAGCGGCTCCAGCACCCACACGCGCATGCGCGACACGAGCGCCGCGTTGACCTCGTACCAGGGGTTCTGGGTGGTGGCGCCGATGAGGGTGACGAGGCCGTCCTCGACCGCCGGCAGCAGGGCGTCCTGCTGGGCGCGGTTGAAGCGGTGGATCTCGTCGAGGAAGAGCACCGTGCGGGTGCCGGCGGCCAGGCGGTCGCGGGCCCGCGCCATGGTCGCCCGCACGTCGGCGACCGTGGCCGACACCGCAGACAGCTCCTCGAACGCGGCCGAGGTGCTGTGGGCCACGACGCGGGCGAGGGTCGTCTTGCCGCTGCCCGGCGGCCCGTAGAGGATCATCGACGGCACCCGGTCGGCGACGATCGCCTCGCGCAGCGCGCCGCCGGGGCCGAGCAGCGCCTCCTGGCCCACGACCTCGTCGATGCGCTCCGGGCGCATGCGGGCGGCGAGCGGCCGCGAGCGCTGCAGGCGCGACTCGACCGCCTCGCCGAAGAGGTCGCCCTGCGGCGGCCCGCCGCCGCGGCGGGCCATCAGACCGCCTCCCCCGCCCGGCGCCCGGCGGGCAGCGCGAGGGCGAGCAGCCCGCCGATCAGCGGCAGCGCCGCGACGCCCCACAGGGCGGCCTCGCGGCCGGCCGCGTCGGCGAGCGCGCCGAAGATCGCCAGGCCCGGCGGGGCGGACCCGATCGCGCCGAAGCCGATCATCAGCCCGGCCGCCAGGGCGAGCTGGTCCGGCATGTACTCCTGGCCCATCACCACCGTCACCGAGAAGGACGACATCAGCACGAAGCCCGCGGCCGCCAGGGGGACGATCGCCGGCGCCCCGTCCAGCAGGATGAACGCGGCGAGCAGGGGGCCCACCACGGGCATGCTCCAGACCAGCATCCGCCGCCCGCCCACCCGGTCGGCCAGCCAGGCGCCGGCGAGGGTGCCGGCGGCGCCGGCGCCCGAGAAGGCGACGACCGCGAAGCCGGCCGCCTGGTCCGAGAAGCCGCGCTCGTCGGTCAGCAGCAGCGGCACCAGCGCGAGGGCGCAGAACTGGGTCCACGTGCGCATGCTGGTCACGAGCAGGAGCAGGGCCACCGCGCCGGTGCTCGCCCGGCGCACCGCGCGGGCCGCGCGCGGCAGCCGCGGCGGCACCGGCACGGCGAGCCGGCGCCGCTCGGCGTGCAGCCACGCGGCGACCACCACGCCGGGCACGAGGAAGACGAGCGTGGCCCGCGCGTCGAGGACGGGGATGAAGAGCGCGGCGATGAGCGGTCCCACCGCGAAGCCGGCGTTGCCGCCGAGCATGAACCAGGCGACGCCCGTCGCCTTGCGGTCGGCCGAGATGGCGTTGGCGACCCGGGCGGCCTCCGGGTGGAAGGCCGCGATGCCGAGGCCTGAGCCCACGATGCAGGCGAGCACCCCCGCGTAGCCGCCCGCCACACCGGCCAGGGCGAGGCCGGCGGCCGCGACCGCCACGCCGCCCCACAGGAAGGCCGGCGTGGCGCGCCGGTCGGCCAGCATCCCGAAGAACGGCTGGATCGCCGACGAGATCAGCAGCGACGCGCCCAGGATCATGCTGGCCGCCAGGTCCGAGAGCGCGTAGATCGCGGTGAAGACCGGGATGAGCGCCGGCACGGCGCCCACGGTCGCGTCGATCACGAAGTGTCCCGAGGCGAGCAGCGCGATGCCGCGGCGGTCGATCGCGCCGCCGTCGGCGCGGGGGCGGGCGACGGCGGGGGCGGTCGCGCTCATCGCCTCACTCTAGGGCGTACCGTGACGGCGTGGACCCGGAGCGCCGCATCACCGGCGACGACGTGGCCGCCGCGCTGCGGGCGCCCGGCGGCGAGCGCGCCGACGCCGCGGCGCTGCGCCGCCGGGTGGCGCCGGACGACGCGTTCGGGAGCTACGAGGAGCTGCTGCGGGCCTGCCCGCCCGAGGCCATCGGCCTCAGCTCAGGGGCGCACGCCGCCCTCTTCGCGGTGCTCTTCGGCGAGTTCGAGTGAGCCCGCGGCGCCGACGCCCGGCATCTCGGCCAGGGCGTCCTCGATGCTCTCGCCGCGCGAGCGCCAGAAGGAGGCCCGCGACAGGAGGTCGTAGCAGCGCGCCGCGATGAGGGCGAAGCCGAGCGCGGACAAGATCAGCACGACCGGGGTCATGGCCCCGTTGTCCGCGCCGAGGACGCCGATCGGCGTGTCGAGCCGGGCGTCGGCCACCGGCGCGTAGACCAGCCCCAGCGCGAGCACGGTCAGGATCCACAGCGGCACCGCCTGCACGAGCCAGTGGCGCCGCAGCAGCCGCGTGGTGACCAGCTCGTGCACGGCCATCAGCGCGATGCCCGCGAGCAGCGTGGCGTTGAGGCCGGTCGGCCCCGCCGTGTCGCCGATCACGCCGAGGGCCTCCTGGGTGCTGCCGACCTCCTCGGCCTCGCCCTGGATGACCGTCCCGAGCACGTGGTTGAAGTCGAGCGTCGTGTGGCCCTGGCGGAACGCGCCCTGGACCATGATCAGGAAGACCACGGCGCCCACCGCCCCGCTCACGAGGGGCGCGGCGATCGCCCTGCCGATGCGCGGCAGCGGGCCGGGGTCGGTGCGGCGGGCGCTCACGCCGGCTCCTCCGCGCCGGGGTTCGCGCGCAGCCACGACACGCGCAGGAAGAGGTCACGGTCGCTCATGTCCTGCTCCAGCTCGAACGCGGTGCCGCACAGGGGGCAGGCCGTGAAGGGCTGGAACGACGGGATGCCCTCCGCGTCGGTCCTGCCGGTGGGCATGAGCAGCAGGTCGCCCCAGCAGTCGGGGGTGGGGCAGCGCATGCGCGCGTCCACGTTGGCGAAGGCGCTCTTGGGGAGTGAGGTCATCGCTCGGGGCATCCTCCCCCCTGCAGGCACTACATTTCCTGAAGCAACGGGGGCGCCGCCAGGCGTCGCCCGCGGACCCGGGAGATCGAAAAGGGTAGAATCCCGGGTAGAATCACTGGTTACGAGCCGCAGCACGGGAGACAGCATGGCGCGCAGCTACCAGGATCTCCTCGCGACAGCACGCGAGCAAGTGCCGGAGGTGCAGGTCCCCGACCTGGCGTCCCGCCGGGAGGCGGGCGACGCACCCCTGGTCATCGACGTCCGCGAGCAGAGCGAGTGGGACGAGGGACACATCCCCGGGGCGGTCCACATCCCGCGGAGCTTCCTCGAGAGCCGGATCGCGGGCGTGGCCCGTCCAGACCAGGAGATCGTGCTGGCCTGCGCGTCGGGCAACCGCTCGCTGCTCGCCGGCACCACGCTGCGCCAGATGGGCTTCGAGAACGTCACCAGCCTGGCCGGCGGCTTCCAGCGCTGGAAGCAGAGCGGCCAGGACTTCGACGTGCCGCGCACGCTCACCCCCGAGCAGCGCTCGCGCTACTCGCGCCACGTGCTGATCCCCGAGGTGGGCGAGGAGGGCCAGCTCAAGCTGCTCGACTCGAAGGCCCTGCTCGTGGGCGCCGGCGCGCTCGGCTCGCCCGCCGCGTTCTACCTGGCCGCGGCCGGCGTCGGCACGCTGGGGCTGGTCGACGACGACGTCGTGGACGCCAGCAACCTGCAGCGCCAGATCATCCACACCACCGACCGCGTCGGCATGAACAAGGGCGAGTCGGCCCGCACCTCGATCGAGGCGCTCAACCCCGGCGTGACCGTCAACACGCACCAGTTCCGGGTGGACAAGTCGAACGTGCTCGACCTGATCGCCGACTACGACGTGATCATCGACGGCACCGACAACTTCCCGACCCGGTACCTGATGAACGACGCCGCGCTCATGGCGCGCAAGCCGCTGGTGCACGCGAGCATCCTGCGCTTCGAGGGCCACGCGTCGGTGTTCCGGCCCTACGACGGGCCCTGCTACCGCTGCCTGTTCCCCGAGCCGCCGCCGCCCGACATGGCGCCCTCGTGCGGCGAGGCGGGCGTGCTCGGTGTGCTGCCCGGCGTGATGGGGGGCATCATGGCCACGGAGGCCATCAAGCTCCTCCTCG